>CADCTB010000212.1 GCA_902805665.1 uncultured Acidimicrobiales bacterium
TTGGCGAAGGACCGGCGTGGCTGACCAGCCGTCGCTGCTCATCGTGGGCCACGGCAGCCGGTCGGCGGCCGGCGTGGCCGAGTACTGGGACCTCGCCCGGGTCGTCTCCGAGACCGCCCCCGAGCTCGACGTCGGGTGCGGCTTCATCGAGCTCGCCTCCCCCGATCTCGACACCGCGGTGGACCGCCTCGTCGAGCGGGGTGCGGCGTCGGTCGTGGCCGTTCCGCTCGTCCTGTTGGGCGCCGGCCACATGAAGGACGACGGCCCGGCCGCACTCCACCGTGGACGTCACCGCCATCCAGCCGTCCGTTTCGCCTACGCCCGCCAGTTGGGCCTCCACCCACTGGTCTTGTCCGTGGCCGAGGACCGCATCCGGGCGGCCGTCGAGGAGGGGGGCGGCGACCCGGCCTCGACGGCCGTCGTGCTTGTCAGCCGCGGTTCCTCCGACCCCGACGCGAACGCCGACCTGTACAAGGTCGCCCGCCTGCTGTGGGACTCCCGGGGCCTGGCCCTGGTCGAGCCGGCCTTCGTCTCGCTGGCCCAGCCCGGGGTGCCCGCCGCCCTGGAGCGCTGCCGCCTCCTGGGGGCGACGCGGATCGTCGTTCTGCCCTACTTCTTGTTCACCGGCATCCTCGTCGACCGCATCGCCGACCAGGTGACCGAGTGGGCCGCGAGGCACCCAGAGGTCGACGCCCGGCCCGGCCCTCATCTGGGGGCCGATCCCCGCATCGCCGAGCTGGTGGTGGAGCGCTACCGCGAAGCGCTCGCCGGTGATGCCCACATGAACTGCGACCTGTGCGTCTACCGGCACGTCCTCCCGGGCTACGAGCACAAGCACCATCACCAACACGGAGAGGAGGTGATTTCCATTGGAGACAACCACAAGCACGCTGGCGACCAGCTCAGCTGAGCGCATCGCGCTGCCGGCATGGGCCTGGCTCGTCATGGCGATGGCGCTGGCCACCGTCTACGCCCTGACCATGGAGAACGGAGCGACGCTGCAGGCGGGCGCCACCGTCCTGCACGAGCTGTTCCACGACGGCCGCCACATGCTCGGCGTGCCGTGCCACTAGGGCCCGGTCGGGGAGCCAGACCGTCACCGTAGAGGGAGACCGTGTTCCGTCGACTGTTGAAGCAGGGTGTGCTGGCCGGCATGGCCGGTGGAGCCGCCCTCGCGCTCGTGCTGCGCCTGATCGGCGAAGGACCGATCGGGCGGGCCGTGGCCCTGGAGGGCGGCGGTGGCGACGAGATGTTCGGCCGCGGCACCCAGCAGCTGGGCGGGATGGCGGCGGCCGTCCTGTACGGCGCAGCTCTGGGCGTGGTGTTCACCGTGGCCTACGCGACCGTCCGCCACCGGGTGCGGACGGCGGACGACTGGCGGGCTGCGGTCGCCCTGGCCGCTGCCGGGTTCGTCGGCGTGTTCCTGCTGCCCTTCCTCAAGTACCCGGCCAATCCCCCCGCGGTCGGTGACCCCGACACCATCGGTCGCCGCACCGCGCTCTACCTGGTGGCCGTGGCCTGGTCGTTGGTGGCCACCTGGGGTGGCTGGCGGGCCTGGCGGGCGTTCGTCGCCCGAGGAATGCCGGCGCCTCAGGCGGTTCCGGCCACCTTGGCGGTATGGGTGACCCTGGCCGTCGTGGGGCTCGTCGTACTCCCGGCCGACACCGATCCCGTCAACGCGCCCGCCACCCTCATCTGGCAGTTCCGCCTGGCCACCGTCGCGGGAGCTGCCGCATTCTGGTCAGTGGTGGGGATGGTGTTCGGCTGGCTGCGGGTGCGTGACCGCCCTGCTGGAGTGGTCACAGGGGTTGACGTGCACCGGGGCGCCTGACGGCCGCTGACGGGAGTGTGGTCGTGGTCCGTGGGACGATCTTGGAATCGACCCGGTCCGAGCTGTTCTCTTCGACTTCTACGGCACCCTGGCCCGCGCCGTCTCCTGGGGGGAAACACACGAGCAGGTCTTCGCCCGCCGCGGCCTCGCCTTCGACGCGGACCGCTGGGGGTGGAACTTCATCGGCGAGGCCAACGACGGTGACGAGCACCTGGAGCACTCGGTCAGCCGCGAGGCCTATGTGGCGTGGGAGCACCAACGCCTGCGCCGTCGGGCCGCAGCGTGCGGTGTCGGCGCCGACGATCTCGACGCCCTGGTCGCCGACCTGCACAACGCATCGAAGACCTACACCCTCAAGGCCTACGACGAGGTCGTCGACGTGCTCGCCGAACTGCGACACCGGGGCCTGGTCGTGGCCATCTGTTCGAACTGGGACTGGGACATCGACCGCGCCGTTGCCGCCGCGAGCCTCGAGGGAGCGACGGACCTGGTGGTGACGTCGGCACAGGCGGGCGCCCGCAAGCCCCATCCCCGGATCTTTCGCCACACCCTCGAGCGGTGCGGCGTCGAGCCGGCCGAGGCGCTGTTCGTGGGCGACACGATGTACGCCGACGTCGAGGGGCCGCTGGCCTACGGGATGGCGGCCGTGCACGTGTGGCGCGACGACATGGT
>CADCTB010000213.1 GCA_902805665.1 uncultured Acidimicrobiales bacterium
GGCGGGGGTGACATGCCGCGCCGAGCGGCCCGACGACCATCGCGCCATCGCCGACGTCGTCGCAGCCGCCTTCGGCTCTCGCGCCGAGGCCGAGCTGGTGGAGAAGATCCGTGAGTCGGAGTACTTCATGCCGGAGCTGTCGGTGGTCGCAGAAAGTGATGGACGGATCGACGTCGTGGGCACCGCCGGAGGCGGCGCGCCTGTCGGCGGCAACCGGCGACATGGAGCGTCGTCAGACGACATAAAGCGACACCGGAACCTGAGGCGCCAGTTTTCTGGGTCACTTCACATCGCCAGGACGACGTCGGTTGACCCAGGTTCCGGTGGGTGAGCCACGTTCTTCATCGGACAAGGGCGAAGGCCCGCCGGGCCGCTTCGACTGTCTCGTCGATGTCATCGATGGTGTAGGCCGCGCAGATGCGTGCGTCGGTGATGACGTACGGCGGCAGGAGGATCCCCGCGTCGAGCATGGCCACCCGGAACGACTCGGCTCGGTCGAAGTCGGCGTCCGCGGCCTCCGAGAAGGTGACCGGCGGCGTCTCCCGCCAGTTGATGATCCAGCCTGATCCGACACCCGTGACATTGGCCACGACGCCCGTGTCGCGGATGGCCGCGGTGAGCCCTTCACGCAGACGCTCGCCGAGTGTCCAGAGGTGTTCCACCGCACCGGCCTCGAGAAGCGCGATCGTCGCAAGCGACGCTGCTGCGCCATACGGATTGGCGTAGTAGGTGCCGTCGATCGTGACCTCCGTGCCCAGCAGGTCCATCAGGTCCGCTCGGCCGGCGAGGGCCGAGATGGTGAACCCGTTGCCCATTGCCTTTCCGAGGGCCGTGAGGTCCGGTGTGACGCCGGCGATCACCTGGTAGCCGCCCACGTGATGCCGGAACCCGGTCTTCACCTCGTCGAACACGAGCACGGCGCGGTGAAGGCTCGACAGCTCACGCAGGCGCTCGAGGAACCCGGGCGCGGGCGCCGCGTTGGTGTAGCTGTGGAGATACGGCTCGGTGAAGACGGCGGCGAGGTCGCGTCCGTGCGCCAGGAAGACCTGTTCGACGGCCTCGATGTCGTTCCAGTCCACGACGATCACGTCGTCCGCCACGTCCGGCGCCGAACCGCCGGAGTTCGGCGTGCTCGCCGCCGGCGCGGCACCCGGTTCGACGTCGAAGTTCGCTCCGACTCCGAGCTCACCGACCCAGCCGTGGTAGTGCCCGTGGAACTTGAGGATGCGTTGCCGACCGGTCGCAGCACGGGCCACGTGCAGGGCGTGCTGAAGGGCGTCGGTGCCTGTGTTCATCAGGACGACCTTCTCGGCCGACGGGACCAGGGCCACGATCTTCTCGGCGAGCTCGACCTCGTTGGCCTGCGGCCCCACCCAGTTCAGATCCACGCGGCTCATCGTCGACGCCACTGCGGCGTTCACGACCTCGTCGGTGTGGCCGATCACGATGGGGCCGTACGACAGCAGGTGGTCGATGTAGCGCTTGCCAGTCGGGCTGTACAGGTACGCGCCGTGGGCGGAGTCGATCACGTCGTCGTACAGGGGCCGCCCGCCGGCTGAGGCGCCCCCCGGGATGACCCGGCGGGCGCGAGTGAGGAGGTCTTCACGGTCGATGGTTGCTGCGGGTGCACTCATGCTCGAGTCCTTTCAACGGTCGATGCAGATGCCGGGCACGGCGACCTTCTGGAACAGATGGGGTGACGCAACCGTGCTGTCGGGATAACGGCCGAACGTTTCCTGGAACTTCGGGTCGCCGAAGGCGTTCCTGAACGCCTCGACCGACTCCCACACGGCGATGTTGAGGAACGTGGCGCTGCCCGCCACACCGCGGTGAAGCTGGGTGGAGATGAAGCCTGGCTTCTGCTTGAGGTAGGCGGCGTCGCCTGACCAGGCGTCAAGAAGGGCATCGGCGTCCTCGGGCGCGACGTGGAAGGTGTTCACCAGGACGACCGGCCCGACCTCCTTCGAAAGCTGGTCGAACAGGGTCACGTGCTGGTCCATCTCGACTCGCTTCAACATGGCTGCTCCTTTCAGTGCGAGCGACTCTTGCGGTCGATTGGGAGTGTCTGGGTTGACATCCGGAGCCGGCGTGGCGGGAGGCGAAGGTCACGGAGGACGGTCCTGACCTCAGTGACCATGGCCGCCGGGCCGGTGAGGTAGAACACCGCGTCGGGGAGCTCCTCCAGTTGCCGGCGGAGGAGCCTTTCGTCGATCCGCCCCACGTGGGCATCGCCGATCGCCGGAGCGAAGCCGGCTGGGTCGGAGAGCGCCCAGGTGATCTGCAGGAGCGGGTCGGAGCCCGCCAGCTGCTCGAGCTCATGCCGGTAGGCGATCTCGTCCACGCTGCGGTTGCCGTACAGGAGCCGGATCGGCTGATCGTGTCCGGTTGCGGCGGCGTCGCGGAGCATGCTGCGCAGTGGCGTGATGCCGATGCCGCCGGTCACGATGACGGCGGGACGCGACCGCTCGAAGTGGAACGAGCCCATGGGCCTCGAGACCTTCACGGCGGCGCCGGGCTGGAGGGCGACGAGCGCACGCTTGAAGGCGCTCGGCCCCACGCGGGTGGCGAATTCGAGGCTGCCGTCGTCGGGCGCGCTGGCGATCGACAAGGGGCGCATGTCGGGGCCCTCCTCCGTCTCCAGCCGCAACATCGCGTAGTGCCCTGCGCGGTACCGGAAGCCGGCCGGACGTTCCACCTCGAGCGATACGACCGTTTTCGTCTCGCGCCGGAGACCGACGACAGCACTGGGTCGAGCGTGCAGGAATCGGTCGATCACCGGGAAGGCGAACGCGGGCGCCAGGGGAGGTCGCCCGGCGACTGCCGTCGCCTCGGTGCGGGTCATCGTGTGCTCCGTCATGCGAACAGCGTCTCGTGAGCCGCTTTCACGGCACTGGCACGGCACTGCAACGGGCGTCCGCGCCCCTCGGCGGGGGCAGGGACGCTCAGCGCCCGGCGTGCAGAAGCAGTCCCAGGACGTCGGCGGCGCGCTCCTCGCCTTGCAGCTCTCCGATGGGGACAGCTTCGAGCAGTGCCTCCAGGCGGTGTCGATCGGCTCGTCGCACCGGAATTCCCGTCTCATGCCGTTCGCGAGATGCGATCGTGAGCAGGTGGGCGGCACGTTGCCGGTCGCCGGCCTCGAAGGCCAGCACGGCCAGGTCCTCGAGCGCCTCTGCGGTGGCACCGGCGTGGCCGATGCTGACGGCGAGCTCGAGCGCGCGCAGGTGAACGCTCCCCGCGAGGTCATTCTCACCCGCCGCCCGTCTCGCCATGCCCAACACGTGCAGCGCGGCGGCCGTCCCCTCAGGTGACCCGATCGACTCGTGAAGCGCAAGGCACTCGGACGCGGCGGCCACGGCGCCCCGGACGTCACCGAGCCGTAGCGCAAGGCGAGCTTGCTGTTCGGCGACCAGAGCGAGGATGTGCCGGTCGCCAGTGGCCTTGGCGCCGGTGGCTGCTGCGTGGAGAAGAGCCGGCGCCTCCGGGTCTCCTCGGTCGACCGCCGTGCGGGCGAGGAGCGCACGGGCAACGCTCATCCCCCACTCGTTGCCCACCTCGGCGAACCGGGCGATCGCCTCGGTATGGGCGTCGATCGCCCGGTCGAAGTCGTCGAGCCCCCAGCGGGCCACCCCCGCCGTGATCAGGGCGTTGCCAACCGCCCAGTCGTCCCCCTCCTCGGCGGCGATGGCGGCGGCCTCATCGCAGGCGTCGCGGGCGTAGTCGAGGCGGCCGAGCGGCGCGGCGAGGTATCCGCTGGCCGTCAGGGCCTTCGAACGGAGCCGTGGCGGAAGATTCGGCGTCGCCACCGCCCGGTCCAGCCAACGACATGCCTCGATGAGCATGCCCTCCAACGTCCAGAACCAGCTGAGCGCCGTAGCCAGGCGGGCACCGAGCTGCGGATCCCGATCGAAGGCCCACTCGAGAGCCCGCCGGAAGTTCGGAAGCTCGCCGTGAAGGCGCCGCAGCCACACGTCCTGCTCGTCGGAGCGGACCTTCACATCGGCGTCTTCGGCAAGGGTGGTGAACCACTGCGCGTGTCGGGCGGCGACGGCGTCGCAGGAACCACTCGCGGCCAGCAGCTCGTTGGCGTACTCCCGGAACGAATCGAGAAGACGGAACCGGTCATCTCCCGTGGCGACCACCATCGACTGCCTCACCAGGTTGGTCACGAGTCGCAGGGCTTCCGGATACTCGTCGCCGACCACCGCGACGGTGGCATCGAGGTCGAAGGAACCGGAAAAGGCCCCGAGCATGGCGAAGACCTCCCTTTCGGGGGGGTCGAGCAGCGCCAGGCTCCAGTCGAACGTGGCCCGAAGCGTCTGCTGGCGGGCGGCGGCATCTCGGCCGCCACCGACGAGAAGCCGGAAACGGTCGACGAGGCGGGCGCGGATGGTGCCGGGGGTGAGGACGTCGACTTGTGCTGCGGCCAGCTCGATGGCCAGGGGGAGGCCGTCGAGGGCGGCGCAGATCGCGGCGACATGGGATGCGTTGCCGGCGTCGAGCGAGAACCCCGGCCGTACTTCCGTCGCCCGCACGCAGAACAGCTGGACCGCCGGGTAGCGGGCGATCGCCGCGGGATCGGTTGCTTCCGCCGGCGGCACGCTCAAGGGCGGAAGCGGCCACGCCACCTCGCCGGTGATCGCCAGTGGCCGTCGGCTCGTCGCCAGCACCGCCATCCGCGGACAGCGACGGAGGATGGCGCTCACGGCGCCGGCAACGGAGTCGACGACGTGCTCACACGTGTCGAGCAGAACGAGACCCTCGTGGTCCGACAGGGCACGGCCGATCAGGTCGACCGGATCCTGGCCAGGGGGCGTCGGTACTCCCAGGGTCGCGGCGATGGCCAGCGGTACGTCTTCGCCGTCCCGCACGCTGGAGAGGTCGACCAGCCACGCGCTCCGCCCCGCAGGGTGTCGATGCGCCAGCTCGAGGGCGAGCCTGCTCTTGCCGGCTCCGCCGGGTCCGGTGATCGTCAGCAGCCGTCTCCGCACGAGCAGTTCCTCCAGCCGCTTCAGCTCGTCGTCACGGCCGATGAAGTCGGAAAGGAGGGCCGGAAGCGCCCGGGCGGCCGGGCGGGCGAAGGCGGCGTCGACCGTGGCCAGGACCGGTCCGCCGTCGTGACCGGGCGGCGGGGTCCAGCCCAGCTTCGGATCGTGGGACAACACCGCTGACTCCAGCGAGCGGAGTGAAGGCCCCGGGTCTATCCCGAGCTCGTCGGCCAGCAGTCGGCGAGCCGACTCGAACGTACGCAGCCCCTCGGCCTGCCGGCCGGAACGGTACTGGGCGACGATCAGCTGCTCGTAGAACCGCTCCCGGAGCGGGTGGTCGCGCACGAGCTTCACGAGCTCCTCGGTGGCGTCCTGGTGGCGACCCAATGCCAGGAGTGCGTCGACGCGCGCCTCGATGGCGCCGAGCCGCAGCTCGTCGAGCCGGGTGGCTTCGGCCCGGGCGAACTCGCGGTCGACTGCGTCGGCCAACGCGTCACCACGCCAGAGCGACAGTGCTGCATCGAACCGGTCGACGGCCGCTGCGAGCGCGGGAGCGGTTCCGCTGTCCAGCAGCCGCCGGGCTTCGGCGACGAGCCGCTCGAACCGACGCACGTCCACCTCGTCGGCCGTCGCCCGGAGGCGGTAGCCGCCCGACACCCTCTCGAGGACCTCGACCCTGCACCCCCCGGTGGCGGCGCCCGCGGCGGCGAGGACCTTCCTGAGATAGGAGATCTGGGTCTGCAACGCGTTCAGGGGGTTCGCCGGGAGCTCCTCGCCCCAGAGATTGTCGATGAGCGTGTCCACCGACACGACGTCGCCCGCTCGCAGGACGAGGCTGGTGAGGAGCACCCTTGGCAAGCCGGGGCGGACGTGCACGTGCTCGTTCCCGACCAGCACGTCCAGCGGTCCGAGAATCGCGAACTCCACCACCTTTCACTCTGGCTGACGCGTGAGTGGTTTTCCAGCGCCTCGAGCCGTGCCAGCGCCATGAAAGCGATGTGGGCGAGGGCGGTGTTCTTCTGCCTCTTGAGAACCCCATCGCCGACCAAGGGAGCGCCGTGATCGGCTCCGTCTCACGCCAGCAACTCGTCGCCCTTCTTCAGGCCGACGAGCCGATCGTGCTGGTGGAGGCGCTCGGTCCGGCGTTCTTCGCCGACGCCCACCTCCCAGGAGCGGTCAACCTGCCTCCCGCACTGGTGGAGGAACTGGTGGAGTCAGCCGTTCCCCATCGAGACGCCCGCATCGTCGTGTACTGCAGCCGCTCGTGCGAGATGTCCCTCGACACCGCTCGCCGGCTGGTAGCACTCGGCTACACCCGGGTCGAGCACTACTCGGGCGGCAAGGAGGACTGGGTGGAGGCAGGTCTGCCGGTTGAGCGGGGACAAGGGCGATCCATCGGCTGACCGTGAAGGTGCGCGGTGGCCTACTGCTTCGAGGGCAACGACCGGGCGTAGGTCGCTCCCCGCCGGACCCACTCGGCGAGCTGCCGCTTTGTGCGAAGGTCCGCCGTGCCAACGCGCAACCACCCCTGCATCGGTCGTCCACGCATCTCGACGGGCTGAGCCGTCGTCGTCGAGACAAGTCGATCGGAGCTCGCCGGATCCACCCGGACCATGATCCCGCCCTCACCGCTTGCGGCCACGGCCATGTTGCCGCCGACCAGAAACGCGAGCCCGCCGAACATCTTCATCTCGGTGAGATCCGCTTCCGTCGACAACAGCTCGCGGATGCGCTGGGCCAGAGCCTCGTCGTAGGCCATGGCGCAACCGTAGTCAGCGCACCCAGGGTCGAATCTCCGTGGGCGGTCGCCGATCCGTCACCCGTCGAGGAGGGCTAGCAGCTTCGTCGTCGTGGCCCAGTTACGGATCGTCATCCGCGCATACTCCGGGGTGCCGACGATGCGGCTCATCCGGCTCTGTGTGCGACGCTCGCTCAGGCGGGCAAAATAGAGCACTCCCGTACCCGGCCAGGCCTGGTCGACGCCCTCCCGCCGTTCAACGACCTTCATGGCCTGCCGGCTCGACAGCGGGGCCTTCAGAAAGATCACATCTGAGTGGTACGTCTCGGGCTCCGCGCCGAACCCGTCAGGAGCCTCTTCGACGACCTTCCTGAGTTGGAGGTGCGACCGCACCACGACGACGAGTGGGAAACCGAACCGACGCTCCAGCATCGCCTCGAGTTCACCCTCCAAGGAGTCCGGCGGTGCGCCGGACTCGAAAAGCACGTTGCCGGAATTGATGTAGGTACGAACCGCTTGGTATCCATCGGCCTCGAAAGTTGACCGCAGGTCCGCCATCGGGACCTTGTTCCGCCCACCGACGTTGATCCCACGGAGCAACGCCACGTATTGCTTCGTTCCCATGGCTGTCACCTCCTCTCGCTCTCATGGACCGCCGAGGTGGACGGCTTCCACATTGTTGCCGTCTGGATCCCGAACGAAGCCGCCGTAGTACCCGGGGCTGTACCACCACTCCTTCGGTTCATGCAGCACCTCGGCGCCCCGAGCACGCGCCACCTCTACAAACGCGTCGACCTCCGCCCGCGACCTCGCCCGGAAGGCGAGGTGGACGTCGTCGTGCGGGCCACCGGGCGTGTTGACCGGGCCGATCCAGAAGTCGGGCCCGGCGTCCGAACTGCCGAAGCCGACGTGATCGCCGTAGACGAGAAGTGCCTTCCCGCCGAGCGGCCCCAGCACTGCCTCGTAGAACGCTCTGCTGGCACCCGGGTTCGCACATTGAATGGAAACGTGAGCAAGCACACACCGAACGTACAGCGGCGTGTCGCGCTCAGGCGGGGCGGAGGCGGAAGAACAGAAACTGCGGCTGCGTGGCGAGGAGCGCATAGGCCTCAGGGTCTCGATCTCGAATCTCTGCACTCGGCTCCGGTTCGAGTACTCGCTCGATGACGAAACCGGCGGCCGCTATCGCCGCGGTCATGGCCGTCAGCGGTCGTCGCCAGAAGGTCACCCGGAAATCTTGTGACCCCTTCGACCATGTCTCGGTGACCTGTTTGACGACGAAATAGTCGTCGGGACAGTGGAGCTGCCAGTCCATGGTCGGATGGTGCGTCGAGAACACGACGGCTCCGTCCGCGGTCAGCAACCGACGGAACTCGGCCAGGGGCGTCTCCCAGTCCTTCACGTAGTGCAAAACAAGGGAGGCGACGACAAGGTTGAACGTCGCGTGCGGGCCGAAGGGCAACGTATCTGCCAGGTCTGCGAGCACGAATGCCGCCCGGTCACCCACTCGCTCTCTCGCGAGCTGCAGCATGACCGGGCTCACGTCCAGAGCGGTCACGGCTGCGCCGTGGTCGACGAGCCACCCGGTGAGCGGGCCCGCGCCACAGCCCGCTTCGAGCACGCGCCGCCCTTCCACTTCGCCGACGAGTGAGATCGTCGCCGGTCGCTCGTAGTGGGCGTTGCATGCGTTCTCGGCGTTGTCGGCGGTGTACTGGACGGCCATGGCGTCGTACTGGCCGGCGCTCCGCTGCCCGTCCCTCACGATTGCCCATCGTGCCACCGGCCGATGGTTCCAGGGGCCCGACCGGGCGCCGTCAGGTCTGGACTCTGCGGTAGACGAGGTCGAAGTCGGTCGCGTAGTTCGTGCCGTCCTCGGCGATCTCCCAGCGTCCGGTGATCGTGTTCCCGTCGTCGCTGAAGGTCGCGGTGAAGCGCTGGGCGAACGGCTCGCCCTCCCGCCAGAGCTTCCACTCGCCGTCGCCGATGCTCATCTCGTACACGCGGCAGACGCCGCGCTCGTCGGAGTACAGCTGGAAGTACGTTCCGTTGGCCGCATCGCATCCGATGACGGAGACGTTGTCCGGCGCCTCGGGCAGGTCGGCGGTCCCCCGCTCGACCACATGAGCCCCCGAGGCGTGCCACTCGAAGGTGACCCTTCCGCCCCCCGGCCAGGGCTCACCGCCGGGCCATCTCGCCTCCAAGGCCCACTCGCCGACCAGAGGCTCGAGCCGGCGTAGCGCCTGCTCCGCGGTTAGTTGATCCATCGATCCGCTCCTTCCTCGGGGGCCGTCACCGGATACGACGCCCGCCGAGGACGGAACTCGTCGGTGGGCCGCGCTCGGGCCCGGGCCACCGGCGGCTGTATCGTCGCCCTCGCCGCTGACCCCGCCCTTGCACGCGTCTTGACGCTGTCTGTCGTCCGGTGTGTCGGGGGAACGGAGGAGTGCATGGGACGGGAGTCAATCGAACCGGTGTTGTGGGCGGTCGCCGGCTGCCTGTTCGAGGTGTCCCTACCCGAGCGGGCGGGCACCAGCTGGCACTGGGCCGATCCCCCGCCCGGGGTCACCCTCCTCGGCGAGTCGGTGCGGGGGGACCAGCGGCACTTCCGCTTCCGAGCCGAGGCCGAGGGCGCCGCGCGGGGCGAGGTCGCCCTGCGGTTCCGCGCCCGGACGACGGAGCGGGCGGTCCTCCTGCGGAGCGTCGTCGTCCACGTCGCCCCCGAGCAGGATCCGACCGAGCCGGGCACCTAGGACGAACGCCGCCTCCAGAGCGCCAGAGTGGCGACCGCGGCCACCACGGCGAGGACGGCCGCGATTCCCGCCACCAGTGGGCTCACATCGTCGTCCGGAGCAGCCACGGCCGCCGGGGGACCAGCGGAGGCAGGTGCGGTCGACGGGACGGCCCGGGCCGTGACCGCGGCGCGGGCGTCGAGACGGCCGCGGCAGCCCAGGCCGCAGTCACCGGAGTGGTCGAGGGTGCGCAGAAGGCGCTCGACCGCGTCCGACGGGCTGAGGCCCTGGGCCAGGAGCAGCGCCAGCGCCCCGCTGACGTGGGGAGCGGCCATCGACGTGCCGGCCACCCATTCGTACCGACCACCCGGGATGGGGGAGATGACGTCCTGGCCGGGGCCGTCTCCGTTTCCTCCAGGGGCGACCAGGCCCCACATGGCGTTGCCCAGGGACGTGGAGTAACGCGGCACACCGCCCTTGATGTCGGTGGAGCCCACCACCACGGCGTGCAGGTCCCCGTAGTCGGCGCTGCCCTGGCCGTTCAGGTCGTCGTAGTTACCTGCGGCGAGCACGGGTATCGCCCCCCTGCTCCACGCGTACTCGATGCCAGGTCGGAGCGGGGTGCCGAGGCGGGAGACGATGACCAGGTCCGGCTCACCCAGGCTGAGGTTGACGATGCGGGCGCCCTTGTCGACGACCCACTGAATGGCCCGGTTGATGTCCTCGGTGACCCCGCTCCCGTCGTCGCCGAGGACCCGGGCCACGACCAGGCGGGCGTCGGGAGCCACCCCTGCGATCCCGGCGCTGTTGTCGGTCCTGGCCGCGGCAATGCCGGCGACAGCCGTCCCGTGCCCGTCCCGGTCCCTGGCCGTACCCTCCCGGCACGTGCCGCCCAGGCAGTCGGCCTGGGCGTCGATCTTCCCGGCCAGGTCCGGATGCGAGGCGTCGATGCCCGAATCGACGATGCCGATCACCACGCCTTTCCCGGTCGACACCGTCCACGCGTCGGCTGCGCCGATCTGGGTCAGGTTCCACTGCTCGGCGAAGTACCGGTCGTTGCTGGCGGCCCTGCCCGACCCTGCCCCTGCGCCGGCCGCCGCCGCCCAGAGGACCAGGACGGCGCACACGCCGACGCCCACTGCTCGCACCCGGCGTCCTCGGTTCCGCTTGCCCATCGACGTCCTCTGCTCGCAGCCGTACCCGTGGAGCTTGGCATCCCCTCCTGAGGTGCGCCTGCCGGAGAGGCCGCACGGTCTCCTAGGCTGCGTCCCGTGGCAGAGCGGGTCCTTGGAGGGCGGTACGAGATCGTCCGTCACCTGGCCCGGGGCGGAATGGCCGAGGTGTACGTGGCCGAGGACCAGCTCCTCAACCGCGTCGTCGCCCTGAAGCTGCTGTTTCCCGAGCTGGCCCGCGACGAGGCGTTCGTGGAGCGCTTCCGCCGCGAGGCTCGGGCGGCGGCGAGCCTGAACCATCACAACATCGTGTCCGTGTACGACTTCGGCGGGGACGAGGACTCCTGGTTCATCGTCATGGAGTACGTCGAGGGCCTGACGCTCCGCGACATCATCCGCCAAAACGGCCCGATGGACCCGGCCCGGGCGGCCGAGCTGGCCAGCGAGGTGGCCGCGGCCCTGGCCGCGGCCCATGCCCAGGGCATCGTCCACCGCGACGTCAAGCCGGCCAACGTCCTCATCGCCGCCGATACGGGCACGGTCAAGGTGGCCGACTTCGGGATCGCCCGAGCGGCCAATGTCCGCCAGGGGCTCACCATGCCGGGCACGGTGCTCGGCACCGCGTCCTACCTGTCGCCCGAGCAGGCCCAGGGCGCCGAAGTCGACCACCGCAGCGACATCTACTCCCTCGGGATGGTCCTGTGGGAGATGTTGACCGGAAAGGCGCCGTTCACCGGCGACAGCCCGGTGGCCATCGCCTATCAGCAACTCAGCCAGACCGCCCCGCCCCCCTCGACCCACAACCCCCGGGTCCCCCCGGCGCTCGACGCCGTGGTCATGAAGGCCATGTCCAAGGATCCGGCGGCGCGGCAGGCCTCGGCCGAGGAGCTGCGGTCCGACCTGCTCGACATCGACCGGGCGGTCGGCGATCCCGACGCCACTGCGGCGATCGTCTCGCCCGTGACGGCCGTCGGGGACTCCACGACCGTGATGGCCGGATCGTCCACCTCCGTGCTGCCGCCCGCCGCCCAGGAGCGGTACGTCGAGCGGGTGCCCGCCGGACCGGTCCCCGCCGATGTCTACCGGCGCCGCCGGGCCGCAGTGATCGGCGCGCTCGCCCTCCTCGCCCTCGTCGTCATAGCCATCCTCGTCCTTTCGAGTGGTGACGACGACCGGGGGACCGTCGCGGTGCCGAGCGTGGTGGGCCTGAGCGTGGCGGACGCCACCCGTTCCCTCGACGACGCCGGCCTCAAGGCGCAGGTCACCGAACGCGACTCGCCGCTGGCGGCCAATCAGGTCGCCGACCAGGACCCCGACGCCGGCGTGATGATCAGCCGGGGGGCCACCGTGACCCTGTTCGTACCCAGGGCCGCGCCGACCACCACCGTACGCCCGACGACGAGCGCCCCCGTGACCACCGCGCCCGCGACCACCACCCCCACCACCCAGGCGCCGGCCACCACCCAGGCCCCGACCACTGCCCCGACCACGACCCGCCCGGCGCCCACCACGACGGTCGTGGTCCCGACCACGTCGGCGGTGACGACCACGAGGCCGTAGCCGGGCGACCCACCCTCCGCAGCCCACCGGGCTCCGGCGGCTAGCCTTTCCCCTCATTCATGGGGAGGAACGCGGCTTTCGGCCGCCCACAGGCGCATGAGCGGCTGCGCGAGTGGTGGTTCGCCCAGAGCAGGAAGACCCGGAACAACATCGTGCTGGCCGCGGTCGTCGGCACCATATCGGTGGCTCTCGTCATGGCGGCGACGTCCGGTGACGCGGCAAGAACCAGCCCGCGGGGGATCACGAACAGGCCCAGTCTCACCCTGGCCCCGGCGGTGACCACCACCTCGACAACGCTGCTCGGGAGCCTCTTCGCCGCGGTCGAGCCCTCCACCTCGACCACCACCAGCACCGTCGCGGTGGCGACCACGGTCACCTCTGCGCCGCCCGTCCGTTCGTCAACCCCGCCGGCGCCGGCAACCACCGTGCCCAGTCCGGGCGTGACGATCACGGAGGTGCCCACCACTGTCCCCCCCACGACGCCGGTGACGACTCCGCCCGTGACGACGACCGCGCCTCCCATCACTGTCCCCCCGGTCACCACGACCCGACCGGCGCCGACGACGACGCCCACCACGGCTGCCCCGGTCGTACGGTTGTCGCCCGTCCTCGGTCCCGGCTAGCGGCGGCAATGCCGCGCCTGCGGGTGCTGACGTGGCACGTCCACGGCAACTACCTCTGGTACCTCTCGTCGATCCCTCACGACATCTTCCTCCCGGTGCGGGCGGGGGCGCCTGAGGGCTACGGGGGCCGGGGGGCGAGCTTCACGTGGCCCGACAACGTGCACGAGGTGCCGGCGGAGGCGGTGCGCGACCTCGAGGTCGACGTGGTCGTCACCCAGTCGCACCGCAACTGGCTGGAGGACCGTCCGGCCATCCTGTCGCCCGCCCAGCTCGGCCTTCCCCACGTCCACATCGAGCACGACCCTCCCCGGGCGTCGCCGACCGACACCCCACACCCCATCGACGATCCGTCGGTGCTGATCGTCCACGTCACGCCCTTCAACCGCCTCATGTGGGACAGCGGCCGCAGCCCGACCCGGGTCATCGAGCACGGTGTCACCGTGCCGGAGACGGCCAGATACACCGGCGAGCTGGAACGGGGTCTCGTGGTGGTGAACGGGCTCTCCAAGCGGGGTCGCCGTCTCGGCTCCGACGTGTTCGAGGAGGTGCGGCGGTCCGTGCCGCTCGACCTGGTCGGGATGCAGTCCGAGGCCGCGGGCGGTCTGGGCGAGGTGCCGCCCACCGAGCTGGCCGCCTTCGAGGCCCGGTACCGCTTCTTCTTCAACCCCATCCGCTGGACCAGCCTGGGCCTTGCCGTGTGCGAGGCGATGATGGTCGGGCTGCCGATCGTCGCCCTGGCCACCACCGAGATGGCAACGGTGGTGGAGAACGGGGTGTCAGGGTTCGTGGACACCGATGTGGACCGCCTCGTCGGCCGTATGCACCAACTTCTGGGCGATCCCGGCCTGGCCCGGGAGCTGGGCGAGGGGGCCAGGCGAGCTGCGCGGCAGCGGTTCTCGATCGACCGCTTCGCCGCCGACTGGGACGCCACCCTCCGCGATGTGGCTCAGCCGGCGGCGGGGACAACCGAGCGCACGAACTCGTCGACCCTGCGAACGTAGTCCGCCCGATCGGTGTCGAACGCCTTGGTGTGGCGGACGCCGGGCAGCAACCACAGCCGGCCGTTGGTGAGTTCGGCGAGCCGGGTGCCGTCGGACGGCGGGATCGTCCGGTCGCCGGTGCCCTGGATGATGAACGCCGGAACGTCGAACCGGCGTCGGTCGATCTCCTGCGCCAGCGCCACGAGGTCCGCCCCTCCGCTCACCAGGGGGTACAGCAAGGGGAGCAGGTTGGTGACGACGTAGGGCACGTGGGCCCGGAAGGCCACCACGCTGCGGAAGCCGGTGAAGCCGCTGTCCGCCACGATCGCCGCCGGTGTGGTCCCCCGGGCGACGGCGGTCAGCGAGGCGAACGCCCCGCCCGAGAACCCGAGGATCACCGCGGGCACCTGCTGGGTGTCGCCGACCCATCGCACGGCGTCGTCGACCTCAGCGGCCTCCCGCTCACCGCCGCCGTAGCGCCGGGCGCCCGTGACGTAGCCCAGGTCCACGAACAACAGGCCGTAGCCCAGCTGGCGGAGGGGTGGGCCGATCTCGACCGTGGCGGTGCGATTGCCGCCGTAGCCGTGCACGACCACGATCACCGGCCGCCGGGGCTCTCCGGCCACGTACCAGGCGGGAAGGCCGTCGCCGTAGGTCACGTTGTCGAACGCGAGCCCCACCGACGCCGGGTCGGGCGTCTGCCTGAGGTCCACGCCCCCACGGGCGATCTTGGTGGCCGCATACGCGTTGAGTGTGAACCAGGCGGTGACAGCAGCGGCCAGAAGGCCGATCCCCACCCGGCGAGGCCAGCGGCGGCGGCTCAGGTGCGGGCTGGGGGCGGGCTCTGGCCGACGGAGCTCTCGACGACAGCGTTCAGGGACTTCGTGAAGGTCTCCAGGTCCTCGCTGCTCAGCTGGGAGAGGAAGTGGCGGCGGACGCCTTCCACGTGGGTGGGCGCCGACTGTTCGAGCCGGCTCCGCCCGGCAGGTGTGAGCACGGCGTAGACGCCCCGACGGTCGGTGGGGCAGCTACGCCGTTCGACCAGGCCGGACTCGACGAGGCGGTCGAGGCGGCGGGTGAGCCCGCTGCGGGAAACCAGCGTGCGGGCGGCCAATTCGGTCATGCGCAGCTCGCCCGTGGGCTCAGCCGAGAGGTGCACCAGGATCTCGTAGTCCGCCAGTGAGATGCCGTGTCCGGTGAGCTCGGAGTCGAGGCGCTCCATCAGCCGGATGCTGGCGCGCAGGAACGCCTGCCACGCCTCCATCTCCCTTTCGTTCAACCACGCCGCCGTCGCCGTCACCACGACCTCCACGGTATCCCTCCCCCTGGCGGTTTGTGCAATCGACCGGCCGGGTACCGGTGGGCCAGGTGGGAAACGTCGACATGGGGACAGTGCTGGTGACCGGCGGGTCGTCCGGCTTGGGCGCCGCGGTGGCCCTTGCGGTCGAACGCGCCGGCGGCACGCCCGTCGTGCTCGACCGCGTCCCGCCGCCCTCCGGCGCCGTCCACGAGATCGTCGACCTGGCCGACGGCCGGGCCGCGGAGGCCGCGGTCCGCCGAGTGCTCGGGCGTCATCCCGACCTGAGGGCGGTGGTCACCGCCGCCGGGACCGACGCCTGCGGCCGCCTGGAAGACGTCGCCGGCGACGACTGGGAGCGGGTGGTGAACGTCAACCTCCTCGGCACGGTGGCCGTCGTCCGCGCCGCTCTTCCCACCTTGGCAGCCAACGACGGACGGGTGGTGACCGTGGCCTCCACGCTCGGGCTGCGGGCGCTGAGCGACGCCACCGCCTACTGCGCCAGCAAGTTCGCCGTCGTCGGCTTCACCAGGGCACTGGCCGCCGAGACCGCAGGGCGGGTCGGCGTGACCCTGCTCATCCCGGGCGGAATGCAGACCGCCTTCTTCGACAGTCGGGACGAGCGCTACAAGCCTCCGCCCGACGCCAAGCTGAACCGCCCGGAAGATGTCGCCGACGCCGTCGTCTTCGCCCTGAGCCAGCCGCCGGGATGCGAGGTCCGGGAGCTGGTCGTGTGCCCGTCGCTCGAGACCTCCTGGCCTTGAGCGGACACGACGGAAGCGTCCGCATCAGCACCTGATCCTCCCGGCGGAGCAATGATGGACCCGAGACCGAGGGAGAAGACCATGCCGAACCACGAGAGCAGTTGGGAGCCTCACGACCACGAGGCGGTCGTCCACGCCCACCGGCACTATCACGTGACCCACAACTACCGGGACATGACCGGCGGGTTCGAGCACCTCAGCTCGGAGCACGAGCACGAGCACGACCACGCGGCACTGAGCCACAGCCACCACCCCCACGAGGACTTCGACGCCGAGCACGCGGGCGAGGCCCATGTGCACGACCACGCCGCTCCGGTCGACGGTGGCGCCGAGGCGGCAGCCGCCAAGCCCAAGAAGGCGGCGGCCAAGAAGACCACCAAGGCGGCGGCCACGCCGGGCAGCTGAGCACCCTGACGGTCCCAAGGCGGGCGGCAGCTGCGGCGATGTTGGTGCTCCTGTCCGCCTGCTCGTCCGGCGACTTCAGCTCCGGGCCTCCACCGCCGACGACCACCACCACCCTGGCGCCCGAGGTCACCCATCGGGTCGTCATCGCCACGTTCACCCCGAGCGCCCGGATCATCAACCTCGCCCAGCCGGTGGCCGGCTTCACCACCGTGGCGCTCGCCGCCGACACCGAGATCGTGAGGGCCGACGGGTCGGCGGCCGGCGCCACAGATCTGGTGCCGCGGGCGAGCGTCGAGGTCACTGGACGGCCCGGCGCCCCCGGCACCCTCGTCGCCCGGCGGATCGTGCTGCGCTGAGTTAGAGAGCGGCCACCGCATAGCCTCGTCCAGCGATGCGCGGCTACGGATACGGCTTTCACCACCGGATGAGCCGGGATCCGGATCTGGTGGCCGGCAAGGCCGTCGACAAGGCAGTCCTGCGCCGGGTCCTGGGCTTCGCCCGGGCGTACCGGAGGCTGCTCATCGCCTTCGTGCTCGCCATCCTGGCCGGCTCAATCGTCGGAATCCTGCCGCCGCTGGTGTTCCGCAGCATCGTCGACCATCACGCCGTCCCCCGGCGCCTGGGCGGCCTCGACCGGCTGGCCCTCCTCGCCCTCTCGCTCGCCTTCGCCGACGCCGCGCTCAACATCCTCCAGCGCTGGCTGTCGGCCCGGATCGCCGAGGGCCTGATCTTCGACCTGCGGTCGGCGCTGTACGACCACGTGCAGGGCATGCCCCTCGCCTTCTTCACCCGCACCCAGACCGGGTCGCTCATCAGCCGCATGAACAACGACGTGATGGGCGCCCAGCAGGCCTTCACCGGCACCCTGGGCAGCGTCCTGCAGAACGTGCTCGACCTCAGCGTGACGCTGTTCGTCATGGTCCAGCTGGAATGGCGACTCACGCTCCTCGTTCTGCTGGTCGTCCCCGTGTTCCTGCTGCCCGCCCGGCGGGTCGGGCGTCAGATGCAGAAGCTGACCCGGGAGTCCTTCCAGCTCGACGCGACCATGAACGCGGCGATGACCGAGCGATTCAACGTTTCCGGCGCCCTGCTCGTGAAGCTCTTCGGCCACCCCAGGCGTGAGTCGGCGGAGTTCGCCGAGCGGGCCGGGCGGGTGCGCGACATCGGCATCCGCACCGCCATGTACGGCCGGCTGTTCTTCTCGGCCCTCGCGCTGCTGGGGGCCGCCGGCACCGTGGGCGTCTACTGGCTCGGCACCCGCCTGGTCATCTCCGGGTCCATCACGCTCGGCACCCTCACCGCCCTGGCCGTGTACGTGACCAGGATCTACAGCCCGCTGACGCGGCTGACCAACGCCCAGGTCGACATCATGACGTCGATCGTGAGCTTCGAGCGGGTCTTCGAGGTGCTCGACGCCACCCGGGCGATCGAGGACGCTCCGGGCGCCTACGACCTGGTCGATCCTCAGGGACGGATCGAAGCCGACGACGTGTGGTTCCGGTACCCGGCGCCGTCGACCGTCTCGATCGCCTCGCTCGAGGCCGACGCCAGTGCCGAGCTCTCGGTCGACCCGTCGGGCACGGTGCTGAAGGGGATCTCGTTCACGGCCGAGCCCGGGCAGATGATCGCCCTGGTGGGGCCGACCGGCGCCGGGAAGACGACGCTGTCGTACCTCGTGCCCAGGTTGTACGACGTCACCTCGGGGGCGATACGGGTCGACGGCCACGACGTGCGCCACCTGACGTCGGAGACGCTGGCCGCGGCGATCGGGATGGTGACCCAGGACGCCCACATGTTCCACGACACGGTGGCCGCCAACCTGCGCTACGCCAAGGCCGACGCCACCGACGCGGAGCTGGTGGCCGTGTGCAAGGCGGCCCGTATCCACGATCTCATCGCCGGCCTACCCGAGGGCTACGACACCCTCGTCGGCGAGCGCGGGTACCGACTGTCAGGCGGCGAGAAGCAGCGCCTGGCCCTGGCCCGGGTCCTGCTCAAGAGCCCGGCAATCGTCATCCTCGACGAGGCCACCGCCCACCTCGACTCCGAGACCGAGCTCCTCATCCAGCAGGCGCTGGCCGAAGCGTTGGCCGGCCGGACGTCGCTGGTGATCGCCCACCGGCTGTCCACCATCCAGGCGGCCGACCAGATCCTGGTGATCGACGACGGTCGCATCGTCGAGCGGGGCACCCACTCCGAACTGGTGGGCCGGGAGGGCCTCTACCGGGAGCTCTACCTCACCCAGTACGCCCGAACGGCGACCGGCGCCGGGTGACCCCCCGCACCTGCTGACGATCTGCCACCTCAGGGCGTGTCCGGTCGTCACCGGTGCGAGCGGTGATCTCCCGCTCACGCTCCTGGTCCAGCCCGTTCCGGCGGTCACGCTCGTCGTCGAGCACCTGCTCCTGCTGGATGGTCCTGTCGCGATCGCGGTCCCGCTCGAGCTCGTGGGCCCGAACCCGCCCTTCGGATCGGGCCAGCGCCAGGTTGGCCTGGGTGCGGGCCTCTTCGGCCTGGCGGGCGGCGGCGGCCTGGGCGCCGACGGTGGGGTCGACGGCCCGGGCGAACAGCCGGGCGTGCCAACGCTCACCGAGCACACCGCCCAGCAGCGAACCGATCACGAGCGCCAGCAGCGAGGCGATGCCTGCCACCGTGCCCGCATCTCCGTACTCGTCGGCCGTGGTGGGGATGCCCAGGGAACGCAGGTTCTCGGCGACGTTGTCGGCGCCGCCCGAGGACCGGGCGAGGGCGGCGACCCCACCGACGATCAGGACGCCCAGGATCAGGACGCCGGCGCCGTGGGCCAGGCCGTTGCGACGGGCCATGCGGCCGGCCACGTATCCGCCGAACAGGTAGGAGAGCAGGATGAGGCCGGCCACGACAAGGCCGGCGCCGGTGCCGAGCTCCTCCCAGCCGGTGCTCAGGTCGGTGTCGTCGCTGATGGCGCCGGCGATGGACGCGGCCAACCCGAGGAGGATGGCGAAGGCGCCATAGGCGACGAGCACGCCGGCCAGCACGCTGGTGAGGGAGAAGCCGCCGAATCCGGCGTCGCGGGCCAGCTCCCTTCGCTCGCGAGCGGTCTCTCGCATCGTTCGAGCCCTCACAGGTTCTCCTCTCCTGTCTCCACCTCGGCGATGACCTCTGCCTCGTCCGAGCGGTCGTCCTGCATGAGCTCGGTTTCGAGCCCCTCGCGCTTCAGGACCTGATCCTGCTTCTCCTGTCCGACCTGCTCTGCTTCGGTCTCATCAGGCATACCTGGCCCGTACCCGGCCCTGCTGGCGGGGCAAACCACCGGACCTCGCCGAGGGCCTACCATCGCCGTGAGACATGCGATTGCCCACCCTTTCCCCGCCGGCGTACCGCCGGGTCACCCTCTTCGCCCTGCTGGCCCTGACGTTCATCGTGGTCACGGGAGGTGCCGTCCGGCTGACCGGCTCGGGGCTGGGGTGCCCGGACTGGCCGACGTGCGCCGAGAACCGCGTCGTCGCTCCCTGGGAGTACCACGCCATGGTGGAGTTCGTGAACCGGACCATCACCGGCCTGGTGTCGGTGGCGGTGATGCTGGCGGTGCTGGGCTCGCTGGTCCGGCGTCCCCGGCGTCGAGACCTGCTGTGGCTGTCGGTCGGCTTGGTGGCGGGGGTGCTCGGCCAGATCGTCCTGGGCGGGCTCACCGTGCTGTTCGAGCTGAAGCCGGGCTTCGTCATGGCCCACTTCCTCCTCTCCATGGTCCTGCTGGCCAACGCAGTGGTGCTCCACCACCGCGCCGGTCGACCGGCGGGCCCCACCCGCCCGGCCGTGGGGCCCGACCTGCTCGGCCTGGGCCGGCTGGCGGTGGCGGCCGCCGCCCTGGTGATCTTCCTGGGCACGATCGTCACGTCGTCCGGGCCGCACGGCGGTGACGAGGACGCCGAGCGCCTGCCCTTCCTCCTGCCCGACGTCACCCGGCTCCACGGCATCGCCGTCATGCTGTTCCTTGCCGTCACCCTCCTCACCCTGTGGAAGCTGCGCCGGGCTGGTGCCGACCCGCGCATCCTGCGGCGCGGCGAGGTGCTCCTGGCCGTCGTGGTGGCTCAGGGCGCCCTGGGCTACATCCAGTACTTCACGGGTGTCCCTGCCCTCCTCGTGGGGTTCCACATCGCCGGGGCGACGGCGGTCTGGGTGGCCGTGCTGCGCCTCCACCTGGCGTTCTCGGTCCCCGTCGCCAAGTCCGGCCCCGAGTCCGACGGGGGTACCGTGGAGCCGTGGACGGTGGCCCTCAGCTCCAGATGACGGCCGTACCGGTCGAGGTCAAGGAGCCGGAGATCGACGATGTGGTCGTCCCCGACCGGCCGTGGATCGTCATCGTGTGGAACGACCCGATCAACCTGATGAGCTACGTGACCTTCGTGTTCCAGAAGCTGTTCGGCTACAGCCTCGAGAAGGCCACCAAGCTGATGCTCGACGTCCATGAGAAGGGCAGGGCGGTGGTGTCGAGCGGGCCACGGGAGAAGGCCGAGCTCGACGTCTTCCGCCTCCACGAGCACGGCCTCTGGGCGACGATGGAACATGATTCGTAGGCGGGTAAAGCGGGCGCGGGGCGGCGGCTTCGAGCTGCGCATCCCGGCCGACGAGCGCGAGCTGCTCCGCTCCGTCGGTCCGCAACTGCGCGAGGTGCTGGTCCGCGAGGCGGCCGGCGCCCAGCAGGGGGAGGACTCCGCTGTCGCCCGGCTCTTCCCGGTCGCCTATCCCGATGACGAGGACCGCCAGACGGAGTACCGCCTGCTGGTCCACGACGAGCTGCTGTCCTCCCATCTCGGCGCTCTCGCCGTGCTGGAGGAGACCGCCGACTCGGAACGCCTCGACGAGGACCAGCTCCTGGCTTGGATGCGGGCGCTGAACCACGTCCGCCTGGTCCTCGGCACCCGGCTCGACGTCACCGAGGACGGCGACGAGCGGCCGACGAGCCCGCGCGACCCCCGCACACCGGCGTTCGCGGTCTACGACTACCTCACCTATCTGCAGGGCGAGATCATCGAGGCCCTCTCCGGCTGAGCGGTTGCCCACCGGTCGGGGCGAACATGGCGCCTACCGTGCCGGGACCGGTGTGGGCGCCGACGCTCGGACCGATGCGGTAGCGCACCAGCTGGGCCACCCCTCGCGCCTTCCCGAGCCGGTCCTCCAGGGCGGTCACGAGCGGCAGGGTGCCGTCGTCGGAAAGTCCCACGCCCACCCGGAGCGACGAGCCCGAGGCCCGTATGAAGGTGGCCATGGCCTCGGCGGCGGCGTCGGTGTCCGCGCATCGGTCGATCTCCCGCATCACCCCACCGGAGAGAGTGAGGACGGGGATGGCGGCCGGGGCCCGACTGACCACATCTTCCGCCAGGCGCCCGCCCGCCCGGGCCACGTCCAGAGCGCCCACCACGAAGACGTTGCCGACGGTGGCGCCTACCTGTTCGGCGGCGGTGGCCGCCTCCTCGAGGCTGGCTCCCGCCGCAACCACCTCGGCCGCCTCCCACAGGCACAGGGAGACGGCGAAGGAGGCGGTGCCGGTGTCCACGATCCGGACCGGCACCGGCGAGACCTGGGTGGCCAGGCGAGCCGAGTTCACCGTTCCCGACACCGACGACCCGATGTGGACCGAGAGGATCTCCGTAGCCCCGCGCTCGGCCACCGCCTCGTATGCCGCCGCGAACCGGCCGGGGCTGGGCTGGGCGGTGGAAACCGTCGGACGTCCCGTCCGGAACCGGTCGTAGAAGGCATCAGCGTCGAGGTCGACCCCCTCGAGGTGCTCCTTGCCGTCCACGACCACCGTCAAGGGGACCACCTCCACGCCGTAGCGCTGGGCCAGGCCGGTCGGCAGCTGAGCGTTGGAATCGGTGACGAGCCCTATCAAGGCTTCGACTTCATGCCGAGCAGGGGCGGCACCCCGGGCCCGCGGGCGGTCACGAACTTGTAGACGATCACCGCGCTGCTGGCGGCCGCCGACACCGGAAGGGCCGCAGTGGGCACCGGGCCCCAGCCGGTGGGCCAGCCCTTCCGCCACCAGAGCAGCCCGGCGAGCACCCACGTGGCGGAGGCCACGGCGGTGCCCGGAAAGGTGCGACCGGTCAGTCGACCGACGCCCCAGGCGACACCCAGGTCGACGGGCACGTATGCGGGAAACGTGGCGATGCAGTGGCCCAAGCTGACGGCGACACCCTTGCCTCCCCGGAAGCGGTTCCAGACCGGGAAGCAGTGGCCGACGAGCGCCGCCGTGCCCGCCACGTGGGCGCCCGTCGGTCCGGCGACGCGCCGGCCCACGGCGCAGGCGATGGCGCCCTTTGCCGCGTCTGCGGCCAGGATGCCGCCGCCCCAGGCCTTGCCCAGGACGGTCATGGCGTTGACTGCCCCGGGGTTGCCGGTGCCGACGCCCCGCAGGTCGGTGGCCCCTCCGCTCGCCAGCCGGGCGGCCGTGTCGGCGCACGGGACCGTGCCGATCAGGTAGCCGGCGACGGCCGAGGCGAGCGGAGCGAGCACTCGGTGGAGCGTAATTCCCGACCGACGTCGGCAGGCGTGGATCCGCGCCGGGTTCGAATCGGCCGTTTCCGGGGGAAGCAAGAGGATCGTGGTGTTTATCCAAGCCGACCCCAACCTCGACCTCTACCGGCTCGGCGTCCGCAACGCCCACACCGACTTCCTGCGCACGCCGCCGGAAGTGGCGACATGAGGGTCAAGGTCGATGAGGGCGTGGAGCTGGAGGTCGACACCTGGGACGGCGACGACGCGGTTCCGTTCCTGCTGGTGCACGGCCTGGCGTCGAACCGGCGGTTGTGGGAGGGGGTGGCGGCCCGCCTGCAGGAGCTGGGCCACCCTGTCGCCAGCGTCGACCTGCGCGGCCACGGCCGGAGCGACAAGCCTGACGAGGGCTACGACTTCACGACCATGGGCGCCGACCTGATCGAGGTCGTCGATGCGGCCGGCTTCGACCGCCCGGTGCTGGTCGGGCAGTCGACGGGCGGCAACATCGTCGTCGACCTGGCTGCCCGCGTGCCGGAACTAGCCCGCAGGGTCGTCGGGATCGATGGCGGCGCGCTCGAGCTCGCCCGGCAGTGGCCCGACTGGGAGGAGTGCAAGGCGGCGCTGACCCCGCCACCCCTGGCCGGGAGCGCAGCCGAGTCAGTGGAGGCGCGGCTGCGTCGGGCCCACCCCCACTGGCCGGACTGGGGGATCGAGGTCAGCATGGCGAACTTCGAGCACCTTCCCGACGGCACCATCCGGCCGTGGCTGACCCTCGAACGCCATCTGGGCATCCTGCGGGCGCTGTGGGAGCACCACCCGTCGATCGTCATCCCGAAGCTGGATGTCGACGTGCTGCTCGTGATGGCCGACACGGGCGACGAATGGGCGGAGCAGAAGCGGGCGCTGGCCGACGAGCTCCTCGCCGCCGCACCGAACGTGCGGGTCGAGTGGATGTCACCCGGCGACCACGACCTGCACGTGCAGTACCCGGTGGAGCTGGCGGACCTGCTGCACGCTGACTCTTCCTGACCCCAGGCTTCTAAGGTGAGCCGGATGGCACGGTTGCTCGTCATCATGGGCTCGGGCGAGACCAGCCCCACCATGAGCAAAGTCCACAGGGCGCTGCTCGCCCGGGCCGGGCGGGGCCCGGCGGTCATGCTGGACACACCGTTCGGATTCCAGGAGAACGCCGACGACATCTCGGCCAAGGCGGTCGCCTACTTCAAGGAGAGCGTCCAGCACGAGATGGCGGTCGCGTCCTTCCGGACCGCAGACGGAGTCGACCCGCTGGCGTACGAGACGATGCTCGCCCGGCTGCGAGAGGCGGCCTACGTGTTCGCAGGCCCGGGCAGCCCGTCGTACGCCGTGGCCCAGTGGTCGGCCAGCCAGGTGCCCGCGGTACTGGCCCAGAAGCTGCGAACTGGCGGCTGTGTCACCTTCGCCAGCGCGGCCGCCTGCACCCTGGGCCCGTACGCCCTCCCGGTCTACGAGATCTACAAGGCGGGCGACAGCGTGCGGTGGTTGAAGGGGCTGAACCTCACCGGTGAGATCGGCCTGCCCGCGGTGATCGTCCCCCACTTCAACAACGCGGAAGGTGGGAACCACGACACCAGGTACTGCTACATGGGCGAACGCCGGCTGTCGGTGCTCGAGGCCATGCTCCCGCCGGACGTCTTCATCCTGGGTGTCGACGAGCACACCGCCTGCATCCTCGATCTCGACGCCGGCACGGCCACCGTGGCCGGCCTCGGATCCGTAACGGTCCGGCGCGACGGCCAGATGTCGGCAATCGTCACCGGCACGACCGTGCCCATCGCCGAGCTGACACGGGCTGCGCCGGGGGAGCTCCGTACCGAGGCGCCGCCGCCGTCGGAGGTCGTTGAAGGCGGGAGGGGCGTCGATCCGCTGGAGGCCGACATCGACCGTTACGAGCGCGCCTTCGACGCCGCCCTGGTGGCCGGCGACGCTGCGGGTGCGGTGAAGGTGGCGCTGGAGCTCGACGACCTGCTGCACGACTGGTCCCGCGACACGACTCAGTCCGACCTGCTCGACCGAGGCCGGGCCGGGCTCCGGGCCATGATCGTGCGGCTGGGAGAAGCGGCGGAGACCGGCGTGCGTGATCCCCGCGCCGTCGTCGGGCCGTTCGTCGAAGCTCTGCTCGACGCCCGCCGCCAGGCCCGGGCCGACGGGCGTTGGGCTGACGCCGACACCCTCCGGAACCGCGTGGTCGCCGCCGGGGTGGAGGTGCGTGACACCGCAGGAGGCACTGAGTGGCAGCTACGATGAGCCACCCGCAGGGACGGGCCCCCACCGTCTAGCGGCCACTGCCGCGGCCAGGCCGCCCGCCCCTCCCGCGCCCGCTTCGTATCGCCGATCCGCCAGGGCGCTCCGAGTGCTGAGGCTGGCGAGAGTCGGGGCAGCGCTGGGCAAGCTCGGTCACGACGGCAGGCGCCTCCTGGTCCGGCACCACCTGCACTACGCCTTGCTGGTGATCGGCATGGTCATCGTCGGCGCCGCTTCCGTGGCCCTTCTGGCGGAGGACGGCGGCGGCGGCTCCATTGACTCCTTCGACGATGCCCTGTGGTGGGCGGTGTCCACGGTGACGACCGTGGGATACGGCGACATCTTCCCGGTCACGCCCGCGGGCAGAGGTGTGGCAGCTTTTCTCATGGTCACCGGGATCGCCCTGTTCGGCGTCTTGACGGCAAACCTCACGACGTTCTTTGTCGAGCGTGGCGACGCTGTTCACACAGATGACGTGGCTGGCGATGACCAAGTGGTCGCACGACTGGACGAACTGCTGCGGAGGATCGACCTGCTCGAGCGCAGGTTGGTGGCAGCAAGCACGCATGACCACCCTGCGGTCGACTGAGCGCCTTCACCGCCGCTGAACGTGCCCGCAGCTCGTCGCCGTCGTCCTCGTCGGCGTCGTCCTCGGGAATCAGCCGACCGAAGCACACCTCGCGGCAATGACAGTTTGTGGATGGGTTTGACCGAATGAAATGATTCATGCGGACGGCAGCCCAGGACACGTACCGGTCGAGCAGAGGCCGAGAACGGTGAGGTTCACAATGCGGGCAGGACCGAGTGCTGGCGAAAACCCTACGCCGGATGATGCAGCGAAATGGTGGCGGTGGGATGCGTTTGTGGGGCGCTGGATGCCCTCGGAACCTCCGGCCGTGAACACGGGCCGCACCCCATGGCGGGTGAGTTGCGGACCGCCTTCTGAACCGCCCGAAGGACCGCAGTACGAGGAAGCGCCGCACCGCGTTCGCAATCCTTACGCCGGGTAGGGCCTGAAGCCCGTGTCGCTTCCCCCCTTGCCGGGGGACACCCGTGACGAGTGGGGCCGGCACGTCGAAGAACTGGTCGACTCGGAGGCCGACAATCCCTGCCCGCCAAGGTCGCCGGGCCAGGAACAGCTCCAGGTCGTGCGTCGAGCACGCCACGAGCAGCTCTGTCGCCGGCTGCGTGGTGGTCACTCCATTCTCGCTCTCCCGGTGTCCGCCCGAAGTACGATGAGCCACCCGCAGGGACCGGCCCCCATCGTCTAGCGGCCCAGGACACCGCTCTTTCAAGGCGGCAGCACGGGTTCGAATCCCGTTGGGGGCGCCGGTAGATGCGCGAGGCGGACGGCAAGAGTCGCGAAACCGCTCGCACATCGGTTTCGCCGATACACTGCCCGCCCAGCGGTTCAGCGTGCCGCCCTCGGTGGAAACTTTGCGGGGGCGAGGCCCATCACCGGGCGCTCGTCGAGGATCACCACCAAGCAGTAGGAGGGTGCCGGGATGGATGCCGAGGAGAGCCGATCGCTCTCCGGTGCGGGGGGTGAAACGGTGGGCTCGAAGGGCAACCGTGGCCCCTACGTGAGGCCGCCGCGCACGGAGGAGTCCGGCGGGCCGGCGCAGGACCTCGGTCGCCCGGCGGATGCTCTGGCCCAGAACCTGCGCGCCTACCGGCTGCTCCGGCACATGACGCAGGACCAGCTCGCCGCCCGTATGGCCCATCTGTGCCACGGATGGGGCCGCTCCACAGTGAGCGCGGTCGAGAGCAGGAGCCGCAACGTGACTGTGGACGAGCTGTTCGGACTGGCGGTGAGCGTCGGCGTGACGATCGGACAGCTGCTGGATCCGACCGGCCCCGACCACAGCCGCCGGCTCAGCCTCGACGTCGGGCTGCGGGCGGCCGACGAGGGCAACTCGCATCCGGTCAGCCCTCGACTGGCTCACCTGTGGGCCGCCAGCCGTGCGGTGATCCGGCTCTGGCACGACGACGGTCGCCAGGTCCGGGTCGAGGTGGCCGACGAGCTCCCGCCCGCGACGCAGCGGGAGCTCGAACTGCTCCGGGCCGAATCCCAGCAGCAGTAGCCCACGCCGGTCGTCCGTCGAGCGAGCGGCGGAAGCCTATTTCTTTCCACGCGTTCCCTCATACGGGGTCGAGGGTTGATCCGTAGACATGGACAACGGGGACCCAGAAACCCCGTCCCCACGTTTTCGCTGGTCAGCGAAAGGAAGAGAGAACGATGTCCATCAAAACGAAGGCCTCTATTGCTGCGCTCGTCGGGACGCTCGCCCTGACCGGCGTCGCCTGCGGGGACAGCGGTTCGAGTGATTCCAATGCGTCTGGCGCGGCCCAGAGCAGCCAGTCCGGCGACAAGGTAACCGCAATCCCCAGCCTCACCGGTGTGGGCACGTCGGTGAAGATCGACGCCGGCACGGCCGAGGCCCTGAAGTCTCTGGGCGTGGCGCTGGCCCCCGTCGGTACGGCGACCTTCGAGGCGTCGACCTCCACAATCACCTTCCCGATCACGTCGGGATACGCCGAAATCCACAGCGACCCGAACACCAAGCCCGGCTACATCCAGGGCTCCATCGCCCACGAGGACAGCGGCTTCAGCCTGACCGCCGGCTCCACCAAGGTCGAGCTCACCGACTTCGTGGTCGACCCTGGCAACTCGATGCTCTACGGCACCGTCGGCGGAACCCCCAAGGTCCCGCTGCTCCTCCTGGACGGCACGGCAGTCAAGGTCGGCAGCGACGGGGCCGGCAACGTTGTCCTCGAGGGCACCGTCGCCAAGCTCACCGACACCGCAGCCGGTGCCCTGAACAAGGCGTTCAACGTGACCGCCCTCAAGGCAGGCATCCCCCTGGGCTCGGTCAAGCTGGTCGCCAAGGGCAGCCCTTCGACGTATGACGCGGTGGCTGACAAGACCGCCCGCATCAGCCGCCTGGAGGGCAAGGCCACCAACGTGACCCTCGACGCCGGCACGGCCCAGGCCCTGCAGACCCTCGGTGTGGCAGTCGCCCCCAGCGGTTCGGCCAAGTTCGACACCGCCACGTCGACCGTCTCCTTCCCGATCACCGGTGGCTACGCCGCCATCCACTCCGACCTCGGCTACAAGCCCGGCTACATCGCCGGCACGGTGAACCACGAGGCCAGCGGCCTGACCTTCAGCAAGGGCGACAAGTCGATCACCGTCACCGACTTCGTGGTCGACCCCGGAAATTCGATCCTGACCGCCTCTGCCGGCGGCAAGTCAGGCATCCCGCTGCTGTCCCTGGACGGCAAGAACGTCAAGGTCAGCATGGAGGGCTCCGACGTGGTCCTTCAGGGCACGGTCGCCAAGCTCACCGCTCCTGGTGCCGCCGCTCTGAACTCCACCTTCGGTGTCACGGACTTCAAGGAGGGCCTGCCCCTGGGCACCGTCCGCCTGGTCGCCGCCTCCGCCGCCAGCTAGTTCCTGCAGCACAGAGGGCCGGTACGGACGGGAGCTCCCGTCCGTACCGGCCCTTTCTCGCGTTCAGGCATCAGCCTCATGTCGCGGGGTCACGCCCCCACCTCGGGCTGAGACAGCGCTGCGGCGGTTCGGGTGAGCGGGGACGGCGCCGGCCGTGAGGCGCACACCGAGGAGGCAGATGTCGTCATCCCGGCGAAGGCGGGCGGTGCACGCCGCCAGCAGGTGCTCACAGAGATCCTCGAGCCTCTCGGGGCCGTCTGCGGCCGCCAGTCGCAGCCGCTCCAGGCCGACCGCCCTCGAAACGGAGCGACTCTGCACCAGCCCGTCGGTGAACAGGAGCATCGTCGCATCGGCGGTCAGCTTCAGCGAGCCCTCGCACCGATCGGCCGTCCCCACCGCGCCCAAGGGCGCCCCCCCGCCAATGTCAACGAAGCGGCCATACGGCGCGCCGCTTCCCAGAAGCAACGGAGGACAGCCCCCGGCGCCGGCGTACCGGACCTCACCGGTGGCCGGCTGGAGGAGCAGGTACAGAAGCCGCGCCTGGCGGCCCAGCCCGGTGGCCTCGGCGAGGCGGTCGAGGTGACGCACGAGGCGGGACGGCGAGTCGCCGTCGAGGACGGTGTAGGCCCGGACTGCAGCCCGTAGATCGCTCATGGCGCCCGCCGCCTCCACGCCCCGTCCGTCCACCTTCCCGACCACGATGCCCAGGGCCCCTCCGTCAAGAGGAACCACATCGAACCAGTCGCCACCCCTCTCGATGAACACGCCCCAGGGGCGCAGCTGACCGACGAGGTTCACGCCGGAAACGGACAGCGTGTCCGTCAGGGCGGGGGCCCGGTGGGTCTGGAGGCGGGACTCGGCGTGGTGCTTGGCATAGCTGCGTAGGTCGTCGAGGGCCTCGCTGGGCTTCACCGGCTCATCGATCCCACGCGTCGCGATCGGCGGGGAGCCACATGTCGAGGCCTCGCCGGCGTCGAAGTCCCGGTGCCGTCCGGCGTCGTCACCCACTCCGCCGAGCTCCTCACGGACCATCTCCAGGATGGGGTCGAGACAGGCGGCGAGCTCCTCACTGAAGCCGAGGCCGAAGGAGGCTTCGGCCGGCTCGACCTCGATGACCACGGTGTCGACCGGCAGGCCTCCCCAGTGGCGGGCCATGGCCAGCGTGTGGTCGAGGTCGACCAGGCCCATCACCGACTCCTCGACACTGCGGTGGACCGCAGCGGGCGCCGGTGGAGTGAGGTCCACCTGGTAGCGCCGGAGCGTGGCGGGAGGGTCGAGGTCGCGGGCCACGGCCCCCAGGAGCACGACCTTGGCCGGTCGCAGCTCCTGGAGGCGGTGCAGCACCAGCGGTGCGGAGAACGAGAGGTCCTCGACCACCACTCCCTCGGGCCACTCCAGCTGCTGGAAGTACTCGACCACCTTCCGGCCGAAGTCGAGGTCCCGCATCCCCGGCCGGCCGAAGCCGCCGATCAGGACGCGGCACGGCGTCACGCTCCGGCCGGTCATTCGAGGGTGCATCCGCAGGAGTTGATCTCCCGGCTGATGATGCCCCGGCCTGTGTCCATGTGGGTGGTGCAGGGCATGCACGGGTCGAAGCTGCGGATGGACCGCAGGATGTCGATGCCCTTCACCTGGTCGTCGTGGACCGACTCCAGGATGGGGGTGTCGACGATGGACTGCTCGTAGGGGCCCAGACCACCGAACGGGTCGGTGGGCGAGGCGTTGATCGTGGACGGGGTGTTGATCTGGTAGTTCACGATCTTGCCCTTGTCCATGACCATGTGGTGGACCAGATAGCCCCGGCTGGCTTCCCAGAAGCCCGCCGAGACCCGCTCGTCGCGAGGGATCCTGAACGGGGTGTGGACCCGTGTCTCGCCCTTGCGCCAGTACTCGAAGGCCTTCAAGAGGCAGTTCATGCCGATGGTCGCCACGAAGGCCATGGAGTAGGCCCGGGCCCGATTCCGCTCCAGCGCGTTGAGCGTGCGCGGAAGGGGCCAGAACAGCTCGGTCTCCGGCAGGGCGTGGCGGGGCAGGACGAGCTGGAGGCCGTCGCCGGTCGGGTTGCAGAACGGGTTCTCGGCGTAGTCACCGCGAAGGGCGGTGCCCCACAGCTGTCCGTAGGCGCCGGTCTCCACCACCTGGCGGTCCCAGCGGGGAGCAGTGGACCAGGTGTACTTGTCCTTGAAGTTGGTCCCGGTCGGCTTCGGGAGCGTGGTCTTGTTCCACGCGTGGTACGGCGACAGAGGATTGCCGAGGGCATCGGCGCGGTAGCGCTGGGGGCCGACCTTGGTCCAGTCGTCGTAGAAGGAGTGCTCGACGAACTCCTCCATGCCGATGTTGATGTCGGTCAGGTTCGTGGTGACCAACTTGCCCTCGATGATCACCGAGGGGCTGGCCCAGCGGGCGTTCCCCCACTGGTTGCAGTTCGAGTAGGTGGCGTCGTAGATCTCGGAGTTGTCGTAGATGCCGGTCTGGATCAGGCTCGTGGGTCGGGCTCCGACCTGCTCGTAGGCGGGATTCGCCTCCAGGAAGAAGTCGCACAGGTCGTCCCAGATCCGACAGATCACCTTGCACCAGTCGAGGATCTTGCCCAGCTGCATGTAGTACTCGTTGAAGGTCGAGGTCGTCACCGTGGTCGACATCCCTCCGGGCACGATCGTCGACGGGTGGGGGAACTTGCCGAACATCAGCTGGCACATGATCCGCCCCACCCGGGTCCACTCGAGGGCCTCGAGGTAGATCTTCCCGGTCAGCGGGTTGAGCGCGTCCATGAGATCTTTCATGGTGGTGTAGCCGTGGAGCGCGCCGTGCGGGGCCAGAGTCTTCTCCGCCCTGGTGACCAGCTCGGGATTGGTGACGCTGACCAACGCGGTCGAGTAGTCCGGCCCGGCCAGGAGCCCCAGGTGCAAGGGACGGTCGTAGAACATCTCGCCGACCTCGCCCAGGTTGCGGACCTCCACCCCCAGCGGCGGGGGGCAGACGCCGAAGGCCTGCTCGATGTTGAGCGCGGAGCACGACGCGTGGGTGCCGCCGCACACCCCGCAGGCGCGGGAGGAGATGTCGATGGCGTCACGGGGGTCACGACCCTCGAGGATGACCTCGTAACCCCGGAAGAGCATGGCCCGGGCGTGGGCGTCGACCGCCCGACGGTTCTCCAGGTCGAGCACCGTGTGGACGGCGAGGGCGCCGGCCACCCGCGTCATGGGGTCGATGTTCCAGTCGCGTAGGCGAGGGGGCGCCGCGAGTTGGGCGCCGGGCCCTCCCTTCCGCCGCACATAGCCCTTGGGCTGGGCGACGGTGACCGAGTAGGGATCGACGACGCCGGCCCGAAGCCGGGCCTTGCCGGCGTCGTCGAACTCGATGGGCAGATTCTTGAAGCACACGGCAGAGCTCCTTCGGGGAAATCGCTGTGCTCAACACCCTGTCAGCATGCTGTTGCTATCGTCTATATGCATAAGCTCTGCTGATCGCGACGCCGGTTGGCTCCGGCCTGGAAAGGAGGACGATGGACGGCATGGGTGATCGGGTGCCCAGCGGGGTGCCCGACGTCGACGAGCTGCTCGGCGGTCTGATCCTCGGGGACAATGTCGTCTGGGTGCTCGATGACGCCGACGTCGTCCGCCACCTCGAGGACGCGCTGATCCGGGAGGTCCGAGCCCGGGGCGAGGTTGTCTTCTATGTGACCGCCGGCCCAGACCCCGCCCGGCTGCAGGCCCGCCTCGGTCCGGGGGTGACGGTGCTCGACGCCCGGGCCCGCGGCCACTACGGCGACGCCGCAGTGCTCGAGACGGCCGTCATCGAGGGGGCAAGGAACAACCCACCCGGATATGTCATCTTCGACGGTCTCGTGCAGTTCGCCCGCCGCTGGGGCACGGCCAAGGCCGTCGCCTTCTTCAGTCGGGTGTGTCCGCGGCTCTTCGACCTGGGGGCCGTCGCCTACTGGCGGGCCCCACGGGCCGAGCTGGGATCTTCGTTCATCGAGCAGGTGACGAACGTGACCCAGTGCGTGCTGGAGGTGGCCGGGGGCCACCTGAGAGTGATCAAGGCCGAGGGCCGTCCGGCCTCCGTACAGGGTCGTCTCCTTCGCCTGGACCTCACCGCCGGCGTCCTCCGATTGGAGGACGAAAGGGCCCTTGGACGCCTCGGCCAGGGCCTGGAGCGGGTGCGCCGGGAGCGACACCTGAACCAGAGCGACCTCGCTCGCCTGGCCGGCGTCTCTCAGAGCGCAGTGTCCCAGGCCGAAGCCGGTCGGCGCGGACTGTCACTCGAGACCGTGATGCTGCTGTCCGAACGCCTCGGCATGGGGCTGGACGAACTGCTCGCCTCCGCACCCGCCGGTGGGTACGTGTTGGCCCGACGCCCCCGAACGGTCGGTGACACCAGCACCGCCCTCCTCGATGACCCGAAGGCCGGCCTGCGGGCCTACCTGGTCCGTTTGGAGCCGGGCGAATCCGGCGCCCCGGACCGGCCCCATAAGGGAGCGGAGCTGGTGCTGGTGGCCTCCGGGCTCGTCCAGCTGACCATCGGCTCGGACACGCCCGTCATGCGGGCCGGGGACGCGGCCCTGGCCACCAGCGTCGGCGTGTCCGGCTGGCGCAACCTCACGAACGCCACAGCTTTCCTCTTCTGGGTGCTTCGCGACTAGGATCATAATTAGCAACAGTCATACCGATACGAATATGAATCACTGGAAGTTATTCTGCCAGGGCAGCGCAGTCCCGATCCAGGAGCATTGCCATGAGCGCATCTCTGCAGTTGTCGGTGCATGAACCAGTTCTCACTCCCGACGTGCTTGGCCGGCTTCGCGCCCTGCTCGTCGGCGAGGCGGCAACAGTGACGGCCCGCCGGACCGAGCACGAAGCGTTGGCCGAACAGCTCCGCGGCCTTCTCGATGCCGACAGCGTCATCGAAAGGGAGCTCGCCGAGACGGGCGCCGTTCGGGCCGCGGAAACGTTGGCGGACATCCGGCACGCGCTGCATCGACTCGAGATCGGCGCGTACGGATCCTGTGAGGCGTGCGGGCTGCCGATGCCATTGGCGCGGTTGGAGGCCATTCCGTCGGCTCGCCTGTGCGTGGCATGCACCGGACGCCGCGCCGGCTGCGCCCGATCGTTCTAGTCGCTCACCGCCCAGGTGCGGTTCGCAACCGGACGATGACCATCCCGGCGGCCACCGCCCAGACCACCCCGAGCACGACCAGAAGGTTGGCCGTGTAGTTGTGGGGGAGCGAGGTGGGGTTGTTGACGGCCAGGCCGTAGGCCCGCACCAGGGGGTAGGAGAAGAGCGCGACGATGCCGCTCACGGCCAGGGCGGCCTGGACGATTGCCCGCGCCCGGCCGGGGACGGCCCGGGCCAGCAGGACACCGAGCAGGATCACGAGCGGGGCGACGAGGAGGTCGTGCAGCAGGGCTCCGCCGACCACGAAGCGGGCCAGGTTCCCGGGCCGGGTGTCCAGGCTCTTCTCGAAGATGCCCCGCAGTCCGAATCCGATGATGGCCCAGCCGGCGGCGGCCGATATCCAGAAGCGCGGACCGGCCCGGCGGTCGTCGTCCCGCTCCGGCTCGAGGGTGGCCGGGCTCACAGGACCACGACTTTGGTCACCCATTTGGTCTGCAGGACGCCCGGGCGGTTCGGTGCGATGAGCCGGCACGGGAAACCGTGGTCCAGGGCGAGCGGCTCCCCGTCGAGGTGCGTGGCGAGGAGGGTGTCGCGATCGTCGGCCTGACCGGAGTTGAGCGTCGACGTGCGGTAGGCGCCTTGGGGCTCGAGGGACTCCAGCAGGATGGTGCGGTCGGGCTCGGCGCCGGCCATGTCGAGGAGGTCCCGCACGCGGACACCGCTCCAAGGGGCTGAATAGCTCCAGCCCTCCACGCAGGCGATCGGCAGCACGGTGTCGTGGGCCGGCAGGGCGCGCAGCTGGTCGAGGGTGAGCGACATCGGACGGGCCACCCGACCCGAGATCTCCAGCCGGTAGGCCGGCGAGTTGGCCAGGTCGACGACGCCGGCGTTGGCCGCCCCTCGGTTGACGGGAAAGCCCTGGGGCCCGACCGTAGGATCGCGCGGCGCCAGCAGCCCCAGATGGCGCAGGGGCCTGATGGTCTGCCCGATCGTCGTCAGGGTGAGCAGCCCCGACGCGGCGGCGACCGTGGTCAGCAGGCCCCTGCGGGACAGGCCCTCGCCCGGGCCTTCGGCGGTTGTGCGCAGGACGGGGTCGGCGGCCGCGAGCGCAGGCCGGCGGGACGGACGCTTCAGTGCCCGGCGGGTGATGAACCACTTCGACCCCACGTGGGAGACGATCGCCCCCATCGTCACCCAGGCCATCCAGTAGTGGGAGGCGGTGAAGGAGAACCGCCACGGGTACCACTGGGCGATGTTGGCGATCCCCGAGAACGTCATGAAGATGCCCCCGGCCACCAACGGGAACAGGCCGATGCGCTCGACGACCTGGCTGGCCCGCTTGGCGACGGGGAACGCCACGAACCGCGGCCAGACCACCCAGAGCTTGGCCACGAGAACCGGCATGGAGGCGATCCCCGCCACCACGTGGAGGCTCTGGGTGAACCGGTAGAGGCCCGCAGGGCGGGCGGGGATGGGCAGCCATGACAGCGGGTGCTGATGCACGTGGGAGTACAGCCCGGTGACGAAGCAGATGGAGAAGAGGATCCCGAGCGACGCGCCGAGGATGGCCGCCAGCCGCTCGTCCCGGAGGGCCGAGCGGTAAGGGCCTTGACGCAGTGGCTCGTCGTGCTCCGTCGTGTACCGCTGGATCGGCTCCGGCAGCTTGACGCTCATGCCGCAGCTTGCAACCGGGCGAACCACCGACCCGAGGGCGTGGCGCCCAGCGCGGCGACCGCGAGGCCGGCCGGCGCGGCCACGTCGGCGATGGCGTCGGCTCCGATCACCGCCCAGGCGAAGGGCTCGCTGCGGTGCCCGTCGAGCTCGAACCATGCAGTCACACGGCGGGATCCGGTGCCCGGCGGCTGTACCTCGGCGACGACCTGTCCGCCGGCGGTGGTGAGCTCCCGGCACCGGGCCAGGAGGCGGGTGGGGTCGCCTCCGATCCCGACGTTGCCGTCGAAGAGCAGCGCAGTGGCCCACCGCCCCTCGCCGGGCAGGGGCTGGAACAGGTCGCGTTGCAGAACTGTCGCGCCGCGGGCGCGCGCCAGGGCTATGGCGGAGGGCGAGGAGTCGACGCCGAGCGCCGGCACGGATCGGGACGCCAGGCTGACGACAAGCCGGCCCGGGCCGCAGCCGAGGTCGATGACGGGCCCTTGGACCGCGGCCAGAAGGTCCTGCTCCTCAGCAGTGGCGGGGTCGTGCCAGCGGGTGAGGTCCATGTCGAGCGTGTCGCCGTCCTCGGTGCGGAGCACGACCGAGGGGCGCTGCGGAACCCACTCTGAAGGGTGGGCCTGCGACAGCGCAGGCCTGCGCCGGTAGGTGGCGGTGAGGACGGCCATCAGACGTGGGCGGCGATCGGAAGCACGCCTAGAGTTCGGGCCAGCGCGGCCGTCCGGATGGCCCGGCCATCGGCGGTGACGGCGGGGAGATCGGCGATCGTGTCGAGATCCACGAGCGTGGGCAGGGTCGTGATCTCGAGCCCCAGACCTATCAGCCGGGCCCGCTGCGCGGCGCCAGTGGCGCTGGTGCTCATGGGGATGTCGTGGAACACCCGGGCGTCGGCCCGGCGAAGGCCGATGGCCCACCAGCCGCCGTCCGCGGCGAAACCGAGTGCGGCGCTCGTGGTGTCGAGAGCGGACAGGGCATCGTCGAGCAGGCCGGCCGTCACCTGCGGTGTATCCATCCCGATCTGCACGCCCGGACCGCCGGCTGCTGCCCACGCCGCCGCCAGCCGGCGGTCGAAGGACCCCTCGACCTGGGGGACCACCTCGAAGCCGGAAGGCAGCCAGGGTCCCGGTTCCCCGTCGAGGGCGATGATGCGCCGGCCGGCGCCGCAGGCGGCCACTGCGTCGAGCGTGTCGGCCAGTGCCGCCTCGGCCAGGCCGGCCGCCTCCTCCGGCGTGCACGGCGGGCATAGGCGGGTCTTCACCCGCCCCGGCACCGGCGATTTGGCCATCACCAGCAGGTGCACGCCGCTCACCGGCCATCCGCCCGGTGATTGGCGCGGGAGCGGCCTCCCGGGCCACTCATGTTGCGAGCACCCGGCTCATGTCCCGAACTGCCCGCATCGTCCCAGAGACGGTGCCGGTGACCTTGGACCGGCCGGTGCGGGGGAAGTAAGGGACGGGCAGCTCGTCAATGCGCCAGTTGGCGGCTGCGGCGCGCAGGATCATCTCCAGCGGCCAGCCGAACCGCCGGTCCTCGATGCCCAGGGCCAGCAGGTCGTCGCGCCGGGCCGCCCGCATAGGACCGAGGTCAGCCAGCTTGCGTCCGGTGCGCCGGCGTATCTCCAGGGCCAGGAACCGGTTCGCCATCCGGGCGTGCAGCGGCCAGGCGCCGGCCACGGTGGGGCGGCGGGCGCCCATGACGAGGTCGCTGGTGCCGGCGAGAACCGGCGCCGCGACCTGGAGAAGGTCGAACGGGTCGAGCGAGCCGTCACCGTCCATGAAGCAGACCACACCGTCGTCCGGCTTGGCCGCGAGGAGCCCCGCCCAGCAGGCGGCGCCGAAGCCGCGGGCCGGCTCCTCGACCACGATGGCGCCCGACCTCCGGGCGATGTCGCCCGAGCCGTCGGTGGAGCCGTTGTCGGCCACGACTGCCGTGTAGCCAGGAGGCATGCCGGCCAGCAGCGCCGGCAGCGCCGCGGCCTCGTTGAGGACGGGAATCACGACGTGGGGCATCAGCGGATCACCATGCGATGAGTTCTTCGCCGCCGGAGCCCTGCTCGGACGGACGTGGGGCACAATCGACCCGTGTCCCTCACCGCCTTCCCGCCGCCGGTTCTCGTCGTAGCGGGGGACCCTACCGTTTCATGAGGGTCCTGGTGACGGGCGGGGCGGGCTTCATCGGCTCGCACGTGGTCGACGAGCTGCTCGGCGGAGGCGCCGACGTACGGGTCGTCGACAACCTCGTCGCCCATGCCGGCGTTCCCGACTACCTCGACCCGGCGGTCGACCTGATGGTCGCCGACCTCGCCGCGCCCGGGGTGGCCGAGGAGGCCGTGACCGGGGTCGACGCCGTGTGCCACCAGGCCGCGAAGGTGGGGCTCGGCGTGGACTTCGGCGACGTCGGCGGCTACGTGACCGACAACGACCTGGGGACGGCCCGCCTGCTCGAGGCCCTGTGGCGGCGGTCGTTCACCGGCCGGCTGGTGCTGGCCAGCAGCATGGTGGTCTACGGCGAGGGGCGGTACCGGTGCGCGGAGCACGGCGACGTGCGTCCCGGCCCCCGCACCGAGGTCGACCTGGCCGCCGGCCGCTTCGACCCCGTGTGCCCGGCGGAGGGATGCGCCGAGCGGGCCAGCTGGGCCACCATCGACGAGACAGCTCCCGTCGACCCCCGGAACGTCTACGCCGCCACCAAGCTCCACCAGGAGCACCTCTGCGCCCTCTGGGCCCGAGAAGCCGGGACGACGGCCGTCGCCCTGCGCTACCACAACGTGTACGGGCCCCGGATGCCGCGGGACACGCCGTATGCCGGGGTGGCGTCGATCTTTCGCAGCGCATTGGCGGGCGGACGGGCTCCGGAGGTCTACGAGGACGGCGGCCAGACCCGGGACTTCGTGCACGTGACCGACGTGGCCCGGGCCAACGTCCTGGCCCTCACCGCCCCGGTCCACGCCGCTTTCCTGGCCTGCAACATCGCCAGCGGGTCGCCCCACACCGTCGGCGACCTGGCCCGAGCCCTCGCCGGGGCCGGCCGGGCGAACCTGGAACCGGTCGTCACGGGCAAGTGGCGCCTGGGCGACGTCCGCCACATCGTGGCCTCGCCCGCCCGGGCCGCGGACACGATCGGATTCGTCGCCGAGGTCGACTTCGCCGTAGGCATGGCCGAGTTCGCCCACGCCGTCCAGCGATCCTGACCTCCGTGGAGCGACGTGGGGGCCCGGCCACCGCCTTCGTCATCGCCGGTGTCCTCGGCGTCGGGTTCTCCCTGGAGTTCGCCACGGGGGAGCCCTTGCGGAACGCCGGGTGGGCGCTGCTGGTGCGCCTTGCCGGGTGGACGGTGGTCTGGGCCGTGGCGGTGGTGTGCGCCCTCCGCCTGCCTCGCCGGGTGGCGGTTCCTGCGGTGTTGGCGGTGGCTGTGGTCCTCCGTCTGGCGTCGCTGGCCGGCCAGCCCATTCTCTCCGACGACCTGTACCGCTACGCCTGGGACGGGCGGGTGCAGGTCTCGGGCACCGACCCCTACCGCTACCCCCCTGACTCGGACCGTCTTGCCGGCCTCCGCGAGGAGTGGCTGTGGCCCGACGCCGAGGGCTGCGCCCGCCTGCAGCGGCCGGAGGGATGCACCCGGATCAACCGGGCTGCGGTGCACACCATCTACCCCCCGGTGGCGGAGGCGTGGTTCACCGTCGTGTACCGGGTGGCGGGCATCGGAACGCACCACAAGGCCTGGCAGGTGGCCGGCCTTCTGGGCGATGTCGCCCTCGTCGCCCTGCTGCCGGCGGTACTGCGGGCCTACAAGCGCGACGAGCGGTGGACGGCCCTGTACGCCCTGTCGCCGATCCCGGTCGTGGAGGTGGTCAACAACGGGCACGTCGACGGGCTGGCCGCCCTGTTCGCCGTCCTCGCCCTGCTCGCGTTCGCCCGCCGCCGCCCCGGTTGGGCGGGTGCGCTCATCGGCGCGGCGGCGATGATCAAGCTCTACCCGGCTGTGCTCGGCCTGGCCTTCGTGGCGGGAGTCGGTCTCCGGCGCCGGGCTCCGCTGGCCCGGCTGATCGGCGGCGCAGCCGCAGTGGTCGTCGTGGGCTACCTGCCCCATGTGGCCGCCGTGGGCCTGCGGGTCCTCGGCTACCTCCCGGGGTACCTGCGTGAGGAGAAGTACGCCGAGGGCGGCCGGTATCTCCTCGCCGGCCTGCTGGGCCTCCCGGCCGGTCCGACGGCGGTGCTTGCGGGCGCAGGCCTGGCTGCGGTCGCCGGATGGGTGCTGCTGCGCCGCCCGGACGTGCCCCGCGGCTGCGCCGCGCTCATCGGCGGCCTGCTCCTGGCCGTGACGCCCGTCCAGCCCTGGTACGCGGTGACCCTGCTGGCCGTGGCCACCATTGCCGTGCGGCCGGCCTGGACGGCGCTGGCCGTCGCCGGGTACCCCTACTTCTTCGCCGTCCTCCTCGACTCGCCCCATGCGGTCGCCATCGGCCGGGTCTCGTTCGGCCTGGCGCTGGTCGTGGTCGTGCTCGGAGGCCGGCTCCGCCCCCCGCATCCCGACCTCGTCGCGCCGCGGATGACGGGTGAGCTGAAGGTGACCTAGGCTGGAATTGTCATCGCAGGGTCCTGTGGTGCAGCTTGGAGTGCACGCCGCCCTGTCAAGGCGGAGGTCGCGAGTTCAAATCTCGTCAGGACCGCGGTAGTAAAGGGTTCAGTCGTTGTAGAGCAGTCCTAGGTAGTCCACGGTCGGGTAGCTCAGTTGGTAGAGCGCGCGCCTGAAAAGCGCGAGGTCACCGGATCGACGCCGGTCCCGACCACGTGCACACTTTCCGCCGTTTCCTGCCCGCGAGCGTCGTCGGCCTCGCGCTCGTTCTCTCCGGCTGCGGCGGCAGCCCCGAGTCCCGCCGCCAGATCTCGGTGGTGTCCGGGTCGGCCGGCGCCGCCTTCGAGCCGAAGACAGTCACGGTGAACAAGGACGACAACGTCATCCTGGCCGTCGGCAACCCCACGGCCGCGGTCCACGGCTTCAGCGTCGAGGGCTACGGCATCCGGACCGAGATCCCGCCCGGCGGCTCCGAGGTGAAGATCAAGGCCACCCACCCCGGGACGTTCAAGGTGTACTGCCAGCTCCACGAGACCCACCAGATCGCCACGCTCGTCGTCCAGTAGGGCGCTCCGG
>CADCTB010000214.1 GCA_902805665.1 uncultured Acidimicrobiales bacterium
CGAGCACGAGCGCGATCAGGACGCGCTCGTGGGGATCGCCGAGAAGATCCGCGACCACGGAGATGGCCTCCCTGGGCAGGGGTGATGTCGACCACGGCGCGCCCGTGTGCTGTCGCTGGTAGGCGAGGGTGGGGATCCAGGGGAGGTAGGCCAGGATGACGGCCCCGAAGGCCACCCCGGCATCGACCAGCGCCCGGCGACGGTCTGGGCCGGCAAGGGCGCAGCCGATGGCGGCGAGGGCCATGGCGGCGGCGAGCCACAGCCCCCAGTAGTGGGTGTAGAGCACGAGGGTCAACGCCGGGGCGAACACCCAGAGGTACCGCCGCCGGCGGAAGGCGAACGCGTGCAGGAACGCGGCGGTGGCCACCAGAGCCAGCAGCGCGACGAGGGTGTACATGCGCGTCTCGGTGGCGAAGTACGTGACGAACGGGCTGGTGGCGACGAGCACCGCGAAGACCCACCCCGTCCTCCGGCCGAAGAGGCTCCAGCCGGCCCAGAGGGCGACGGGGATGGCAGCCAGGCTCAGGACCAGCGACAGGGCGTGGGTGGCCGTCTCCGACCGCCCGAACACCGTCATCCACCCGTGGAGGACGACGTAGTACAGCGGCGGGGAGCCGTCCTGACGGAGGATCTGCGGGATCTCGTCCAGCGGGCGGGAGGCGATGCCAACGGAGATGCCCTCGTCCATCCACAGCCAGCTCCCCAGGTCTCCCGCTCCCAGGAGCAGCGACGTCGTCACGAGGGCAACAAACGAGACGACCACCACCCACGGGCGGTCGGGCGAGAGCCTGGGGAAGAACGCGAGGGATCTCGGGGATCTCCGGGCCGAGGGTAGGGGCACGACCTCGGCCTCGGGCTGGTCGGCGACGGTCTCCGAAGCTCCGGACACGGACGGAAGGGAGCGGGCTCTGGGTATTCCGGTCAATCTCGGTGCCGCCTTCCCTTCGGGCGCGCGGACGGCGAGGGGCGGCGGCCTGGGCGACCGGCCCAGAATGAGCAACGACTGATGCGCTGTCGACTGTTCCGCCGGTTCAGCACCTGTGACCCTGGGACGTTGAACGAGCAGCGCCGAGGCTCGGCGCTTGCCGGAGGTCTACCCCGAGCGGGCGTCTTCACGCCAGCCGGAGGGCTCGGGTGCGCTCGTCGCCGAACCATTCCGTCCAGGCGGCCGTACTCTGGAGGCCGTGGGGGCGACTGGGAGGGTCCGTCTTGCGGTGGTGGTCGCGACCTTGCTCGGCGCGGTCGTCGCATGTCGTCCCGACCCTGCGGCGCAAACCGCCGGAGCGTCCCGCCCGCCTGTCACGCCCGCGCCCGCGCCGTCGCCGGACCCCCTCTCAGTGGAGCGGGCCCAGCGCTCGACTCCCCTCTCGACGGCCCGGCCCGACGTCTCGGGTGCAGGCGCGGTGCTGGCTCCGCCGACCTCGCCGAGGCGGCGCGCGCTCCCGGTCGACCGGGCGTGCCCTGGGCTCGCCGACGCCGGTTTCACGGCTCGGTGCGGCTTCGCCGGCACCCCCGAGGGTGACCTGCTCTGGCTCGTGCAGACGAGGACCGAGGGGCGGGGTTTCCGCGCCGAGGTGCTGCGAGTGGGCGGCGCGGACGCCGAGGTGGTGCTCGAGGCCGTGGACGACACGGGAGACCGGTTCGAGCGCATAGGGGTGGCCGCGGTCGACGTGTCCGGGGACGGGACCGACGAAGTCAGCATCTCGTTCTACCGGAGGAGCGCAGCGCAGGTGCTCGCCCTCGACGTGGTCCAGGCGCCGGGGGTCGTGGCCGTGCACCGCGAATACGTCCAGGGGTCGGCTCGGGCCTCCGTCGGCCAGATCGAGGCATGGGAGGCGGTGCAGGACCGCAGCTCCGGCAAGGCCACCCTCTTCCACGAGACGATTCGGTTCCGCGACGGCGCGTGGAGCAGGACATCGCTCGTCCCCATTCCCTCGGCTGCGGTCTACGGGCAGGACTTCCCCGATCCGTACGTCCTGCGACACGGTCAGCGGTACTACGGTTACTCGACAAATCGGGCAGGGGCGAACATCCCCCTGATCCTCTCCGAGGACCTGATCGACTGGCGCCCGGCCGGCGACGCGCTCCCCCAGCTGCCGGCGTGGAGCGCGCGAGGTCGGGTATGGGCGCCGGCGGTCCTCGCCCGCCAAGGTCGCTACGTCCTCTACTACACGACCCGTCACGTCGCATCGGGGCACCAGTGCCTCTCAGTGGCTGAGGCGGCCTCCCCGGACGGCCCCTTCGTCGACCGCTCGACCGGCCCCCTGGTCTGCCAGACGGATGTGGGCGGCTCGATCGACCCCAGCCCCTTCGTCGACCAGGACGGCGCCGCCTACCTGCTGTGGAAGAGCGAGGACCGCGGCTACACCATTCCTGCGGAGATCTGGTCACAGCCCCTCAGCCCCGACGGGCTCTCCCTGGTCGGCTCGCCGACGTCCATCCTCGCCCAGGACAGGGAGTGGGAGAAGCCGACGATGGAGGCGCCGACCATGGTCCGCGACGGAGGCCGCCTGTACCTCCTCTACAGCGCCGGGACGTGGCGCGACTCCACCTACGCCATCGGCTGGGCCACCTGTACCGGGCCCACCGGCCCGTGCACCAAGGGCGGCGACCGGCCTCTTCTCGCGGCCACTCCTGCCTTGAGCGGCCCGGGCGGTCAGGAGGTCGTGCAAACGGGGGACGGACGTCGCTGGCTGGCCTACCACGCCTGGGTTCCCTGGGAGGGAGGGTACCCGGCGAGTCGCCGGCTGCTGCATCTCAGCTCTCTCCACTTCGACGGCGGTGGACCCGTGGTCGGCGAACTGTCCGGCGTCACGTCGACACCCGACCAGTAGCGCGCGCTAGGAGGCGGACCGGAGGATGCGGTAGGCCCACTCGTCACCCGGGAAGTTGTGCGAGTGCACCACCAGGTAGTTGCGGGCGAGGAAGGCGTTGTACTCCTCGCGCTCCGGGAAGGCGAAGTGGGAGGAGTACAGACGGTCGACCACCGCGAAGGAGTACGTCGCCCCCGGGTCGCGCCCGGTGAAGGGCACAAAGTTGGCGCCGTCCCGCTGGAAGGCGTTGTTGTCGGCCATGAGGATGCGGACGGTCGGGTCGGCGGCGACGATGGCGTCGAGTCGGTCGTCTATGTCCGTCCTGTCCTGGGCATGGAACACCGCCGGACCGTAGAACTCCCCGATCAGGCTCGACCCGTACTGGACGCCATGGAACAGGTAGTTCGGGAAGAAGCGGTGGGTGTCGTAGAGATGCAGGGCGGCGAACAACGTCATGGCAGTGAGGACCAGGGACCGCGCCGCCCCGGCGCGCCGGACGAGCTCCGTCGCCGTGGCGGCAACGACGACGAGGACCAGCGGGTACCACGCCACCTGCTGGTGGGGCGCGTCGTACCGCAGGACGCCCGACTTCACCACCAGGTAGGCGAGGAAGCCGCCCCAGATGGCGAGTGCGCAGCGTCTCCCACCGTCGCCCACGGCGCTCCGGCGGAGCACCAGCGGGGCGACGGCGAACAGCGCGGCCCACCAAGGGCCGAGCTTGACCACGAACAGCAGCGGCGAGAACCAACGGGGAGCCTCGTTCGACGCCAGTCCCATGTAGTTCCATTCGGGGAACCTGTAGGTGTGCAGAAGGGCGTTGACGAAGGTGGCGAGGTTGCGTGGCTGGAGATAGATGAGGGTCGAGAGGAGGAAGGCGGCGCCGGCGACGGCCGCGTAGGCCACCGGTTCCCGCAGCTCTCGCCGCTGCCCCGCGGTGAGCCAGTAGCCGGCGATGACGAGTGCGGTCAGCAGACCCAGGACGGAGCTGGCGACGGCGAGGCCGAGGGCGGCGGCCGACAGCCAGAAGAAGCGCCTGTCAGCGCGGCGGTCGAAGCGGTCGTACGCCACGACGGCGACCAGGGTGAACGTGGTGAGCATGACGTTGGAGTGCGACAACAGCATCCGCCCGGATGCCAGCAGCGTCGGAGTCGTGGCCGCCAATGCCATGGCGACGAAGGCGGTATGGAGTCCGAAGCGGCTGCGGGCGAGGACGAAGACGAGCACCACGTTCACCAGCCCGAAGAAAGCGCTGATGGCGTAGTGGACGCCTTCCCAGGGCGCGATCGTGGCCGCGGCAGCATGCACGTAGAACGGCAGGCGGGTCTGCTCGATGTCACTGGTGCAGTCGAACGGGTTGTGAGAGGCCTCGAGACAGTCGACGATCGCCATGTCGACCTGTTCGTCCCAGGTCCACGAGATCGAGCCGGCCGCCCAGAGGAGCAACGCGGCGGCGACCATCAGAATGACCGCGAAGACGATCGCGGCCGATCGGGACTCTCTCAGGCTGCCTGCTTCCTGGCGCGGAGGAGCCGCGTCTGTAGACGTGGGCAGCTCACGGTGGGCACACACGAGGTCGCCAGCGTGGCATACGCCACAACGCCCGCTGGCTCCCCTACAGTGGCGGAAGGTCGACCCTCCTCGGTGCGCAGCGCCTCCCAGAAGGCGGATCACGACGAGCGGGCCAGCTCCTCGATCATCTCGTACAGGGTGGACACCGCGGCGTAGCCGCCGTTGTGGCCGAGGGAGTCGACGAGGTCGACGGCGATCACGAGGTCGAGCGAAGGGGCGTAGCTGAGCAGTGTGGTCGCTCCGTAGTAGCCGAGGGCGAAGAACTGGGGGGTCCCGCCGCTGTCGAGCCGGCACGGACAGAAGCCGAACGTGCCAGGCCCGAACCCCGAGTTCGTGTCGACGCTCGTCATGTGGCGGTAGGCCGTGGACGAAAGGCCGACGTGATCCCGCAGGATCGCCGTCCCCGCGGTCAGGAGGTCGGGAAGAATGGTGTCGATTCCGGCCGTCCCGCCGCGAGGCGAGGTCACCTCGGGAGCCCGGTGGATGGTGTCCCGCAGGCCGAGGGGGCGGAAGTAGATCTCGGCCAGCAGGTCGCTGTAGGTGTGCCGTGTCACCTCTTCGAGCAACAGGCCGAGTACGAGGTAGTTGGTGCTCGAGTACAGGTAGGCGTTCCCCGGGTCGGCGGCCAGCCCTTGGGCCAGGCTGGCCCGCACGCCGGAGACCGGGTCGTAGACGGAGTCGGGGTCAGCGGCGTACTCGTCGGTGTCGAGGTAGTTGATCAGCCCGCTGCTGTGGTCCAGCAGCTGCTCCACGGTGATATCGGTCCAGTAAGGAACGTCGGGGAGGACGGAGAGCCGGGGAACTGGTCCTGCGATGTCGATGAGCCCCTCGTCGGCGAACCGGTGGACGAGGGCGGCGGTGAAGAGCTTGGTCAGCGAGGCGAGGTCGATGCGGTCGCCGGGCCGCACGGGATCGCCGGTATCGGGGCGGCTCCCGGTCGCGCCCGTCCAGCGGACGCTCGGGCCGGCCACACCGACGAGGGCGCCGCCCACGCCCGTCTCCTCGGCCCACCGGTCTACGAGTGCGCCCAGCTGCCCGACGAACCGGTGCTCCTGCTGGGGGGCGAGGGACACGGGAGGCGCGGACTCCGCGTCCGGCTCGGAAGCCTCGAACCTAGGGGCGGGCGGAGGGCTCGAGGGGATCGGGGGACGGCGCTGGGGCTGACCGCCGCCGACTGCCGCCTCGGCGCCTTCCGGCCTGGGGTCGGTCGGCAGGATCACCGCGGCGGCGATCGCCGCCAGCGCGACGAGGCTGATCGCCGGGCGGGCCAGGAGGGCGGTGAACCGGGTGGGCCCGATCTGGCGGCGTCCGACCGCCAGGTCCTCGATCCAGCCGAACAGGCCGACGGCCACCATGATGCCGAGCCCGGTCAGCCCCGCCAGAGCCACCGGGCGCAGCCATGAGCCGTCGATGCCCCGGGCCTCGAGGAGGTTGACGGCCACGATGATGACGGCGGTGTGCCAGAGGTAGATGGTCAGGGACCGGCGACCGATGGCCCGGATCGGACCACGGGCCAGCCGGCTGGCCCCCAACCGAGCGAGGGGCCTCTCGGCGGCCAGGGCGGCGGCCAGCCACGCGGTGCCGACGAGAAGGTGGAGCGGGTGGGAGTTGTTGACGACGCCGAGGGGCACCGGCTGGGTCACCCTCCAGACGGCGGCGGCCACCCCCGCCACGACGGCCACGGCGATCCATCCGCGGCGGGTCATCCGCTGCAGGCCACCGTCGCGGTGGAGGAAGCCGCCCAGCAGGAAGACGGCGTAGAGGACGATGTCACCGGTGACCCAGATCATCCTTTGGTCCAACGGACCGGCGTCGCCCCACCGACCGAGCAGGTCGAGGGCGAACACCCCGGCGACCGCGACGGCCAGCGTCAGGTCCCTGCGGGCCCGGACGGCACGCAGCAGCAGCGGCGACAACAGGAGGAGCCAGGTGACGGTGCGCAGGTACCACAGGTGCGACGTCAGCCAGCCACCCTCCCACTCCGTGCCGACGGGGTCGGTGAGCGGGAAGACCCAGGTCCACGCCTTGTGGAGCGGTAGGTCGGCGCCCTGGTTCCGGGCGGCGACGGCCATCGCCAGCCAGGCGACCAGCGCGAAGGCCCAGAGCGGCACGAGCAGCCTCCGGAACCGGTCGACCAGCACGGTCTTCGGCGGCCGCCGCCGCAGAGACTTGGCGAGAAGGCTGCCGGTGACGAAGAACATGGCCGGCATGGCGGCCACGAAGTAGGTGATGGCCGCCGCGCCGAAGGTGTGCCAGGCGACCACCCGGATGATCGCCACGGCCCTGACGACGTCGAGAAACGTCTCCCGGCCTCCACGGACGAGGCCGCGGTGATCTGCGGTATCTGTCGGACCGGGGGTCCCGTCTTGCGCCGCCATCGCATTCACGACGGTCGGAGACATCTTGCCTCCCCTCGTCGGCTGTCGCCGCAGGGAGGTTAGCGCGCGAGGGGCGGGCTCTCGAACCACGCGGCACCCGGATCTTCGGTTCGCCGCCAGTGAGAACCGGGTAGGCGGGCCGGCGGCCCGGTAGCGAGCGAGCGCAGGAGCGTCATGTCGAATCTCATGCGAGCGTCGCCGACGCCGCCAGGCTGACGCGGGAGCACGACATCGGGCCGGTGCTGGTCATGGAGGGTGACCAGATGCAGGGCATCGTCACGGACCGCGACATCGCCATCCGTGCCGTTGCCAGCGGCCATGATGTAGAGAGCACCCCCGTATCGGAGATCGCCTCGCGGTCTGTCGTGATGAAACGTCGCGCCCTTCAACCTACGCCGCAGCACACATGTGATCCTTGACTTCGGTGGGTGGTACCCCGCGTCGCGAGCCGTACATCCGGTCCCCCGCCCCGTCGATCATTGGCGCGCTTTGGCCGTGGGCGTGGCTGGCTCCTGCACAACCGACGAGTCGCCGCCTCTGCGCCTGGTCACCACGGCTCCGAGGAGCAGCATGAGCCCGACGGCGAGCAGGCCGACCACTCCGGCCAAGGCCACCTTCGCCGCGCTCGACGACCCACCGCCGATGGCCTCGAACTGCGCTGCTGCGATGTAAAGGTCCTGCAGGCCGCCGCCCACGGTGTTGTTGTCCTGGAAGGACCTGTCGGAGTTGCGGGTGTCGTCCCACCCGAAGACGGCATAGGCGTTGGTGGAGGCCACCCCGGGCTGGGAGGCGATGTCGTAGTTGTTGCCCCAGATGCCCAGGCGCCGGTCGATGCTCTGCTCGGTGAGGCGGATGTTCGGCGCCCAGGTTTTTCCGTCGTCGTCGGAGTAGCTGTAGTAGGCGTCGGTGGCCCGGAGCCCCTGCATGTCACGGGTGTCCCACCACACGACGTCGATGCGCCCGTTGGGGGCGATGCTCAGGTTGGGGAAGAACTGCCCGCCGTAGTTCTTGGGATCGTCGTCGCTCAGGACGCGGGGCTCGCTCCACGTGGCGCCGCCGTCATAGGAGGCCCGCTCGAAGACCTCGCTGGCCCCGACGAGGTCGGGCGTCGAGTTGCGGTTGTAGACGATGTGCAGCGACCCGGTCTTGGGGCTGACCGCGAACTGCGGGTACGCGCCGGCCGGGCCGCCGGTGGCGTTCTCGTAGCTGAAGGGGATGGAGACGGCGCTGCTCCAGGTCTTCCCCCCGTCGCTGGACTTGGACAGGGCCAGTGCGCTGGGCGGCGCCGGGGCGACGTTGGCCGTGCCGGTGGGCCAGGTGACGTAGGCGGTGCCCTTGCTGTCGACTCGGGCGATCATGCCGTTGCGGCTGCCGGCCGACCCGAAGTTGGCGGCCTGGTTCGGTTGGGCGCCCTTGGAGCCCGCGGCGGGGATCGTGGTGGTCGACGTGGGCCCGGCCCCCGCCGTGGTCGTGGTGACCGCGGCGAAAGCCATGTCGCGCAGGGCCTGTGACTCGAAGACGTTCTCGGCAAGGTTCACGGCCTCGCCGAAGGTCCGCCCGCCGTCCCGGGAAACGGCCACCATGGGGCTGGACGGCGCCGCGTTGGGAGCGGGTGGGTTGGTGACGGTGCGGGCGAAGGTGAGGTAGACGATGTCGTCCCTGCCGCCATTGGCATCGACCGCGATGCTCTGCACCGGGCGGATGTTCTCGACGTCGTTGCCGGTCTTCTCCCGGGCGTTGCGGACGACCACGGTCTCCCAGGAGTCCCCGAGGTCAGCCGAGCGGGCCAGCATGACCGCCCCTCCTGTGCGGGCCGCCTCCTCGGGCCCCCAGCCGTTGAGCGCCATGTAGATCATCCCGCCGCCTCCGAAGGCCACAGGCGCCTGGATCACACCGCCCTGGCTCTGGGAGCAGAACGGGAACGAGGCGGTCGCCGGGGACGCGTCAGGGCGGGTCCAGGTCGAGCCTCCGTCGACGGAGCGCACCAGCCCGCACCTTCGGGTCCGCAGGTCGGCGTAGCCGGCCACGATGCGCAGCGGGTTCCTCGGGTCGACCGCGAGAGCCGGGCTCGAATAGAGCCGGCCGGGGTCGACGTCGAACTTGGACACGTGCACCGGCTTGGTCAGGGCCGGCGGACCGGCTGCCGGAGCCGGCGCCTGTAGGAGCAGGGCGAGCCCGCTCGCGCCCGCGGCTGTCAACGCACGGAACGACTTCCTCATGTCCCCCTGCTTTCTCGACCGGTCGACCCTCTGCGGATCGATGCGACGCTCTTAAGTCTCTTCGACCGATCCGCCCCTATCAACAGGGTTGACGTATGCGGACATGCGCATCGTAGAATGGCTCGGTGCCGACCGCAGCCCCGAGTGCAGACAGCTGGTTGACGCACGCCCCGGTGGCCGGCCTCGAGGTCGCCGCCGAGCTGCTCCGGGCGCTGGCCAGCCCGCACCGGCTGGCGATCGTGCGCGAGCTCGACGGCCGGGCCCGGTGCGTGCACGAGCTCGTCGAGGCACTTGGCGTGTCGCAGCCGCTCGTCTCGCAGCACCTGCGGGTGTTGCGAGCCAGCCACCTGGTGCAGGCCGAGCGGCGGGGCCGTGAGATCGCCTACTCCTTGACCGACGACCACGTCGCCCACATCGCCCACGATGCCGTCGTCCACGCCACCGAGCGCGAGCTCCACCGCTGAGGCTGCGAAGGGAACCGATGGCCGAGGTCCTCGCCGACGAGCGCCGGTCCAAGGGCCGGCCCGCGCCCGACGCCGACGCAGTCCTGCACGGCGCCGCCGCGGAGCGGGTGGCGGCGCTCGACCAGCGGTACACCGCCAGCCGGCGGGCCCTGGTCCACGCTCTGCTGGAAGCCGAGCGCCCCCTCACCATCACCGAGATCCTCGCCGGCGCCAAGGGCATGCCTCAGTCCTCGGCCTACCGCAATCTCACCGTGCTGTGTGAGGCCGGGGTGGCCCGGCGGCTCCCTGGCGTCGACGACCTCGGCCGCTTCGAGCTTGCCGAGGACCTGGCCGGTCACCACCACCATCTCCAGTGCACGTCGTGCGGCACGCTGCTCGACTTCGACGCGTCGGCACAGCTGGAGCAGGCGCTCATGGCCGCCGCCCGCCGGATAGCGGCCGAGACGGGCTACGAGATCACCGGCCACCGCCTCGACTTCGACGGTCGCTGTCCCCGCTGCCACTGAGCGAGGCTCCACGGCTCAGTGCAACCGGCCCCTTCGACGGCCGAGGTCGACCGCCGCGGTCGCCGTGAAGGTGGCCGCGGCGACCAGGACGATGGTGCCTCCCGGTGCCAGTGCCGCCGCTCGGGCAAGCGTCAGCCCGACCACCACCGATCCCAGTCCGATGGCCACCGCCCAGCGCAAGGTGGCTCCGAACGAACGGGCCAGGCGCTGCGCCGATCCCACCGGGAGCACCATCAGGGCGGCGACGAGCAGCACGCCGACCACCCGCATGGCGGCGACGACAGTCACCGCGGTCAGCGCCGCCAGCCCGAGGCTCAGGGCGTCGACCGGCAAGCCGGCCACCCGTGCCGCCTCCTCGTCGATGGCAACCGCGAAGAGGGCCCGCCAGGTCACGGCCAGCACGGCGAGGATGGCCAGTCCCAACACGCAGATGCTGAGGGCGTCGGCGGGGCTCACCGTCAGGACCGACCCGAACAGGTAGGTCAGGACGCCGGTGTTCAGCGACCCGGCCAGCCCGGTCAGGACCACGCCGGCGGCGATGCCGGTGTAGAAGAAGACGGCGAGGGCCAGGTCTCCGCTGGCCCGCCGCCGGAGCCGCAACCACTCGATGGTCATGGCGCCGGCCACGGCCACGACCAGTGCCATCCACAACGGGCTCACTCCCGTCAGCAGCCCGGCGGCGACTCCGGCGAAGGCCATGTGGCCGATGCCGTCACCCATCAGCGACAGGCGCTTCTGCACCAGGAACGTGCCGATGAGCGGCGCGCACGCGCCGACCGCCAGTCCCGACGCCAACGCCAGCTGCATGTACTCACGGTCGAACGGCCACGGCAGGGGAAGGCTCATCCCGGCCCCTCCAGCCAGACCGGAAGGTCGTGGCGGTGGATGCCGAGGCTGACCCCCTCGGCGGTGAGGTCGGCGGGCGGGGCGTCGAAGACGACCTTGCCGCCCCGCAGCACTACCAGGCGGTCGAGGTCGTCGGCCACCGCCCCGAGCTCGTGGGAGACCAGGAGCACGGCCACCCCGTCGCTCCGGCATCGGGTGACGAGGGCATCCCGGAAGCGGTCCTGGGACTCGGCGTCGACACCGGCGATCGGCTCGTCGAGGACCAGCAGCTCCGGCTCCGATGCCAGGGCCCGGGCGATGAACACCCGCTGCTGCTGCCCTCCGCTCAGCTCGACGATCGGCGTGCGACGTTGGTCGACCAGCGCCACCACCTCGAGCGCCTGGTCGATCCTGGCCCGGTCCGCGGCGCCGGGCCGGCGGGCCCACCCCCTGCGGGCGACGCAGCCTGAGGCCACCACCTCCTCCACCGTCGCCGGAAGCTGGTCGACGACAACCGCGCGCTGGGGCACGTAACCGACGCGCCAACGATCACGCAGCCGGTCCGGGGGCTCGCCGAACAGGTGCACCTCTCCGCCTTGCGGAGGTGTGAGGCCCAGCGCGACGCGCACGAGTGTCGATTTCCCGGAACCGTTCGGTCCGGCCAGGGCGACGAACTCCCCGGGCTCGACCCGGAGGCTCACGCCGTCGAGCACCCCGTGGCGGCCATAGGAGAACCCGACCCCGTCCAGGCGCAGGGCGTCCGGCCGAGCGCCCGCTCCGCGCGCCTCGCTCAGCGGCACCCCAGCGCCCGTCGCACGGCGGTCAGGTTCCCCTGCATGGCCGACACGTAGCCCTTCCCGGCTTTGGCGTCGGCGTTCGACAGCCCCTCGATCGGGTCCAGCACCGCGGTCGACACCCCCGCCTCGCGGGCCAGTGACTGCGCCACCTTCGGGGAGACGAGCGTCTCGTAGAAGATGGTGGTGGTCCCGTCAGCCCGTACCTTGGCGGCCAGGTCGGCGAGGCGCTGGGGGCTCGGCTCCGACTCCGGCTCGAGGCCGGCGATGGCCTCCTGGACGAGGCCGTAGCGGGCCGTCAGATAGCCGAACGCGGCGTGGGAGGTCACGACCACCCGCCGGTCGCAGGCGCTGAGGCCTTGGTCGAATGCGGCGTCGAGGTCGTCGAGCTCACGGCCGTAGGCCGCGGCATTGGCCTCGTAGGTGGCCCGGTTGGCCGGATCGGCGGTGGAGAGTGCGTCGGCCACGCTGCTCACGATGGCCTTGAACAACCTCGGATCGAGCCAGACATGGGGGTCGACGTCGAGCTGGTCGTCGCCCGCCGGGGCGGGGAACAGGTTCCCGAGCTCATCGAGGATGTCGACCTTCATGCCTTTGGCCCGGTCGACCGCCTTCTCGAGGGCGGGTTGGAATCCCTGGCCCAGGAAGAGCACCACTGCCGCATCCTCGATCTGGTCGACCTGACGGGAGCTCAGCTCGAGGTCGTGTGGTTCGCTGCCGGCCGGCGTCAGGTTGCGGA
>CADCTB010000215.1 GCA_902805665.1 uncultured Acidimicrobiales bacterium
GGACGCGAGCGAGCTCGGTGCCCTCGGTGCCGTTCCAGCGCAGGACCACGGCGTCAGAGGCGGCCAGGTTGGCCGAGTTGACCCGGAAGGACGAGCCGGTGACGGTGACCGAGTCGCCGGCCTTGCCGGCGGTGCTGGACAGGTTCAGGGTGGCCAGGTTGGTGCAGGCGAAAGCCGCTGCGCCAGCGATGACCGACGCAGCAGCTGCTGCGCCGAAGACGGTCGTTACCTTCTTGCGGAGGTTCATATCAGTAGTGCCCACCTTTATCTCGGTTGCGGGACGCACAGTGCTCCCGTCGGTTTACCGGGTCTCATTGTCTCATTTGGGCGCGAATGTTTCAATAAGCAGCGCGTTGGTCTACCGGAACCGCATCTAGATGCACTATGTGTAGACCGAATCCGCATCGCGTCTGACCTGGGGCGACGCGCCTGGTGGCGGTAGATGTCAGATGCACCTATTGAGCGCCGCAAAGGGGGCAATAGAATGCAAAACGCCGAGGTCGGGGGGTCTCGCCATTCCTCCCCTTGCCTCTTCGCGTAAGGACGTTCGGAACCCGACGTGCCGAGCGGCACGAGGGATCGCTTTGAGCCAGAGGAGGCTGCAGGACATGAGGCAGGTACGCAGATGGGCGATCGGGGGACTGACCACCGCCGCCGCAGGAGTGTTCATGGCGGCGACAGCGTGGGCATGCGTATCGGGCCCCGTCGTGAACCTCTCCACGATCAACGCCAAGGCGGGTCAGGAAGTCGGGATCACCGGCACCGGGTTCCAGGCGGCCAACCAGGCCCAGGTTCGCTGGAACGCCCTTGACGGTCCGGTCCTGACCACCGTCCCCGCCCCCATCACCGGCGGCACGCTGGACGCCAAGTTCACGGTGCCCGAGGGCACCAAGGCCGGCAGCTACGTCGTCGTCGTCACCCAGACCAAGGCCGACGGCTCCATGAGCCTTTCGCCGATCCGGGCCGTCATGAACGTCACCGGTGACGCCGGCACCAACCCGGTCGTGGGCGCCACCGCGGCCAGCACCGACACCGCCCTGCGGGCCGACGGCCTGACCCGCAGCGACGACTCCGTCAGCACCGGCACCCTGGCCCTGGTGGCCCTGGGCGTGGGTGGCGTGGGCATGTTCCTCGCCGGCATGGCGGCACTGTTCGCCGGTCGCAAGAGCACCGCTCCCGAGGCGGCCAAGGCCCGCAGCTAGACAACCCGGACCGCTGCCCTGCTGGGGCGGGCGGCGACCGTGAAGGACAAGTGGCCCCCTCGCCCCGAGCGAGGGGGCCACTTCCATGTCTGGGTTCTGTGCCGACCGCGAGAAGACGAGTGGCCCCTCGCCGAGCGAGGGGCCGGCTCCATGCGCAGGCATGGCAATGAAGACGAGTGGCCCCTCGCCGAGCGAGGGGCCACTCTCGTGTCTGGGCGCCTCTCCGCGAAGCGGAATGGCGGCGGTGTGGAGCTGAGGGGACTCGAACCCCTGACCCCTTGCATGCCATGCAAGTGCTCTACCAGCTGAGCTACAGCCCCGCCGCCCTCAAAGGTAGCAGCGACGGCCGGGCGTTCGGCCCCGTTACCATCCGGGCATGGCCGAGGCCTATGACGTACAGGACACAGAACGGAAGTGGCAGGCCCGGTGGCGGGAGGAGGGCACCTACCAGGTCGAGGCCGACGACCCGCGCCCGCCGTTCTACTCCCTCTGCATGTACCCGTACCCCAGCGGTGCGGCCCACCAGGGGCACGTCCGGAACTACACCTTCGGCGACCTGATCGTCCGCCACCGCACGATGCAGGGGTACGCCGTCCTCACGCCCATGGGGTTCGACTCCTTCGGTCTTCCGGCCGAGAACGCGGCGATCAAGACCGGCGTCCATCCCCGTCCGTTCACCGACGCCCGCATCGTCGAGCTGAAGGAGTCGATCGAGCGGCTGGGCGCGGTGTACGACTGGCGGCGCGAGGTCCGTAGCCACGATCCGGACTACATCCACTGGACGCAGTGGATCTTCCTGCGCCTCCTCGAGGCCGGTCTCGCCTACCGCAAGCAGGCGCCGGTGAACTGGTGCCCGGGGTGCCAGACCGTCCTGGCCAACGAGCAGGTCCTGGCCGACGGCACCTGCGACCGCTCGGGCGACGTGGTGGTCAAGCGCAACCTCGAGCAATGGTTCTTCAAGATCACCGACTATGCCGACCAGCTGCTCGACGACCTGGACACCCTGGACTGGCCGGAGCGGGTCAAGACCATGCAGCGCAACTGGATCGGGCGGTCGGAAGGGGCGGAGTTCGACCTCCAGGTCTCCGGCACCGACAAGGCCATCCGGGTGTTCACCACCCGGCCGGACACGTCGTTCGGCATGACCTACGTCGTCCTGGCTCCCGAGCACCCGCTCGTCGCCGAGCTGACCACCCCCGAGCAGCGGGCCGCGGTCGAGGCGTTCGTGGCCGAGGTGTCCACCCACTCCGAGGTCGAGCGCCAGTCGGCCGAGGGCCCCGTCGAGAAGCGCGGCGTCTTCACCGGCGCCCACGCGGTGAACCCGTTCAACGGCCAGGAGGTGCCGGTCTACCTGGCGGACTACGTCCTCATGGGCTACGGCACGGGGGCCATCATGGCCGTGCCGGGGGAGGACCAGCGGGACTGGGACTTCGCCGAGGCCTACGAGCTGCCGATCGTCCGCACCGTGCAACCTCCCGAGGGCTGGGAGGGGAAGGCCTACACGGGCGACGGTCCCGCCATCAACAGCCAGTGGCTCGACGGCCTCGAGAAGGCAGAGGCCATCACCAAGGCCCTCGACTGGCTGGAAGAGCAGGGGATCGGCGAGCGGAAGGTCAACTACCGCCTGCGTGACTGGCTGCTGTCCCGCCAGCGGTTCTGGGGGTGCCCCATCCCGGTCGTCTACTGCCCCCGGCACGGAGCGGTGCCGGTACCCGACGACCAGCTGCCGGTCCTTGCTCCCGACGATGTGGAGTTCCGGCCGACCGGCGAGTCCCCCCTGCGCTCCCACGAGGGCTTCCTGCGGACGACGTGCCCGATCTGCGCCGAGCCGGCCACCCGCGAGACCGACACCATGGACACCTTCGTCGACTCGTCCTGGTACTACCTGCGCTTCGCCGATCCCAGCAACGATGAGGTCCCGTTCGACCCGGCCATCGTCTCCCGCTGGCTGCCGGTCGACCAGTACATCGGCGGCATCGAGCACGCCATCCTGCACCTGATGTACGCCCGGTTCTTCACCAAGGCGCTCTCGGACCTGGGGGTGGCGCCCAAGGAGCTGCGCGAGCCCTTCGCCCGGCTGTTCACCCAGGGGATGATCCGCATGGGCGGGTCGAAGATGTCCAAGTCCAAGGGCAACCTGGTCGCCCCGGCCAAGTACTTCGACACGGTCGGCGCCGACGCCCTGCGCCTGTTCCACCTGTTCGTCGGCCCGCCGGCCGACGACGTGGACTGGAGTGAGCAGACCGACGAGGTGATCGACGGCTGTGCCCGTTTCCTCAACCGGGTGTGGCGCCTGGCCTCAGGCGAGGTGGCGCCGGTCGACGGGGCGAAGGCGCCGGCCGGCGATCTCGAGCGGGCCACCCACGCCCTGGTGGCCAAGGTGTCCGAGGACTACGACCGCTGGTCGTACAACACCGCGGTGGCGGCCTGCATGGAGTTCACCAACCTGCTCTACAAGCACGTCCAGGCCGGCGCGACGGTCGACACGGCAGTGGACACGCTGCTGCTCCTCCTCGCCCCCATGACTCCCCACGTCACCGCCGAGTTGTGGGAGCGCCGGCACCCCGGCGAGCACGTCCACACCCAGGCGTGGCCCACCTTCGACCCGGCGCTGGCATCAGCCCTCACCGAGATGATGATCGTGCAGGTCAACGGCAAGGTGCGGGACCGGATCGAGGTCGACGCCGGAGTCGACGAGGCGGAGATGGAGCGCCTGGCCCTGGCCTCGCCCAAGGTGCAGGCGGCCCTCGACGGCGCCGAGCCGAGGAAGGTCATCGCCAGGCCGCCCAAGCTCGTCAACATCGTCCGCTAGGAGCGGACGGCAGTCAGCCCCCGGCGCCGGCCTCCATGGTGAGGGTCGCCCCGGGCGGCAGCTGGTTCTGGACGCTGTCGAGTGCCGCCGTCACCGCCTCGGTCGTCCCCATGAGCGTCAGCTCCAGGAGCACGGACTCGCCGGAGACAGTCGGGTCGTCCGGCCGGGCCGCCGACGTCAGCTCGATCCCTTCAGCGTCGGCGAGCAGAGCAGCGGCGCGCACGGCGATGGTCGACGGTCCGCGGTAGGTCACCTGGAAGCTGGTCACCGTCCAAGCGTCGCACGAAACCGGCTGTCACCGGCCCGTCGAGCCGATCAAGCGCCACGGCTAGGTTTGGTTGATGGCCGAAGAACGTGACGTCGAACGCGCCTATCCGACCGACGAGGTGGTAGCCAAGCTCCGGCGCCTCGCCGACGCCCTCGAATCCGACGGGCCGTTCCGCATCCAGATCGCAGGGGAACGGATCCGGGTGCCCAAGCGGGCGCGGTTCAGCATCGAGCACGAGCGTGGCGACGACGAGGAGGAGATCGAGTTCCAGCTGAAGTGGGCGCTGGCCGACGTCCCTTCGGCAGAGGGGAACGACGAGCCCGTCGTCGACCTGTAGGTGATCGAGCCCTGGGAGCAGCGGTTCCGGGCCGCGTCCGTCGGCTTTCCCCACTGGGCCCGGCACGCCCCTGATCGGCTCGTCTTCTCCTCCAACGAGAGCGGTGCCTGGCAGGTCTATGCGTGGGACCGGGCCACCGGCCTGCGGCGCCAGGTCACCGACGACGCCATCGGCGTGGTGGGCGGAGCGGCCACCCCCGACGGTTCCGGTGTCGTCTGGTTCCACGACGTCACCGGTGACGAGGTCGGCCACTGGCTGGTGGCCCCGTTCGAGACCGGCGACCCCCGCCGCCTTGCTCCCGGCGTGCCTGACGCGTGGAGCGCCGGGCTCTGCCTCGGCGACGGCCTCCTGGTCGCCGGTACCGCCGACGACGACGGCTACTCGATCTACGTGGTCGAGGGTGACGCCCCGGCGAGGCTGGTCCATCACCACACCGAGCCGGTGGACGCGGCCGGGCTGTCGCGAGACTCCAGCCTGCTCGCCCTGCAGCACGCCGAGCACGGCGACACCATGCACATGGCCGTCCGGGTGGTCGACGCCCGCACCGGCGCCGGCCGGGGCGACCAGTGGGACGGTCCCGGTCTCGGCCTGAACGTCGCCGGCTGGTCGCCGGTGGCCGGTGACCAGCGCCTGGCCGTGGGCCACGAGCGCGACGGCGTGCAGCGCCCGGCCGTCTGGGACCTCAGCACGGGACGCCGGCGGGACTACCCCCTCGACCTGCCCGGCGACGTGGAGATCGAGGACTGGTGGCCTGACGCATCGGCGCTGCTCCTCATCCACGAGCACGAGGGCCGGAGCCGGCTGTACCGCCTCCACCTGGGCTCCGGCGCGCTGATGGAGATCGACCACCCGCCGGGCACCGTCTCTGCGGCAGGCGTCCGTCCCGACGGCGAGATCTGGTACCGGCGGGCCAGCGGAGCGGAGCCGGCCACCACGCGCACCCTCGCCGGCACCGAGGTGAGCGCCCCGCCGGGGGAACGGCCTCCGGCCGGCCGGCCATACCGGTCCTGGTCCTTCGCCAACCCGGCCGGCCAGCGCATCCACGGGTTCGTGGCCACACCGGCGGGCGCCGGCCCGCATCCGGTGGTGATGCTGGTCCACGGCGGCCCGACGTACGCCTACTCGGACACGTTCATGCCCGACGTGCAGGCGTACGTCGATCACGGCGTGGCGGTGGCCATGGTCAACTACCGCGGCTCCACCGGGTACGGCACCGCGTTTCGCGACGCCCTCATCGGCAACCCCGGCTTCCCGGAGGTCGAGGACGTCGTCGCCGGGCTCGACGCCCTGGTCGCCGAGGGCGTGGTCGATGCCGGCCAGGCGGCGATCGCAGGAGGATCCTGGGGCGGCTACATCACGCTGCTCGCCCTGGGCCTGCACCCCGAGCGCTGGGCGGTGGCCGCCGCCGCCGTGCCGGTCGCCGACTACGTCACCGCCTTCGCCGACGAGGCGCCGGGCCTCCAGGCCTTCGACCGCACGCTCTTCGGCGGAGGGCCCGAGGAGGTCGGCGAGCTGTACGTGGAGCGGTCGCCGCTCACCTACGTCGACCGGGTCCGGGCTCCAGTTCTCGTGATCGCGGGCGACAACGACAGTCGGTGCCCCATCCAGCAGGTGATGAACTACGTGGAGGCGCTGCAGGCCCGGGGCGGCACCGTGGAGCTGTACCGCTTCGACGCCGGCCACGGGTCGATGGTGATCGACGAGCGGGTGCGCCAGATGCGGGCCGAGCTCGACTTCCTCCTCCCACGCCTGACCCGAAGATGACCCTGACCTGAGCGAGACCGCCCTCGTTCGAGGCTCGGGCCGGCCCGACCGTAGGCGCGGTTCCGCCAGTATCCGGCGTGTTGCATCAGGCCCGATGCATGGCGGACGGGGGCCGGCTGCTGACCCCACCTGGAACGTTGCGCCCGGACGTCGTGTCCTTCGTCCGGCAATAGGACGTTCGATGATTTTGCGCGTCGCGAGAGACAGGATCGGCTTTTGCTCAGGCCGCGGTCATGTAGCGGACCAGGTAGTCGTGGTCGTGGAGGGTGATCGCCGCAGTCATGACGCGGTGGCCGTAGCGGGTGACTTGATAGCGTCGGGCACGAGGGGTCTTGGCCAGCAGGCCGTAGCCCCGCATCTTGACGATCAGGCGTGAGACGCGCTCTTGGAGCACGCGCCTGTCGTCGAAGAACCACGCGCGGCCGGCGATCAGCGGCGCGGCAGCCCGCCACCATCGACCGTGATTATGGGATCACGTTCGTCCTGGCTGAACTTCAGGTTCGTCCTCCCTCACCATCGGCCGAGACGTACTTCAACGGGCTCACGGGCGGCTCGTCGAGTGTCAGTCTCTCCCGGGAAACAAGCAGAACGGATGTCCGGCCGGATCGAGCATGACGACGACGCGGTCCTGTTGCGGCTGGTGGTCTGCGACCTGTGCGCCTCGCGCTACGGCGTCGTCGAGCAGCTCGAAGAAGCGGGTGCGTCGATCCGGTCCATCCCCCAAGTTGTCGACGGCGATGTCCAAGTGCATGCCCATCTGCTGCTGGCCGGCGACAGTCGGCCATACGGGCGGTACGAACGGCTCCTCGCGCTGGAACTCAAGCTTTTGGTCCCCGGACGGCGACTCCACCAGTGCCCACCCGCCTGGGACTTTCTCGGAGCGATCCACGACTCGCCATCCCAGCAACCATGCGTAGAACTCGGCGAGCTGCCAAGCATCGCTGCAGCCCAGGACGGGGCCGCGTAGTCGAGTCCGCACTGGTTCCACGAGCGGAATCCTGCCGGATGACGATCACCAGCGCATTCCAAAGGCGGGCCCCGTCCGGTATCACTCCTTGCCGGCGTCACGTGACGGTGCTGGCGCTCCGGATCGCCGTTATCAGGGGGCAGACCGTCAGCCCCAGGAACCCGTCCAGCTCGCTGGACAGCGGTTGCATGCGGGAGCGGGGAGCGAACGGCGAGCAGGCCGGGTCGCTGGCTCCGCCGTGCGCTTGGCGGCTGCGGTCGTGCGGGACGGTTACTGCTCTTGCCCGCCCCGCACTGCGCTGAGGACGAGCGCCCGGGGCCGGGCGGTAGGTGGCACGGGGCTGAGCAGTATGGGCCGCGCAGCTTGAGACGCCAGCGGTGCAAGACGACGACGAGCGCATGTGATTGCGTCACCTGCTCCTGGACACACTACCTGCCGTCGACCGGCTCGTCGTCCGGCGGTCGAGGCTCTGGCGCCTCCCTGGCGGACACCGACAACGGTTTGGCCCCACAATCCACCACGAGCCGCAGCACGTCGGAGCGCGCGTAGTGGCCGACGGGGTCGAACTGACGCCGGACCTTGCGGGCGTGGTCGGCGTCGACCGCCGCGTAGACGATCCCCTCTTGTCCCTCGAGGGGACCGGCGACGATCTCGCCGTCGGGCCCGCAGATGGCGGTGTTCCCCCGGGCCATCCAGTCATCGTCGCCCCCATAGATCTCGTCGGCGCGGGGCAGGTCGCGGGGAACATCCGATCCTCGGAGACAGGAGGTCACGCCGATGACGTAGACCCGTCCCTCCTTGGCGATGTGGCGCAGCGTCGGCACCCACACGTCGCTGTTGTCCCATGTCGGGGCCAGGTACACATCGATGCCTTGCGCGTACAGCGCCGCCCGAGCCAGTGGCATGTAGTTCTCCCAGCAGGTGAGACCGCCGAGCCGGCCGAAGGCCGTGTCGAACACCACAAGACCCGATCCGTCGCCTTGACCCCAGACGAGGCGTTCGGCGCCGGTGGGCATCAGCTTGCGGTGTTTGCCGAGGAGTGAACCGTCCGGCGCGAAATAGAGGAGGGTGTTGTAGAGCGTTCCGCCGTCCCGCTCGTTCACGCCGATCGACAAGTACGTCGAAGCTTCCCGGGCGGCGGCAGCGAGAGCTTCCGTCGCCGGCCCGGGCACCTCGACGGACTGGTCGTAGAGCCGTTCGTACCAGGCTTGGTCGGACCATGGGGTCGTGCGCCAGACCCAGTCCGGGTACCCGGGCACGAAGGCCTCAGGGAAGACGACCAGCCCTGCCCCGCCGGCCGCCGCCTCCTTGACCAGGCCCGCCACCTTTTCGAGGGTGGCGTCACAGTCCAGGAACACCGGCGCCGCCTGGACCGCGGCAGCGACCACCGGGGAGGTCGGCATCATGGCTGCGGCTCTCTTCGTGGATTCTGTCGTCCCTCGTTCGTACTGTCGCTGGTCATGAGAACTGCTCCTCCTCTTCGTTGTGTGCTCACTTGGTGCCCGAGCCAATGAGGAGCTCGCAGGGCCCGACGAACCCGTCGGGCGTCTCGAACCGGGCCAACGCCGCCTCGATCTGGTCCCACACCACCTGGCGCTCGTGCGGCGCCACCCCGGCCAGCATCTGGTGCAACGCGCCGAAGGAATCCCGCTCGAACTGCACGCATTCCGCCGCCGACGAGAGCCGAAGGGGGGAGGGAACGGCGACGACGGTCACGTCCGAGAAGCCCGCTTGCGTGAGTGCGGCGTGGAGGACGCCGGGGCCGCCCAGGCTGAACGGCCCAGGCTGGCCGGGCTGGGGCGGGGGCAGCTGCGCCCGGTCTCGGATGATCGACACCGGGATGGAGAAGAACTCGTTGCGGTCCGGCGTCGAATAGACGATGGCGGCGATCCGTCCGCCGTCGCGCAGCGCCCGGTGCATGCCGGACAGGGCCTGCTGCTGGTCAGGGAAGTAGATCAGGCCCACCCGACAGATCACGGAGTCGAAGGAGGCTGCGGGGAGGGCGTCGAGGGCCTCGCCGTCGGCCTCGAGCGTCTCGATGTTGGTCAGCCCGGCCTCCGCTGCGGACTTGGCCGCGTAGGTCAAGATGGTGGGGGAGATGTCGGTGGCCACGACGGATCCCCGCGGACCGGTCCGCCGGGCCGCAGCCAGGGACTGTCCACCGGCCCCAGCGGCCACGTCGAGCACCCTGCTGCCGGTCGTGACGTCGGCCGCGTCGAGCATGCGCTTGGTCGCTTCACCGAGCCACGCCTCCAAGGTCGGTCCCCAGCGGTGCCACGCGTCGGCGGCGTCCTCCCACTGCTGGCGGGTCGTGGTCTTGTACTGGACAGGGTCGAAGCCCATGGGATGTCTCCTCGCTCGTACGTCGTCGAACTGATGGGCGCTAGACGGCGAGCCAGTCGCGGAAGATCCGGTCTGGCACTTCGCCAGACGACAACATCGCAAGGACAGGGGAAGATGAGGGCGTGCCGTGGCGATCCCACCTCGAGGACCTCGTCGGCCGCGAGCAGCTGCTCGACCGCCTCGATGACCTGCTCCGCCGGGCGCTCGACGGCCAGCGGGTAACGGTGCTGGTCAGCGGCGAGGCAGGGATGGGCAAGACCACCCTGGTCGAGGCGGTCACCGCCGCCGCGGCGGACCACGGGGCGCAGACCAGCTGGGGCACCTGCATCGACGTCGACGGCGCCCCCGGGCACTGGCCGTGGATCCAGGTCCTCGGCCGGCTGGTGCGATCGATCGGGACCGACCACGCCCGCCAGCTCGCGGGTGACGATGCGGCGCTGCTGGCCACCCTCGTCCCCTCCCTCGGGGACGCTTCCCATGGCGAGGCCACCGACCGGGCCCGACTCTTGTTGCTGGACGCCACCACCCGGTTCCTCGACGCGCTGGCCAGTGAACGGCCACTGGTGGTGGTACTCGACGACCTGCAGTGGGCCGACGAATCCTCCCTGATGCTGTTCGACTTCGTCGCACGAGCACCGCAGCGTTCCGGGATCCTGCTCATCGGCGCCTACCGCCACGACGAGCTGAACCCGTCGGCGCGCGAGCGGCTCAGCGCGCTCATCAGCCACAGCTTCCACCTTCACCTCCAAGGCCTCGACGCCGGCGCAGTGCACGAGCTCGTCGAGCGGCTCCTGGGCCGACCAGCCGATCACTCGATGACTGAGGCGATTCACCGGCGCACCGGGGGTCACCCGTTCTTCGTACGCGAAATCGCGCTGCTCACCGACAATGCCGGTGGGAACGTCGCCCATGTTCCCACCGCCGTTCGCGATGTCATCGAACGGCGGATCCAGCGGCTTCCCGGGCCGACCCGAGACGTTCTCCAAGTGGCCGCGGTGATGGGCACCAACGTCCTCACCGACGTCGTCGCCCGCGCCCTGGGCATCTCCACACTCACGGTGGAGGCGGCGGCTCGCGATGCCGTCGGCGCCGGTGTGCTGGAGCCCCCCGGCGACGGGCTGCGCTTCACTCATGACCTGCTGCGCGAGACCATCCTCGACCACCTCGAGGTGCCCCGACGCGTCGTGCTCCACCAGGCGATCGGCTCGGCCCTCGAGGAACGCATGGCGCGTGCCGGTCAGGTCGCACCAGCCGAGCTGGCCCGACACTTCATCGCCGCCATCCCTCTCGACGGCCCTGACCGGGCTGCCCGATGGGCGCTGGCCGCGGCCGCCGCCGACTGCGACGCCCTGGCCTTCCATGAGGCCGCCGCGCACCTACGCCGGCTGCGTGCTGCCATCGCCGACGCGGCTGTCGACGTGGGGGACGACCAGCTCTTCGAGGTCCTCATCGCCGAGGCGGACGCCCTGGCGCGCGCCGGGACCACTCTCGATGCCCGAGGCCTGTTGCGGGCCGCCCGAGACGTTGCCGTTCGCGACAACGATTCCGACAAGGTGGCGCGAACCGCGCTCGCCACCGTGCAGCTGGGAGCCCGCTTCGCCTCCCGTCGCGACGAGATCCTGGCAGAGCTCGAGGCCGCCCTCGGTGTCGTCACCGGCACCGATCCGGTCCGAGAAGCACAGCTCACCGCTGCGCTCGCCCGCGAGCTCCAGCACTCCGTTCCCGAAGACCGTCCTCGGGCGGGGCCGTTCAGCGAGCGCGCCCTGGAGCTCGGCCGGCGCGCCGGCGATCCGGCAACGCTTGCCGCGTGCCTCCTCGCTCGCCACGACGTGCTCTGGACGCCGGGCGCGGAGGACGAGCGAGCTGAGATCGCCCGGGAGATCGTCGCTGTCGCCCGCGCCGCCGGCGACGACGAGCGCCACGCCGAAGGACTCCTCCTGCTCGCCAACGCCCTGCTGGAGTGCGGCTCTTCGGCGTTCGAAGCGGTCCTCGATGTCTGCCTGACCATCCTCGACCGCCTCGCCCAGCCTCGCCACCGGTATGTGGCCGAGACCCGTCGGGCGTGCCTAGCCCTGTTGCGGGGCCAGCTCGACGCGGCCGCCGGGCGTGTGGAGAAGGCGGCCGCGCTGGGCGACCGGATCCGCGAACCTGATACCGGCAACGTCCGCATGTCCCAGCGTCTCGAGATCGTTCGGGCCCGAGCCCAGCCCGACGAGCTGCGCGACTTCGCTGCCGACGCCGTGGGCCACTGGACGGGGGCGCCGATCCATGCCCACGCCGTCGCCGCCGGGTTCTTGGCGCGTGCCGGTGACCTCGAGGACGCCAGCCACCACGTCGCCACCGTGGTCGACCTCGGCACCTGGCGGGCTGACCGCTCCTACCTGTGGTCGGTCTTCGTGCGAGAACTCGCTCAAGCGGCGGTCGCCCTCGGTGACCGGGCCCTGTGCGCCCAACTACTCCACGACGTCCACCCCATCGCCGGCTCGTGTGGAGTCAACGGTGCCGTCGTCGCGTTCGCGGGCAGCCACGCTCACACTGCCGGTTTGCTCGCCGCCGCCATCGACCAGCGCGACGCCTCCCGGCAG
>CADCTB010000216.1 GCA_902805665.1 uncultured Acidimicrobiales bacterium
CCGGATGCCGGCCACCAGCCCGACGAACGCATCGACCTGGGCGGTCCGGGCGCCAGGGCCGACGGGATGGCCGTGGTCGGGCTCGTCGCAGGTGAACGACAGCCCGTCGAGCTTCCAGTAGCCGACCCCCGCAGCCGTCCACCTGGTCAACACCTCGGCCAGGTGGGACCGGTACCGTGCGCCGGCGGCGCAGAGCAGGCCCGCTCGACGGTCGATCTCGAACCCGTGGGCGCCGGCCCATTCCAGGCGCTCCTGCCGGCGCCCTCCGTAGCCGCCGAAGGCGCTGAGCCACAGCCCCAGACGGCCACCGGCGCCGAGGGGCGTCGGGCCGGACGGGAACCGGGCGGGGGCCATCCTCCCCCACAGGCCGGTGGGCTCGGCCCAGTCGCCCTCCCAGCCGTCGTCGAGGGCGATGAAATCGAGGGTCAGTCGGTGGCGGGACGTCACCCCGGCGAAGCCCTCGATCTCGGCTCGCACCGCGGCCTCGTCCATCACCCCCGGGGCGCCCAGGTGGTACCAGTTGTTGGTGAGGGTGACGAGGCGGGGCGGCTGGGGGCGGCGGGTGTCGATGTAGTCCCAGAACTCCTCGAGCCCGCCGGCCCCCGCCACCACCGGCGCGGTCGCATAGGGCTGGGAGCCGAGGTCGACGGCCACGGGCAGGCCGCACGTGGCCCCCAGGCCGCCGGCCCCGGCCAGGTTCTCCGACACGGGGTGCTCGATGCCCGCGAAGAGGCCGGGGCCGAAGAGGGGCTGGCCCAGGCCCACCGGCCCGGCGTTGTAGGCGACGGGCTCGCCGGTGGACTCGGGTCCGTCGACCGGAAGGTCGGCCCAGCGCTCGAGCTCCACCCGCTCCAGGCGGCCGCGCCCGGTGATCTCCGCCCGCTTGCGCACCACGCCGGCCTGGTGGTCGGCCTCGACCACCATGCGCACGGCCAGGTCGCCGGCGGACAGGGTCCACGCCAGCCGCCCGCCGTCGGGCCCCTCCTCGACTGCGGACGGCGCCAGTTCGGTGTCGGACCACCGCCGTCCGTCGACGGTGACGGTGATCTCCGGGCCATCGACGGGCACCTCCCGACCGTTCACCAGGAGCGCGGTCGTGCGCGGGCGGCCGTCGACCAGCCGGTACAGCCGGGCACAGGGCCCGGCGTCGACCCTCATCCTGGCCGGAGCAGCTCGAGGATCCGGATCTGGTTGCGAGCCCGGCGCAGGTTGTGACCCGGGCCGTCGACCCGGAAGTACACGTCGCCCTGCAGGTGATCGGTGAGGAACCGGGCCGCGCTCTCCAGGGCCATGAGCGGGCCGGCCACGGGCAGGTACCGGACCTCGGCGGGGGTCAGGAAGCCGGCCCCCGCCCGGGCGTAGCCGTCGAGGATGGCTGTCACGATCCCAGGGTCGACGGAGAGCGCGTCGGCGTCCGCGTCCTCGGGCCCGGTGACGGCGCCCGACCGGACGAGGTCGCCCACGTCGAAGAGCACCGTGCCGGGCCCGACGGTGTCGAGATCCACCATGCACAGCCCCTGGCCGCTGGTGGCGTCGAAGAGGAGGTTCTCGACCTTGGCGTCGTTGTGGACGGTGCGCTGGGGCAGCACCCCGGCCTCTCGGGCCTCGGCCACCTCGACGGCCACCGCCCCGTGGCTGAGCACCACGTCGACCTCGACGCCGCACTCCGCGGCCCGGTCGACCACGTCGGCGGCCCGGGCCCGGTCGAGGGCGTTCAGCCGCTCGACGACGTCGTGGAAGGCGGGGATGACCTCCACCGGCGGCGGCGTCAGGTCGGCGAGATCGGCGACCAGCCCGGCCGCCAGCGCCGCCCCCTCCGCCGCCTGGGCCGGACCGTCGAAGCGGCGGCTCGTCCGGGACCCGTCGATGAACGCCAGGGTACGCCAGGGGGCGCCGGAGACCCGGGCGAACGGACGGCCGTCGGCGGTGAGCTGGAGCCGCACCGCCCGGCGATCGTCGCCCGCCCGGGCGCCCAGGTGGGCGCTGATCCGGACGAAGTTGTCCATGAGGCTGTCGAGGTCGACGAACACCGAGTCGTTCAGCTGCTGGTGGACGTATCGCTCGACGCGGCCGTCGTCGGCTCGATAGTGGGCCAGGAACGTCTGGTGGATGTGGCCCCGACCGAGGGGCTGGATGTGGGTGAGCTCGCCGTGGATCCCGAAGATCGGCCCCAGCTCGGCGCCGGGCAGTGGTCGACCTTCAGGGGCGCCCGGGTCCCGGGTCCGTCTCCGAGCATCCTCAGGCACGTGCCAAGACCGCTTCTCCAGTCCACTCCGCCGGCCCTGCTTAACTTGCGGCAATGTTCGTCGGTGGTTCTCAAGTAGATCACCCAGCGCGTCGGCACGCTCACTGCCGAAGGTCACATCTTGCGCGCCTAGGGCTCACCGCGGGCGTCGTGCTCGCCGGATGCTCGAGTCGGGGCGGGGCTCCGGATCCCACCAGCAGCCAGGGCCAGGACGTGCTCGACCTGTGGCGGATCCTCCTGGGCGCCGGAATCGCTCTGGGCGTCCTCGTGACCGGCCTCATCCTCTGGTCGGTGCTGCGGTACCGGCGTCCCCGCGGCGCCGAGCCTGGGCAACTGCCCAAGCAGGTGGGCGCCAACATCCCGATCGAGGTCTTCTACACCGTGGTCCCTCTCGTCATCGTGGCCGTGCTGTTCGTGCTCACCCTGCGGACGCAGGACCGGGTGACCCGGCTCAGTGACACGCCTGACCTCGGGGTCGAGGTCACCGGCTTCCAGTGGGGCTGGCGGTTCCGCTACCCGGCCCAGGGGGTGACTGTGGTGGGCGACGCCAACCAACCTCCCACCCTCGTGGTGCCCGTCGGCGCCAGCGTCCGACTGCGCCTGGTTGCGGCCGACGTCATTCACTCCTTCTTCGTGCCGTCCTTCCTCGTGAAACAGGACATGATTCCGGGGGTGGACAACTCCCTGGAGGTGCGCCCCACGGAGACCGGTCGCTTTCCGGGTGTCTGCGCCGAGTTCTGCGGCATCGACCACTGGCGGATGAAGTTCGACGTCGAGGTGGTCACGCCCGAGGCGTTCGAGGTGTTCCTCGCCGAACAGCAGCGGGTACCGGGCGGCCGGGGGCCGGACGCCACGGGCCCGGGCGACGTCGGTCGTCAGGCCAGGGTGGTCCGGTGAGCGCGCGCCGCGGCCGCGAGGAGACGGGTCCGGTGAGCGCGCTCAGCGGCCGTGAGGAGACCGTGCGATGACCCTGCTCGAGGAACGACCGGCGGCCCCCCCGCCCCGGGAGGAGCGCAGAGGCCACGCCAGCGGGCTGGTCGGGTGGGTGACGACGACCGATCACAAGAAGATCGGCATCCTCTACATGGCCACCGCCTTCGCCTTCTTCCTCTTGGGCGGGGCGCTGGCCCTGCTGATGCGCTACGAGCTGGCCGAGCCCGGGCGTCAGCTGGTCGGCGAATCGGTCTACAACCAGCTCTTCACCATGCACGGCAGCATCATGATGTTCCTCTTCGCCGTGCCCATGGCGTTCGGGTTCGCCAACTACCTGATCCCTCTGCAGCTGGGGGCGCCGGACATGGCCTTCCCCCGGCTGAACTCCCTGTCGTACTGGCTCTTCCTGGGCGGAGGGCTCACCATGGTGTCGGGCTTCCTGAGCGCCCGGGGGGCCGCCCAGTTCGGCTGGACGGCCTACACGCCCCTCTCCGACGCCATCCACTCGCCCGGCGCGGGCGCCGACCTGTGGATCATGGGCGTGGTAGTCACCGGCGCGGCGTCGATCCTGACCGGGGTGAACCTGATCACCACCGTGCTGTGCCTGCGGGCTCCGGGCATGACGATGTTCCGGATGCCGATCTTCACCTGGAACATGCTGATCGTCAGCGCCATGGTGATCCTGGCCTTCCCGGTGCTCACCGCCGGCCTGGCCCTCCTCTACGCCGACCGCCATCTGGGGAGCCACTTCTTCGACGCCTCAGCCGGTGGAGAGCCCGTGCTGTGGCAGCACATCTTCTGGTTCTTCGGCCATCCGGAGGTCTACATCGTGGCCCTGCCGTTCTTCGGCGTGGTCACCGAGGTCATCCCGGTCTTCTCCCGCAAGCCCCTGTTCGGTTACAAGGGCTTCGTCTTCGCCACCCTGGCCATCGCCTCGCTGTCGACGGGTGTCTGGGCCCACCACATGTTCACCACCGGGGCCATCAACCTGCCGTTCTTCTCGGCGATGACGTTCCTGGTGGCGGTGCCCACCGGGGTGAAGATGTTCAACTGGATCGCCACCATGTGGCGAGGCCATCTGACGTTCGAATCCCCCATGCTCTTCTGCATCGGGTTCCTGCTGGTCTTCCTGGTGGGGGGCCTGACGGGGCCCATGCTCGCCTCTCCACCGGTCGACTTCCACGTCACCGACACCTACTTCGTGGTGGCCCACATGCACTACGTGTTGTTCGGCACCGCCGCCTTCGGCTTCTTCGCCGGCCTGTACTTCTGGTACCCCAAGGTCACCGGCCGCCTCCTGAACGAGCGCCTGGCCAAGATCCACTTCTGGACCATGTTCATCGGGTTCAATCTCACCTTCTGGCCCCACCACCTCCTCGGCCTGCGGGGGATGCCCCGGCGGGTCCCGGACTACGCCGAGAACTCCGGCCTGGAGTTCCTCAACCTCGTGTCGAGCTTCGGGGCCGCCGTCCTCGGTCTGGGAACCCTCTTCCTCTTGTGGAACCTCTGGGTCACGCCCCGCAAGGGGGTCGTGGCCGGCGACGACCCGTGGGGCGGGTACTCGCTCGAATGGGCGACCTCGTCGCCGCCGCCGGAGCACAACTTCCACGAGCTTCCCCTGATCCGGTCGGAGCGTCCGGTCTTCGACGCCCGCCAACGCACCCCGGAGCCGGCGCCGTGAGCATGCAGGGGGGGATGGAGCGGGCCGACCGCAACAAGGGCAAGCGGGCCATGAACGTCGAGTGGCTGCTCTTCATGGGTGCGGCCGCCTTCTTCGCCGTGACCGCTTCGGCCTACTGGTTCATCACCTACGAGCATGCCGGCACTGCCATGCTGGGCGCCTCGGTGCCCGCCTTCGCCTTCGTCGGGCTGTGGCTGCTGTTCCAGACCCGCGGCAAGGGCCCCCGGGCCGAGGACGACGGCGACGCCAGCCCGGCCGACGCGGCCGACGACCTCGGCTACTTCCCGTCGTCGAGCGCCTGGCCCTTCGTCCTCTCCGCCGGTGTGGTCGTCCTGGCCAACGGGCTGGTGTTCGGTCCGCCGATCGCGGTCGTCGGCCTGATCCTCATGGTCGCCGGCGTCTTCGGCTACGCCCGGGAGTCAGACCAGAAGGCCTAGCGGCCTTCCCAAAGGCACTGTCCCGCCCTCCGGGCGGGGCGTCTTCCTGTTCCGGCAAAGGCAAGCCTCGCCTCTGGCTCGGCGCCTTTCCCGGCGATGCCGTCCTTCGGTCGGCCTCGGGCGCCGTCGTAGGGTCGGGACGACCGCTTCGCCGCACGGTACCGGGCGCTTTGGCAGGGCCGGAGGCCCTGTTCGTCCGAAGGACTGTCAGGACTGTTGGGGTGGGGGGCGGCGGTAGGCCTCGGTGACGAGGTCGGCGCGGATGGCGCCGACGGGCAGAGCGGGCTCGTGCTCGTCGATCTCCTCGTAGCCGCCCGAGGGGGTGCGGCGGATCCGGCCGCCGACCGAGCCGCCGAAGGGGTGGACCTTGTCCCGGGCGAGGGACCGGCAGGCGTTGCGGGTCACGAAGTACGCCACCACCGGGACCACGAAGATGATGACGCGGAACAGGTTGGTGATCGACTCCGGGGCCACCTTGAACACCGACGCCAGCACGTCGTTGCCCCCGGCGATGAACAGGATCGTGTAGAAGGACAGCGTGGCCGCGCCGAGGCCGGTGCGGACCGGCGCGTCGCGGGGGCGGTCGAGCAGGTTGTGGGGGTCGTCGTCCTTGGTGAACCGCCGCTCCAGGAACGGCCAGAGGTAGAGCGCGCCGAACGTCAGCCCGGGCAGCACCGCGCCCGGGAAGAAGGGGTTGGCGATGGTGTGGCCCAGGGCGCGGATCTCCCATCCCGGGAAGATCCGCAGGGCCCCGTCGAGCCACCCCACGTACCAGTCGGGCTGCGACCCGGCGGTCGCGGCCGACGCCTGGGTCGGGTCGTAGGGCCCGTACAGCCACACCGGGTTGATCTGGGCCAGCCCACCCAGGGCGGCGATGACCGCGGTGACGATGAAGAACAGACCGATGGACTTGGCCGCGTACGAGGGCCACAGATGGGAGCCCTCGATGTTGTCCTCGGTGCGGCCCGGCCCCTTGAACTGGGTGTGCTTCTGCCGCCACAGGATGGCCAGGTGGGCGCCCAGCAGGCCGGCGATGACGGCCGGCAACAGGAGCACATGGAGGACGAAGAACCGGGTGATGAACTCGGTGTTGGGGAACTCGCCACCGAAGAACAGGAAGGCCAGGTACTCCCCCGCCACCGGGATCGAGAGGGCGATCGAGTACCCCACCCGCACGCCGGTGCCCGACAGCAGGTCGTCGAGCAGGGAGTAGCCGAAGAAGCCGTTCATCATCGACGTGACGAACAGGCTCACGCCGATGATCCAGTTGAGCTCCCGGGGCCGGCGGAAGGCGCCGGTGAAGAACACCCGGCACATGTGCACGACCAGGGCGGCCATGAAGATCAGGGCGGCCCAGTGGTGCATCTGGCGCATCACCAGCCCCGACCGCACCTCGAAGCTGATGTCGAGGGAGGACTCGTAGGCGGCCGACATGGTCGTGCCCTCGAGCGCCTTGTACGGGCCGTGGTAGACGACCTCGTCGGACGCCGGCACGAAGAAGAACGTCAGGTACACCCCGGTGACCACCAGGATCACGAAGCAGTACATGGCGATCTCGCCGACCATGAACGACCAGTGGTCGGGGAAGATCTTGTCGAGGGCCTTCCGGGAGAAGCTGGAGGCCCCCAGCCGCTCGTCGACCCATCGGAACAGGCGGCGGGTCATCCCCTCAGCCCCTGTTCCAGAAGGCGGGACCCACCGGCTCGTCGAAGTCGGCCTGGGCGGTCAGGAAGCCCTCCCGGTCGACGGCGAGGGGCAGCTGGGGCAGGGAGCGGGTGGCGGGACCGAACCGGGGGCGGGCGCCGTCGAGCACGTCGAAGGTCGACTGGTGGCACGGGCACAGCAGCTCGTGGGTGTCGGACTGGTAGAGGCCGACGGGGCAGCCCACGTGGGGGCAGATCTTGGAGTAGGCGATGTACCCCTCCGGCGACCAGCTCTCCCGCCCGGGACGGGGCCGGATCTCGCCGTCCGCCACCCGGACCACCACCACCTGGGAGTCGGCGGCGTGCTCCGCGTCCTGCGGGAAGGCGGTGAGGGTGCCGCCTACCGGCAGCGTCTCGACCCGCACGGGCCGGCCCTCCTCGTCGACCAGCCGGGCGCCCGGCTTCCAGGCGGTGGTCAGGAGCGACCGGCCGGGTGCCGGGCCGAGCGAGCGGATCGGGAACACCGCGGCCAGGGCCAGTGCGCCACCTGCCGCCCAGAAGAGCTTGAGCACCGATCGGCGGCCGGGCTCGTCGCTGACCTCCTCGATGCGCTCCTCCACCACGTCCTCGTCCTCGTGATCCCCGCCGAGGGGCCCCCGCTCGGCCGTCACCGTGCCCTCGGTGGACAACCCCCGGGCCCAGAGGATGAGGGCGAAGCCGATGGCGCCGAGGGCGATCCCCAGCAGGGCGCCCTCGGCCTGCGGTTGACCGCCGCCGATGTAGACCACGGCCAGGGCCAGGGCGGCGACGGTGCTGATCACCAGCAGCGCGCCGATTCGGCGCTCGGCGGGCATCCCCTTGTCGTTGTCCGGCATCAGTCCTTCGTTCCGATCCAGCGCACGGCCATCAGCATGGCCCCCAGACCTACCACCCAGGCTACGAAACCCTCGGGAATGGCACCAAGGCGACCCAGCCCGAAGCCCCCCTGGTCGTCCGGCTTGCGGAGGTACTCCACGTAGCGGATGACGGAGGCCACCTGCTCGTCGTCGAGGGCCTCGGGGCCGAAGACGGGCATGGCTCCTGGCCCCACCCGTATGGCCTCGGCCACCTGGAGCGGCGTCGACCGGTTCAGCGGCGGGGCGTACACGGCGTGGCCCAGCGCCCCACCGGCTCCGGCCGAGCTGTGACAGGGGGCGCAGTTGTTGGCGTAGAGGCGGTTGCCTTCGGCCAGGTTGCCCGCCTTGGGATCGACGTGAGGGATCGGTGGGCCAGGCCCCAGCGAGGCCACGTACGCCACCAACTGGCGGATCTGCACCGGCGAGTAGGCCACCCGCTTGCGCTCGGCCTGCGAGCGGGGCCGGTCGAGGGGCATGCGGCCCGTGGTCAGGTAGAAGTCGGCCGACGCCGCCCCCACGCCGATCAGGGAGGGCCCCCGGTCCTCCACCCCCTCGCCCCCCGCGCCGTGACAGGTGGTGCAGGCGATCTGGTAGAGCTGGTTCCCGGCCGCCACGTCGGCGGCGGTGCCTCCTGCAGTGGTGGTGGGCGGGCCGACCTGGGCGGGCGCCGCCGACGCGCCGACGGTGACCAGGGCGACGGCCAGGGCGCCGCCGACCAGGGCGAGCACGACGAGCAGGTGGCGTTTCACGGTGCCCCGCTCATTTGAGCAGGAACAGGGTGGCCCACATCCCGATCCAGACCACGTCGACGAAGTGCCAGTAATAGCTGACCATCTCCACCGCGGGAACGTCGGCCGCACCGAAACGCCTGCTGCCCGCCCGACCGATGAGCAGGAGCATGGCCAGCATCCCCCCGAACACGTGAAGGCCGTGGAACCCGGTCATCACGTAGAACGCCGACCCGTAGGAGTGGGAGGACACGGAGAACTCGAGGCTTGACCACTCGTGGGCCTGGTTGCCGAGGAAGGCGGCGCCCAGGAGCAGGGTGGCGATCAACCAGCCCCGGAACGCGGGCAGCCGGCCGGCGGCGATGGCCCGCACGGCCAGCTGCATCGTGCCGCTCGACAGGACCAGCCCGAGGGTGAACAGGCCGCCGATGAGAACCTCGAGGTGGACGCCTTCCGGAGGCCAGTCGCCCTCGGCCGTGGCCCGCAGCGTGAAGTAGGCGGCGAACAGACCGCTGAAGAACATCAGCTCCGAGGCCAGCCAGACGACCGTACCGACCGTCAGCATCGGTGTTCGGTCGTGCGCAGGAGCCTCGGCGGCGGTGTCCAACACCGCCAGTTTCTAGCCCGAAACCTTGAGGCGGCCCGACATGCCCTCGGTCTGGTGGTACTTGCAGTAGAAGAGGAAGAAGCCGTCGCGAGGCGCAGCCACCGCAGGGATCTTCACGCTCACCCGCTCTCCAGGCTGGATGTCGGCCTCGACCGGGTTCTGCTCCGCGTCCCGCGCTATTCCGGGGACGGTGACGTTGTGCACGGTGTCGTCACGGTTGATGAACGTGAACGTCTGCTCCTCGTTCACATCGATGTCGAGCGAACTGGGCTCGAAGCGGAGGGTGTTGTCCTCGATCGACACATCGGCGGTCCGGTCGTCACCCCCTCCGCCGCCACCGCACGCCCCCAAGGCGGGCAGCATCATCGCCACCAGCCCGTACAGCACCAGCTTCCTTGCTCGCACCCTCTCCCCCTTGCGTCGTCCTGACGGGCGTCACTGTATGCGAAACGCCTCCAGTCCTGCCGAACTCTCCGCGGTGACATCCACCCGGGTGACGGTGGCGTGCGGGGGACCTTGTCGACACCATGCCACCAGGTTTTCCACAGCCTGTGGAGGGCCTTCGAACCAGGCCTCCACCCGGCCGTCGGCCCGGTTTCGCACCCAGCCCGCCACTCCCTCGGCCCGGGCCCGGCGGGCGCAGGAGTCGCGGAAGAAGACGCCCTGGACCCGCCCTTCCACCGTCACCCGGGCGGCCACCCACCCGGGCGCCGGCTCAGGCGTCGGCCCCGTCCCACGTGGGGTCGAGCTGGGACACGAATGTCCGGCAGCGGCCGGCCTCGTCGTCCTCGCCGATGGCGCCCGCCACCCGGGCCAGTCCGGCCAGGGAGCGCAGGAAGCCCCGGTTGGGGGCGTGGGCCCACCGGACGTAGCCCTGTCCCCGCCAGCCCGACTGCCGGAGCTGGTCGAGGCCCCGGTGATAGCCCACCCGGTAGCAGGCATACGCCTCGGCGTCGTCACGGGCGAGGGCGCCCAGGCGAGCCCAGGCGTCGAGGTACCGGGGCCAGCGGACGGCCACCTGGGCCACGGCGTTGCGCCGGACGTCGTCGGGGGCGGCCAGGGCGGCGGCCAGGGCCTCCCGGGCGTCAGCCGGCTCGGGGTCGAGGGCGGTCTCGGGCAGCCCCGACGACAGGTTGACGGGATTCTCAGGCACCGGCGTTTCTCCTCGCTTGCTGAACGGCGGGTTGCTGGGGGGGCGCCGGCGACCACGTGAAGTTGGTGAGGGCGTCCCACTGCTCGGCCGGCATCGACTGCCAGACCCACAGTGAGGCGCCCATGGCCCCGCTGCGGCGGGAGACATCGAGGAAGCGGACCGTCTCGGTGGCGCTCGGGGCGCCCTTCCGTCCCCCCTCGGGACCGGCGTCGTAGCCCTGGCCGATGACATGGACCGGCTTGAGCGTGGCCAGCCGCTCGACGGACTCGATCGTCGCCGCTCCCGGCTCCACGCAGCCCCAGTAGACCATGGGGGCGAAGGCGTCGACGTAGGGGGCGATGGCCCGGTAGGGGTAGGTGCCGTTCCACCGGGCGTCGGTGGCCCGGTACACCGTGGCCACCATCAGCATGTCGCCCGCCGCCGGGCGGAGCTCGCCCAGGTAGAGGGTGATGCGGCGCTCGGTGAGCACCACGCCTTCGGAGGCCAGTTCGATGTCCGGGCTGAACCCGTCGAGGCGGGACCCGTCCGGCGCCCGCCACGAGACCGCCTGGGCGCTCCAAGCCGCGTCGCCGACGGGGTCGTGCAGGAACGGGAAGCCCCACCCGATGACGGCGATGCCGGCCTTGTGGGCCTTGGGGACGATGCTCGACAGGTAGTCGGCGGCGTAGAAGCCGTCGCGGGAGTCGCCCACCCGGACCCAGAGCTGCGTCAGGCCGGCGGCCTTGGCTCGGGCCACGACCGCGTCGACGTCGCCGCCCTCGGTCTGGCGGGTCTTCCAGATCCACATGCCCTTGCCCTGGAGGGGCGTGAGGGCGTTCGACAGCGCCGGCGCCGGCTTGGCCGCAGGGAGCTGCGCTTCGGGCACCAGCACGGGCGGGCGCCACGTCGGGGCTGCGGTGCCCGTGCCCGGCGGGCGGGGCGGCGGCGGGCATCCGGGGAGCGGAAGGCTGACCGCCTCGGTGGGCGCCATCGTCGTCGTGGTGGTGGGCGGGGGCGGCGCGACGGTGGACGGGGCGACCGTCGAGCTGGGCGCCGGGGCCTGGCCCCGGAGCGCGGTGGAGCGTGGGCCGGTGCTGCGCATGGCCATGGCGCCGAGGGCCACGGCGGCCACCAGGACGACCGCGGCGAGCGACGCCGCCCGCCCGACGGCCAGCCGTGGTCTGCCGGGAAAGCTCAGGTAACCGCCCCGACGCTGTCCAGGGCTATCCCGTGGCGGGACAGGAACGCATGTCGCCGTTCGACGGACCGCTCCCAGTCGCGGAGGTCGGCCAGGAAGTGCTCCCGGTCCCCGTCCTCGTACGCGTGCTCGAGCTCGTCGAACGCGGCATCCTCGGCATCGAGCAGGGCCCGGTACCGGCCGATGAAGTGCTCGTCGACCACCTCTTCAAGCGCCATGGCGTTACCTCCGGCTGAGAGAAGTCTGAACCGTCACCATACCGCCGGGAGTGTGTCGCCGTGCGCCGGCTGCGACCCGGACACCCGCAGGTGACCGGGCCGCAGCCGGGGCGTCGAGCGAAGGGCTAGGACTGCACCGGCCGGCGGGAGCCGACCAGGAAGAGCACGCCACCCAGGGCCATGACCACCAGGGCCAGGCCGGCCAGCTCGGCGGTGGAGGAGCCGGTGAGGGCCAGGGCCCGGGCCGGCGTGGCCGTGGCCGTGGCCGCCGGGCGGGCGGTGGTGGCCGTGGGGCCGCCGGGGCCGGGACGGGTGGTGGTGGTGGTCGGCT
>CADCTB010000217.1 GCA_902805665.1 uncultured Acidimicrobiales bacterium
CGGGTGTGGAACTGAAGCTCGGTGAGGTGCCCTTCCGGTGTGCGGAGCTCGACGTTGACACCCTTGTAGCTATTGCCCTTCACCCAGTAGTTCTTGACCCTCACCACCTCGTATCCCTGCTGCTCCAGCTCAGCCAAGACCCGCTGGGAGCCTTGCGTCATCGACCGCTCCGAGAACCTCATCGTGTAACGGAGCGAGTCGTTGATCGACTCCGCCGCCTCATCGGCCGAGACGCCGAACCTCTTCATGTGCGCGGCGATCTTGCGCTCCAGTGAATCCACCTCTTTGAGCTGGTTCTTAAGGCCCACCATCTTCCCGCCGTTTGCACGAGCGAGCTGCTTGAGGGCGCGGGCTGTCGGCCGGCGCGCCGCATTGGCCGACGTGTGAAGCGCCTCGGCGGCCGCGCGCGCTCGAGTCATGGCCGGCGCCGCCACCTTGCCGACCTTCCCCGCTCTCGTCAACCCTCGGACCAATCTGCCCGCGCCGGGCAGCGCCATGAGCACTCCGTCCACGGCCAGGGCCTTCCAGCTGCCGTTGCCACTCGCGGCCAGGGCGGCGTCCATGAGCAGGGCCGCTCCCCCGGCGGCCAGGGCGATGGGGCCGCAGATGGGGGCCAGGATGGGGATGAACGACAGGAGCCCGGCCACGGCGGAGACCCACTTGAGGCCGGTGGAGATGCCCTTGAGGAGGTCGGCGTGGTCGTCGATCCAGCGGTCCACCGCTCCCCAGGCCCGCTTGTACCAGGGGTCGTTCTTGATGCCCTGGTCCTGGGCCTGGTCCAGGGCCCGGATGGCGGCGGCCTCGGCGGCCCGGCGGCGGTCGGAGAGGTGGTCGAGCTCGCGTTCGACGCGGTTGGCCCGAGACGCGGCCCGGGCCACGGCGTCGTCGTAGGCGGCGGTGGGGACGAGGGGATCGGTGGCGGTGGCGGTGTCCCGGGCCGTCTCCGCGGCCCGGCGCTCATCGGCTGCGGACTGGGCCTGGTCGCCCAGGCGGCGGGCCTGGGCCTGGAGGTCCTCCAGCACCCGGCCGTAGGTGGCCATGCCGGCCGAGGCGGTTCGGTAGGACTCGGCCAGCTTGGCCAGCTTGGGCGGCAGCTTGGCGATCTCGCCCCGGAAGGCCTCGGCCGCCTCTCCCCGCCACACGCTGGCGTCCACCGCGCCGGCGAAGCGCTCCAGGAGGTTGCGGGCCGAGGAGGCGTCCTCGGCGGTGGCGGCGAAGTGGGCGGCCAGGCCGGCGTAGGCCCCGGGGTCGCCGGGGGCGGCCTCGTCGACCGCAGCCCAGGTGAGGGTGGCCACTAGGGCCGTCCGCCTCCGGCGGCGGCGGACAGGGCCGCCTCCTGGTCCCGATAGGTCTCGATGGCCCCCTCGATGCGGGCCCGCAGGCCGTCGATGCCCGAGATCAGCTGGCGGCGGCCGTCGCTCCAACCGGAGACGAAGTCGTCGAGGGCGCCCTCGATGCGCTTCGAGCCCAGGCGGGCGTCGTAGGCGTCGACGTTGTCCTCGGCCCGGGCCAGGGCGGCCTTGACCGCCTCGAGCTGGCGGGCCAGCTCGGTGAGGGCATCGACGTCGACGTAGAGGTCGGCCATCAGGCCGGGGAGGAGCTAGCCCCGGAGCTGGGCGGCCAGCTGGTCCTCGGTCTCCTGGTAGGTGCGGGCCGCGCCGGCCAGCATCTGGGAGATGCCGTCGAGGGCCTCCTTGACGTCGCGGGCGCCCCGGTGCCACTTCTCATAAAGGTCCCGGAAGGAGTCCGACGCCGCTCCCTGCCACTCGGCGTCAACCAGGGCCCGGACCTGGGCCTCCATCGACGCCAGCCGCTGGGACACGTCCTCGGACCCGGCCTGGAGCTGGGAGGAAACGCTCTGCAGCTCTTCCGAGGTCACCTTGATGGCCGTCATGGGCCCACCTCCACCGTTCCGCCGCCCCGTGTGGGGCGCTCGGGACGAGGCTACCGCCGGTCGAGGAACGGTCGAACGCGCGGTGCCCTCGTCGCCGGTCACCGGCTCACCGGTTTCCGGTGGCCCCCATGGGAAGCACCAAGCAGCGGATCGTCACCTTCGTCCACGCCTTCGGGAGCGGTGGTCAGGCAGCACGTCGAGGACTCGGGAGAGGACGTGGTCGGGCACGAACGTGTCGTAGAGGGCGACGGCCTCTATCCACAGTTCGCCGTCGTCGTCGTCCTCTTCGACGCCAGGGCGCGGCTCGAGGCGGCCGTCGACGACTGCGGCTTCGCTCCAGAGCCGGTGGCGGAGGCCGAGGCCCTCGATCAGGCCCAGCAGCGGGTACGACCTTCCCTCTTGCAAGGCCCGGACGATGTCCTCCGCGAACGCTCCCCAGCCCGTCACCTCCAAGTTGAACTCGTGCCGCACCGGGATGAGTGCCCCACCGGGTGTCGGCCGCCGGGCCCTGATCCCCACGTCGCCGAAGGACGCGTAGTAGCCGTCGGTGCCGATGACGATGGTGTCCCGGATGCTGAGGACCTCGTGACGGAGCAGGACGAGGCCGTCAGACTCGAACACCACCGGAAACAGGCGGACGCCCTCCAGATTTTCCCGGATGCGCTCGGCCCAGAGTCGTGCCCAGCGGGAGCCGACGAAGCATCGCAGGTGGACGTAGCCGTACGCCCGGGCCTCCAGCACCTCCTGGTCGCGCCGGGATGGCTCCGGACGGAGCAGGTAGGTCGGGAGCACGATGTCCTGGCCTCGGAGGTCCAGGACCGAATCTCCACACTGGAAGCACGGCAGCAGCGGCCTCATCGCCCAGGCGCAGAAAGGAGCGAGCCTTCCATCTCGCCCGATCGCCCAGAGAAGCCGTGCTCGATGCCGCGGGTGTCCCGGGCGCCTCCGCTCACCCCTGCCGTCCTCTGTGCTGCTCGGCCGTGTCGGTGATCTGCATGAGCTCATCCTCGGAAGGAATGCTCGTGCCGATGACCGCCGCGGCCTTCTCTGCGTCAGCGCGAGGGACCTCGACCCAGAGATCCTGGAAATCGTCGCCGAAGAGGTACATCCCGACGGCTTCCGGATCTGATTCCCATTCCCTGGTCCAATGGCTGAAGATCATCGTGTCCAGGCGGCCCGTTTCGTTGTCGCGGTTCACCGCCAGAAGTCCCCGGGGCCGATCCGGTTCGTCCGGCTCGGTGACCACGAAGTAGCGGAACGTCACTCCATCAGCTCCCCGTCGTAACGGTGCCGCTGAGCGCTTCCACTACCGGCGTCGCTGTTACCGGGGGTCAAGCTGCCTTTCGGCGGGGGACGCCGACGTGCCGATCCGCGCTTCCCCGGACCGCCGATTGACGATGATGGGGCCGAGCCCTACGAGGGCGTGGGTGATCGAGCCCGTCTCGAGGTACGCCACGGTGTTGAAGCCGATCACCCAACACGTCGGGAACTCTCTGACCTCGGTCACCGCCACCTCGTCGTCAATTGCCGGCCGCACGTGCTCGTCGAGCATGCGCTCGGCGACGGCAACAGCTTGTTCGCTGTTCGTAACAGATGTCACGGGTGCGTCCTGAAGAGATGGAAGGCGTCGTCTCCCTCGAGAGACGCCCTTCGACCGATCCATTGGTCTCGACGACGCTATCGCCGACGGTGAGGCAGAGTGGAGCTGTGCGGTGCTCGCATCGCCTCGCGTGGCGGCCGGTGTCGTGACGGACCTCCCTCCCGCCGGTTATGCGGCCGGCGTCCCCCGGCCCGCCCTTGGGTTCTCCATCGACGTCCCCGACCACTGGACAGTGCTCGACCTCAATCCCGACACGTGGGACGGATGGCTCGACGCCTTCCTCGATCAGCGCCTCTCCGGTCGGTCCACCGCGGCACAGGAACGGGGTCCCACCCGGACCGCCCTCCTGGATCTGCTCCAGCGTCTGCACGAAGACAAGGTCTTCATGGCCGCGATCCTGGCTGCGGACGTGGGTGGCGAGCTGGTCTCGGCCAGCGCCACGATGGCCTGGCGCCAGGTGCCGCCGGCCGATGGAGGGATCCCGGTCGAAGGGCTGCGCCAGATCTACGCCAGCGCGCCCGCGGGCACCGGTGAGGACGTGGATGAGCGTCGGGTGGACATCATCGACCTGCCCGCCGGCGGCGCCGTCAAGGTCGTCTCCCGCGAGACGCTGCCGCTTCCCGGCCTTCCGGAACCGCGGCCCGTGGCCGCGACCCAGTACCTCGTCCCCGTGCTGGACACAGACTGGCTGGCCGTCATCACCGCCACGACCGGCAATGCCGCCTTGGCCACCGGAGTGGAGGAGGTGGCCGACGGCATGGCAGCCACGCTGGCGTTCGTGCCCCGCCCCTGACCATTACGCCAGCGGCTACGCGAAGCGCGTCGCTCGGGCAATGCCCACGTCGCGGGAGGCTGGACGGGAGGCCGGTACCCTGACGAGATGAGCGTTGGCGGCAACGGTGGGCCGGCGGTGGAGCTCGGAATCGACGGGATCACCGACGCCACGCGCGTCGGGCAGGGCGGCTTCGGCACCGTCTACCGGGCCCGGCAGAAGGTCTTCGACCGGACGGTGGCGGTCAAGGTGCTGAGCACACCGGCGCTCGACGAGGACGCGCTCCGACGGTTCGAGCAGGAGTGCCGGGCCATCGGCGCCCTGTCCGGACATCCGCATGTCGTCCCTGTCTACGACTCCGGCCACACCGCGGCCGGCCAGCCGTACCTGGTCCTCGACTACCTGTCGGGCGGCACGCTGGCCCAGCACATCGCCGAGCGGGGGCCGATGCCCTGGGAGGACGTCGCCGACATCGGCGTGAAGCTGGCCGGTGCCCTCGCCGCCGCCCACGCCGCGGGGGTGCTGCACCGCGACATCAAGCCCGAGAACGTGCTCATGTCGAGCTACGGGGAGCCGCAGCTCACGGATTTCGGCGTGGCTCGCATCCAGGGGGGCACCCAGACGAAATCCGGCGTGATCACCGGGAGCCTGGCCCATGCCGCCCCCGAGGTCCTGTCGGGCCGTCCGGCGACCGAGGCATCCGACGTCTACTCACTGGCGTCCACGCTCTACGCCCTCGTCGCCGGTCATGCCCCCTTCGTGCACCCGGGTGACGAGACGTTCCACCCCCTGCTCACCCGCATCATGAGCGAGGCCCCGCCCGACCTCCGGCGCCAGGGACTGCCCGGGCCGATGTGGGACGCGCTGGCCGCCGCCCTGGCCAAGGATCCGTCGAGGCGGACCTCGTCGGCCCGCGCCCTCGGCGAGGCCCTCCGTGTCGCCCAGCGGGCCGGTGACCTGAACCCCACCCGGCTGGTGGCGCCTGAGCCCGCGGCCGCCGCTGCGGCCCTCGCCGGGGGCGGCGGAGCTGAGTCGCTCACCAGCCGTTGGGCCCGGCCTTGGTCGGCGGGGCCACCGGTGTCCTCCGGTTCCGGTCCCCCAGTGAACCCGAGGCGCCGGGCCACGCCCGCGTGGCTCGTCGCCTTAGCCGTGGCGCTCGTCGCCCTCGTGGCCGCGACGGCGCTGGCGCTCACCCAGACCGACGACCGTGACGACGAGGAGGGCGACGTCGCCCAGCCCGCGACGACGACGGTTCCCGGCGCCACGACTGCCGCTCCGGCGGCACCCGCTCAGTCGGCGACCACCTCCTCGACCGTTCGGGCACCGGTCACCACCCGCCCGGTCTCGCCCGCCTCCCCGGCGTCGCCGGCGGGCACGGCGGGCACTGCACCCGCCACCGGACCGGCGGGAGCCGTTCCCGCCTGCACCGCGTCGTTCTTCCGGCCCACGATCACCAGCGACCGGCCCAGCTACCGCAACGGCGAGACGGTGCAGGTCAGCGCCCGGTTCGAGAACGTGTCAGGCCGGGCCTGCTCGTACTCCTCCACCAACGCCTCCTCTCAGGTGCTCGGCCCGTCCGGCGAGCCGCTCACGCCCGTGCGCACGCTCCCCGGTTCGAACCCCGCGGGGATCGCCTTCGAGCCGGGAACCTCGCAGACCTTCCAGTCGTCCTGGGACACCGCAATCTGCTCGAGCCCGTCGGCGTGCTTCCCCGGGCGCTACACGATGGTGATGGACGTGACCCCGTTCGGTGGCGGACGCGTGTCCTTCGACGTCACGTAGGTAGGTCGAGGACCCACCCGGTTCGGGACTACCTGCGCCCCGCTGTCGAACGAGCGGCGCGCAGGCCGGAACGGAGCCGGGAACCGACAGCACGGGGGTCCTCCTGGAGCACACCGGCGACGTCGGTGAGCGTGGCCGTGCCCAGAACGGTGAGGGCCAGGACTTCGCGGTCGCGGGACGGAAGGCACCGGAGGCGGGACATCGCCGGCGGGTCGCTGGGCGCCGGCGGCTCTGGGTGGGTCGCCGGACCGGTCCGGCGCCGGGCCATGGCCAGCAGTCCGAGGCGGACGTTGGCCACCTGGTCCTCCAGGCGGCCGCCGCGGTGCCAGAGGGTGACGAAGACGTCCTCGGCCACGCGGTCGGCCTCTGCGCCGTCGTCTGAAAGCAGGGTGGCCAGGCGATGGACCGCGGCGCCGTGCCGGCGGAACAGCTCCTTCAGCGCCGCCTGCGAACCGCCGCCCACCCCGTCGAGCAGGTCCTGGTCGCTCCGGCACTCCGGCGAGGTCGACGACTGCGCGGGTGCCGCGGCCGGGGCACGGTGCGTCGGTCGCATGAACCCGAGGGTCATGGCCCGACCGTCCCGGGCTGGACCATCCCGTAGCTGCCGGCGCTCGGGTGGGCGACGTCGGCGTGCTCGTTCTCGGCCCGCCGCGCGTCGTCCTCCCGCCCGTCGATGACGGCCCCCCAGATCAGGAGGGACATGGCGCCGGCGACGAGAAGCGTCACCACGAGCCCGACCGCGAACACGGCGACGTTGCTCATGCCCGATCACCTCGGGGCAGGACGATGGCGCCGAGGGACAGGATCGAGGGGACCCAGAGGCCCACGAAGATGCCCTGCAACTCGTTGCCGCCGAACCAGAGCGTGACCGAGAAGAGGAACGAGATGGTGGCGGCCAGCAGGACCAGGGTCTTGGACCCGGTCGCTCGCTGCTGGGCGTCCTCGACGTACTTGTACATGTCGGCGGTCCTTCCTGTCCAGGGCTTGTACAAGTACTGTACCGATAAGCGGCAATGTTGTCCAGAGGTTGTACAAGTTCTGTAGAGTGGAGTCGTGGCCCCTTCCTCCGACACCTCCAGCGGCCAGATCCGCATCGGCGAGCTGAGCCGCCGGGTCGGTGTCAGCTCCGAGCTCCTGCGGGCGTGGGAGCGGCGGTACGGGCTCCTGTCGCCGTCGCGCACCCAGGGTGGGCTCCGCCTCTACAGCGAGGACGACGAGCGCCGGGTGCTGCGCATGCTCGAGCATCTGGCCGCCGGGGTGTCGGCGGCGGAGGCGGCCCGGCTGACCCGCGGAGAGCTCGACGGAGCGCCGGCGCCGGTCGTCGACGAACCGCTGGAGACTCCGGTGTCCGGCGCCACCGGCGAGCACCTGGCCCGCGCGCTCGACCAGCTCGACGAGACGGCCGCCAACGCCGCCCTCGACCGGCTGCTCGCCGGGTTCGCGCTGGAGACGGTGGTGACCGACATCGTGCTCCCCTACCTGCGGGAGATCGGGGAGCGCTGGCAGCAGGTCGGCGACACGGTGGTGGCCCAGGAGCACTTCGCCAGCGCCCTCCTCCGGGGCCGGCTGCTCGGCCTGGCCCGCGGCTGGGGGGGCGGCTACGGCCCGATGGCCCTGCTGGGCTGCTTTCCCGGCGAGCAGCACGATCTCGGCCTGATCTGCTTCGGCCTCGCCCTGCGGGCCAACGGGTGGCGGGTCACGTTCCTGGGCCCCGACACGCCGTTCGCGGCAATCACCGAGGCGGCTCGCCGGGTGAAGCCGGCGCTGATCGTGCTGACCACGTTGACCCCCCTCGACCGAGGGGCGGTCGAGGAGGACCTGGCCGCGATCTCGGCCTACGCGCCGGTGGCGCTGGCGGGCGCAGGGGTCAAGGAGGGTGACACCCCCGTCGGTGGTGCGGGGTTCCTGACGGGCGACCCCTTTACCGCGGCGGCGCGGGTGGCGGCCGAGGCGTCGGCCTCGGGGGAAGGCGCAGTCAGGCGGCGTGCGACCGAGCCGAGGCCCGCAGCGCCTGCTTGAGCACCTTGCCGGTGGGCCCGAGGGGCAAGCTGTCGCGGACCTCGACGATGTGGGGGCGCTTGTAGCCCGCCAGCCGGGTGCGGCACCAGGCCACGATGTCCTTCGGCCCATCGGTCGCGCCGGGCTTCAGGACGACGACCGCCATGACGTCTTCGCCATAGCGGGCATCGGGCACGCCGACGACCGCGGCCTGGGCGACGCCCGGGTGACGGTGCAGGACCTCCTCGATCTCCCGGGGGTAGACGTTGTAGCCGCCCCGGATGATCAGGTCCTTCTTGCGGTCGACGATCCGGTAGGCGCCGTTCTCGTCGAACACGCCGATGTCACCGGTGCGGAACCAGCCGTCGACGATGGCCTCGGCGGTGGCCTCCGGGTTGCGCCAGTAGCCCTTCATCACGTTGTCACCCCGTACGCAGATCTCGCCGCGGGCGCCGGGCGTGGTCACGAACCGGCCGCCGCCGTCGACCAGTGCCAGCTCGACACCCGGAACCGCGTAGCCGATGGAGCCGGGCGTGCGGGGACGGTCCGGCACGGTGAAGCTGGCCACGGGTGAGGTCTCCGACAGCCCGTAGCCCTCGAGCAGGCACACGCCGAAGCGCTCCTCGAAGGCGCCGAGCACCGCGGCGGGCAGGGGGGCGCCGCCCGAGACGCACCATGTGAGGGTGTCGAGGTTGCGGCCGGCCGTGGCCCCCTCGTCGAGGAGGGCCATGTACATGGTGGGCACGCCGCCGAAGAACGTCACGCCGTGCCGCTCGATGAGCTCGGCCGCGCCGCCGGCGCTGAAACGGGGCTGGAGGACCAGCGTGCCGCCCACCGCGAGCACGGCGTTGTGCATCACCGTCATGCCGAAGGCGTGGAAGAGCGGGAGGGCGACCAGGGCGACGGTGTCCGCGCCCAGCGCGACAAGCCGGGGGGGCACCCGGGCGTTGGCCAGGAGGTTGGCGTGCGTCAGCTCGGCGCCCTTGGCCCGTCCGGTGGTGCCCGAGGTGTAGAGGACCACGGCGGTGTCCCTCGCAGTCGTGGGCTGGGCCTGTTCGACGGGCGTCGCGGTGGCGACGGCCGCGGTGAGGTTAGTGACGTCTTCGGGGGCGGACAGGTCGGACAGGTCGGCCTTGGCCACCAGGATGCGGCGCACGCCGGGGGTCCGCGCCGCGGCTTCTGAGACCGTCGGCAGGAAGAGGTCCCAGGTCACGACGGCCACGGCCTCGGAGTCGGCCAGGTGGTAGGCCAGCTCGTCGGCGGTGAGCTGCACGTTGAGCGGCACGACCGGGTTGCCGGCGTAGTGGCAGCCGAAGTAGGCCACCGAGAACTGAGGAACGTTGGGCAGCACGAGGGCCACGTGCTCCCCGGGCGCCACGCCGAGGTCGGTCAGCGCCCCGGCGAACATGCGGGCGAAGGTGTCGAGGGTGGCGTAGTCGAGCTCCTGGTCGCCGGCGACGATGGCCACCTTGGTCGGGAAGTCGGCGGCGGAGCGGCTGAGGATGGAGGAGAGGTTCGAGGTTGTCATGCGGCGATCGTGCGCTGCCGGTGCCACCGTGTGAAGGGCTTCGGGGCGGTTTGGGGGGTCGCCCCAGGCGCCTTTGGGGGCTGCCCCTGGTGGGTGGCGCAGGCGCGGAGGGCGACCATCGCTATATGACAACTCTGACCACATCCGTGCGGCCGTCAGCGGAGGCCGTGGCGTCGGCCACACCGGCCCGGCGCGAGCGCTACGTCGACTTCCTGCGGGTCTTCTCCCTCGCCGTGGTGATGCTCGGGCACTGGCTGATGGCCGTGGTCGAGTGGCGCGACGGCCGGCTGGTGGCGGGCAACATCCTCGAATCGGCGCCTGCCGCCCAGTGGCTCACGTGGGTGTTCCAGATCATGCCGGTGTTCTTCGTCGTTGGCGGCTTCTCCAACACCGCGTCGTGGACGGCGGCGATGCGCGACGGCCGGGGCTACGGCGACTGGCTCGGCAGCCGCCTGGTGCGGTTGGTGCGGCCGGTGCTGGCGTTCGCTCTCGCCTGGTGCGCGGTGGTGGCGGCGCTCACCCTGGCCGGCGTCGACCCGGCGTCGGTGCGGGCCCGGTCGATCGCCCAGCCGTTGTGGTTCCTCGCGGTGTACGTGCTGGTCGTGGCGGTGGCGCCGGTCATGGTGGCCGCCCACCGGCGTTGGGGCTGGGCGGTGCCGGTGGCCATGGCGGCCGGGGTGGCGCTGGTGGACCTGGCCCGCTGGCCGCTGGGCGTGCCGCTCGTGGGGTGGGTCAACCTGGCCCTGGTGTGGCTGTTCGCCCACCAGCTGGGGATCGCGTGGCGGGACGGCGCGGTGAAGTCGTGGTCGCGCCGCCGGGTCGCCGGGCTGGCCGCCGCCGGGATCGGTGGTCTGTTCCTCCTGACCGGCGCGGTCGGCTATCCGCACTCCATGGTGGGCGGCGTGGGCGAGGCCCGGTCGAACACCTTCCCGCCGTCGCTGGCCCTCGTCGCTCTCGGCCTGTGGCAGTTCGCCGCCGCCCTGCTCCTGCGACCGGCGGTGGACCGGTGGCTCGACCGACCGCGGGCTTGGGGTGCGGTCGTGGCCGCCAACGGCATGGCCATGACCGTGTTCCTCTGGCACCTGACCGCGCTGCTCGTCGTGGCCGTCATCGCCTTGCCGGGCGGTTGGATGCCGCAGCCGGCCGCGGGGTCGGGGGCGTGGTGGGCGATGCGCCCGGTATGGCTGGTGGCGCTGGTCCTGGCGCTCGTCCCGCTCGTCGCTGTCTTCGCACGGGTCGAGCTGCGGCGACCGCGGCCGTTCCCGGCCGCGCCGTCCGGGTTGCGGGCCGCTTTCGCCGCTCTTCTGGTGGCGACCGGCATGGCGTTCCTGGCCCGCAAGGGGTTCGTGAACTCAGGCATGCCTCTGGGTCTGCCGGCGGTCGGCGTCGGCCTGGTGGTCGGAGGACGGGCCCTGCTGCAGCGGCCGTGACGGAGGTCGCGATCGTCGGCCTGCTCGTCGTCCACAACCTGGTTACAAACCTGTGGTTATCCGATCGTTGGTACGTGCCGGTGAACGTGGCGACGGCCGTGGTGCTGGTCCTCATGGCCGGTCCCGGTGGGTTGGGGTTGTCCGTGGGATGGGTGCCGGGTGTGGTCGGACTTGCGTTCGGGCTCGTGGTGGTGGCGGTCGTCGCATCGCTGGCGGTGCTGCCTTCGACCCGACCGCTGCTCGCTGATCAGCGCATGGTGGGCGTCGACGCCCGGGGCACGGCATGTCGGGCGCTGGTGCGCATCCCGCTGGGCACCGTGCTCCTCGAGGAGGTGGCGTTCCGGGGCGTGCTGCCCGTCGTGCTGTCGCCCTTGGCCGCGGTTGTGTTGTTCGGGCTGTGGCACATCGTGCCGACGTGGCGCACTCTGGACGTGAACCGTGTCGCCGGCTCCGGGCGGGCGCGGGCGGCGGCCGTCAGCGGCGCGGTCGTCGTCACCGCCGCGGTCGGCCTCGTCCTCTGGCGTTTGCGGGTGGCCACGGGGAGCCTGCTGGCGCCCGCCCTCGTGCACATCGCGGCGAACAGCGCGGCGACGGTGGCCGCCTACGGGGTGCTCAGGTCAGCGGCGGCGCATGTAGCGGCGGCGGACCTTCTTCCAGACGAAGCGGCCCAACAGGCCGAAGAAGAGCCGGCGTAGGAGAATCACCATCAGGGGTTCTTGGCGTCGACGTCGCCTTCGATCTTCACGCCGTCACCCGACGTGTCGACACCGCCCTCGGCGCTGCACGCGCCCAGGAGCGAGACCGCCAACACTGCAGCCGCCGCGGCTCGGACCACTCGTCTCATCTCGACCTCCTCGCCTGGTACTTGCCCAACAGAGGACGACGGTGAACGTGACGCCGGTAGGCGGGCCCGCAGTCCGACCTGCGGGCCTGACGCCCCGCGTGAGCTAGTCGGCGGCCGGGCCGGTGAGCTTGCCCGCCTGGACTTCCTCCGGCTGGGCGTGGGTCTTCGGCAGGCTCGGCAT
>CADCTB010000218.1 GCA_902805665.1 uncultured Acidimicrobiales bacterium
CACGCCCGGTCGTGGTCGCCCTCGACGACCTGCAGTGGGCCGACGATGCATCGCTGCACCTGCTCCGTCTCCTGGCGTCCGAGCTCGCCGACCTACCGGTGATGGTTCTCGTCACCGCCCGCGACCCGGAGCCCGGTTCTCCGCTCGAAGGGACGCTGGGGTCGTTGACGGGCCGGACGGGGGTGACGATCCTGCACCTGCCGGCCCTCACCACCGCCGACGTGGCCGAGTATCTCTTCGAGCGGTCCGACGCCGAGGCGGCCGCCTGGGTGCATCGCCAGAGCGGCGGGAATCCCCTCTACGTTCGTGAGCTCGCCCGGCTCCTTGCCGAGGAGCCGGTTCCTCAGGAATGGTCGTCCACGTGGCTGCCCGTGGAACTACGGGCCCTGCTCACCCGCCGGATGGCCCAGCTCGACGAACCGGCGCTCGCCGTGGCCGGCGCGGCCAGCGTCCTCGGGGACGAGTTCGACGTGCAGGTGCTCGAGCAACTGCTCGGGCGCTCGGTCCCCGACGAGATCGGGGTCAGCGTCCAACGGGGCGTCCTCCTGCTGGACCCGGACGCTCCGGGATCGGCGCGGTTCAGTCACGGCCTGATGCGCACCGCCCTCTACTCGGCCCTCCCCTCGGCCCGCCGGGTGGAGCTGCACCGACGGGCCGCGGAACTGCTGGAGCGGGACGGCGCCCTGGAACGGGAGGAACAGCTGGGCGAGCTGGCCCTCCACTCACTGCGGGCCGCGAGCACGCCCGACGAGCGAAGGCGCGCGGTCGAACGGCTCCGCCTCGCCGCCCACGCGGCGACGAGGCGGCTGGCCTTCGACGAAGCGGCCCGGCTGCTGCGATCGGCGGCGGCAACAGCCCGCCTCGGCCCCGCCGCGGGCGAGGAGCGGGCGGCGATCGAGGTCGAGCTGGCGACCGCCGAATTCGGCGCCGGTTTCGTCCTGCGAGCGGTGGAGACAGCCCGGCGCGCCGTCGAGCTGGCCGAGCAGGCGGAGCGGCCGGACATCGCGGCCGCGGCTGCCCTGGTCGTATCCGGAGTTGGTGACACCCAGACCCTCCCCCGGTTGCTGTCCCTCAAGGAACGGGCCCTGCGGTCGATGCCTCCCAAGCCCACTCCGCTACGGGTGCGGCTGGAGGCACAGATCGCCCATCTTCACGCCGACCTGTACTCGCCCGCCGAGGCCGAGGCCGCAAGTCGCGCCGCCCTGCAGGCGGCCGAGGCGCTGGGGGACCACGCCGCCCTTGTCGACGCCATCACCGCCCGCCACTTCGTCGTGTCCGGTCCGGACGGCGGGGCCGAACGGGATGCCCTCGGAGCCCGGATGATCGAGCTCGGCCAGAACCCGAGTGCGGCAGGCGCCGCCATGTGGGGCCACCTGTGGCGCGTCGACGTCGCCCTCGAGCTCGGCGACCTGCCGCGGGCCCACGCCGAGGAGGCCGAGCTGGCCCGGGTGGTGGAGCGCCTGCGCCGCCCGATCGCCGACTGGCACCTGCTGATGGTGCGGGCCGGCCTGGCCCTCACCGCCGGCCGCCTGGACGAGGCGGAGCGACTGGCGCATGACGCCCGTCGGCTCGGTTACCGCCTGGAGGACTTCTCGGTCGTCGGGGTGACGTACGCCCTCACCGGCGAAATCGCCCGCCTGCGGGGGACCAGCGATGAGCAGGCCGATCTGTTGGCCCTGGTCGAGCGGGTCACCTACCCCATCGCCAAAGTGGACACGGCCTACATCGTGGCCGTCCTCGGTGACCTCGATGTGGCGCGCCGACTGCACGACCAGGTGAAGCCGTTCATCCCGACGCTCCCGGTGGACGGGCGCTGGCTGCCCACGGTGTGCCTCTTCGCCCAGACCGCCTGCGAGCTCGGTGACCCCGATGGCGCCGAGGGCTGCTACGCCGCCCTCCTTCCGTACGCCTCTCGCTGCATCGCCGGTGGCGCCGGGTCGGTGGCCTGCACGGGATCGGTCTCGACGGTGCTGGGCCGCCTCACCGCCCTCCTCGGCCGGACCGAGGATGCCCACCGCCACTTCGCCGAGGCGATCGCGGTGAACCGCCGGATCGGTGTCGCACCGTACCTGGCCGAGGCCTTGTTGCACTGGTCGAAGTTGCTGGCACCTGAGGACCCCGCCGCCGCCCAGCCCCTTGCCGAAGAGGCGAACGCCATCGCCCTCCGCCTGGGCCTGCGCGTCGTCGCCCGGGAAAGCGCATCGGTCCTCGATCGCGTGCGCGAGGGGGCGGGCCGGACCGGCCCCGACCCTCTCACCCGCCGGGAGCGGGAGGTGGCGGCGCTGGTCGCCGAGGGCCGGTCCAATCGGGAGATCGCCGAGCACTTCGTCCTCTCGGAGCGGACCGTCGAGACCCACGTGAGCCGGATCCTAACCAAGCTCCACCTGTCGTCACGGACGCAGCTGGCGGCCTGGATGCTGGCCCGGGACTGAGGGCCCTGGGCCACACGTACGTACCGAAATGACGTGGTCGTACGGATGTGCGGCGGCGGCGATCGGCGCATCGTTGCCTTGTCACCCAACAGACAAGGAGGAACCGCATGTACGCCAGGCTCCAGATGGTCCGAACGCTGCCGCAGCAGTTCAGTAGGCCAGAAGCGTCCGACTTCCTGATCAAGGCCCTCGAAGGGCACCCGGGCTTTCGCGAGCTCCACCTCATGCTGCAGATCGGCACCCGTCAAGGGCTCAGCTTGTCCCTGTGGGACTCTCGGGAGGACGCCGAGGCCGCTCCCGAGCGCACCCGGGCCGTGATGGGCCCGCCGCCTTTCCCCCTCGCCGTCGATGAGGTGTACGACGTCCTCAGCACGGTGCACGGGCCGGCAGCCCTTGACGAGGCCACCGCGTGCCAGGTGGCCTGGTTCGACGGTCCCCGATCCGCGGCCCAGAACGAGGCCATGCGCCGGGCCGGCGAGGAGCGCATCCGGCCTGCGGTCGAGCCGGTCCCGGGGTTCGCCGGCACCTACGTCCTCTGCCACCAGGAGGACTCCGCGGTGGTGGTCCTCACCCTGGCCACCTCGATCGAGGCCATCGGTCGGGTCGCCGACGCGATGTTTGCCACCTCTCTGTTGCCCGGAGAGGATCCCGCCCTGCTCAGCGACCCTGACCGGGTCGAGATCTACAAGGTGGAGGCGCAGTCCCTGGCCGGGGTGTCGGCCCGATGAGGCGGATCGGGCGGTTCGTCGTCGTCGCGTTGGTCGAGGCGAGCCGGCACCTTCCAGTGTTCACCCCGTGGTCGTGGCTGCCCAGGGCACGTTCCTGAGGCGCCCGGGGACACCGGAGGCGCTACCCGTCGCGCCCGGGGCTCGACGACGCGTTCGCCGACCCGGGCCGACGGACCGGCCGACGGTGCGAGGGGAGTGGTCGACGGCCCGTTGACTGTCTCCTCGGGCAACCCGGGGATATAGCTCAGTCGGTAAGGGCGCATCCTGAGCGAAGCGGGCTCGCGGAGTGCTGTACTTCGGCGGGTCCAGAGCGACACCCTGCATCTTGGCCGCGCTTCCGCCAGTTGGCTCGTCAGCAGGGACCGAGCGACTCCCAGACCAGAGTGGGATGACGACGCTGCGTGGTAGACGGGCCCCCTACCGCGGGGCCTTCCCGGCGCCCCTCCGTCCGTCTGGGCGATAGCCTCGCATGGAGCGCCCACACGGGGCGGCGGCACGGTGCGGGAGTCTGTCCGCTACCGTGCCGCCGGGTACGCAACCGGCCAGCCCAGTGGCGCAGACGCCGCCTACGAATTCTGGGATGGGGTCCACACCGCCACGTTGAGGGAGTACGGCATGTCCCGGGCCGAAGGATCGTCGCTCCTCTACCACCCGAGCGTGAAGCCATGACCCGGTTGGACGACATGCAGTCGCTGCTGTTGGAGGTCGTCCGAGAGAGCGATGGCAGATGGGACACTCGGAACATCGACCACGTGTTCCACGCCCGTTCGGGCGCGGTCGAGGGCTCGCTGCTGGCGACGCTCCGCGACCTGGAGAGGCGGAGCCTGATTGCCGAGGTCCACATCGAGGGTGGCACCGGACCCGGTTGGCGCATCACGGATGTCGGCGAGCAGGAGCTCCGCTGATCGCCGGCCGCCCTTCAGGGCGCGCTCTTCCCTGAGCGGCCGGCGGACGGCTCCGGCCGAACCTTCCCGGTGGTCCTCGTCCGTGCTGCGACCGTGCTGTGTCCGCCTCGGCCCGATGGGGCGGATAGGGCGGTTCGTCGTGGTCGCGCTGGCCGAGGCGAGCCGGCACCTTCCAGTGGTCACCCCGTGGTCGTGGCTGCCCAGGGGGCGTTCCTGAGGCGCCCGGGGGACACCGGAGGGGCTACCGGCCGCGCCCCGGGCTCGACGACGACTTCGCCGACCCGGGCCGACGGACCGGCAACGGTGCGCGGCGAGTGGTCGACGGCCCGTAGACTGTCTCCTCGTGCAACCCGGGGCTATAGCTCAGTCGGTTAGAGCGCACCCCTGATAAGGCTCAAACGTTTAGCGCTGTGCCTCTGACCTGCTACTACGTAGATTCCTGAACGAAACGCCTCCGCGGAGGTGCTGTAGTTTGATGGTGCTTACAGCACACCCCCTAGCCGAGTCCGACAAGAGCGAAAATCTACTTTCGAACTCGCTCCCGGAGCGACTTCCTGTGGCTGAGTCCCGCCAGACCACCGCCGCATTCATCTAGGACTTCGAGGTGGCGCGGGCCTTCGTCTGGTGCGTACTTCACCGTCGGCATCCCCGGCAACATGGAGGCCATCGTCGACGAGGCCGACCCGTCGATCCCACTTCAACGCCGCCTTCTTGGAGTACGCCCAGAGCCGGGGTTCGTGCATCGACCCGGCCAGAGTGCGCTCGCCGAAGGGACAGCCCCGCGTCGAAGGCAGGTCCCATGCGTTCTCGTTCTTCGCCCGCTTCGAGAGGTTCGGATCTCGCCGTCACTCAGCGCCGGGGCCGAGGCGTCGTGCGCCACCACCGCCGGGCTGCGCAGGGGTGAACGTTGATTACTTGACAACTTTCGGGCAGCATGAGGGTCGCCAGATCGCCGAGTATTCGGGCCCGCCAAGTGAACCTGGGTCGGGTCTTCACGGCCGGCGCCACCGCCCGCGCATCACGGCCGGCGCCACCGCCTGGACGTGAGATCGAGCCGCCGGAGATCCGCGCCGATCCCCGGGGGCATCCATACGCTCGCGCATCTCAACCACGACCGCCCTGAGGACTGCGTAGCCGGCTGATCCCGACCCGCCTGGGCGAGGCCTCCCGGCCGGTGGATAGCCCGGCCGGGGAGGTCTATGCCAGTGCCTCACGGCCGGCGATCAGGGGCAGGCCGCCCGCAAGCACCGGCCGCGATTAGGGGATGGCCTTCGGCCTGGCTGGCCAATCCCCAAGACCCACTTCAACGGCACCTGTCGAGCGGGTCGTGGCCGCCACGACGCGTGAGCGTTGTCGGCGTCGGCCGCAGGTAATAGCGAACGCACGTACGGCTGCAGTGGTCTCCGTGCGCAGTCCTGCCTGCGCCCGGTATGGCACTTCGGATAGGCGGAAAACACCCGCCGAGCTGGTATCGGCCACGCGACGTAGGAGACGCTACGCCGCTCCACTGCGTTGGTCCGGGTAGTGCTTCGAACCAGCAGTAGCTACACCGAAGGCGGGCCCTTGATGCGCTCAAGGTCGGCGCTGAATCGGGAGCGCAGGTCGCCCCACGCTTCGAGCTTCTCGGCATCCATCCGCCCATTTCCGTATAGGCCGGCGAGGTAGCAATGGAGGGTGGACCGTCCATCTGTCCCAACGAAGTCGACAACAAGACTCTCCTGGCCGAGGAACTTCGGAAACGGGCTCGGGCCCCGTACGAAGGCCACGCCGGTGATCTCGCTCACCTTCACGGAAAGGACCGACTTGTCCTCCTCGCCCACCTCGACCCGCCAACGCCGATCGGCGCCCCTGCCCGCGAAAGTCGGGGCGATCGAACCGCCAAGGTGGGCGGTCAGCCATCCGGGTCCGAACACGAACACGACTGGGCCAATGGCCGCGAGCTCCAGGATCATCTGCTCCAGCCGATCCTGGGGGTCCGACTCGGTTGAGGAACCCGTCATCAGGGCCGCCCCGAGCCCGGGAGACCCGCCGTGACGGCTCTCCCTGTGCTCGGTTCTGGCGCGTCGCGGGTCGGCTCCGTCGCACCGGCCCACATCAACAAGATCATTTCCGCATCGTCGCACGATGGCCATGGGCCGTCGTGAGTAACGAGGTGCTCAACTTTGACGGGCGCCGCATCCACCTACTCACGCGGTCGGCCGTAGGCTCGATGACCGTGGCAGCGGCGTGGCCCTTTGTCGGAAGAGGTGCTGAGCTCCAAGTACTGACACAGTCGCTGGCCGACGAGAGCCTGGCAGGCGTGCTCCTGAGTGGCCCGACAGGGGTGGGCAAGACCCGGCTGACCCGAGCGGCGCTGGCGATGATCGGAAACCGCAGCGAGTGGATCGCCGGGTTTGCGAGCACGAACGCGGTCCCTCTCGGGGCCCTGGCGCACCTGATGAACCCGTCGGAGGACACGGGGTCCGACGGCCTTGGCTACCTCTGGCGATTGCGCCAGAGGCTCTCCACCACCGACGGAGAATCACGACGGGTGATCGTGGTCGATGACGCCTTTCTGCTCGACGACGTCTCGGCCGCATTGGTCTACGACGTGGCGACCGCCGGTCAGTCGTTCGTCATGGTCACCGGACAATCCGGGAAGCCGATGCCTCAGTCGCTTCAGGCCCTCGCTGACGAAGGCCTGCTTCGCCACCTCGAGCTCCGGCCGCTCAACGAGCCCGAAACCTATGAGCTCGTCAGGCTGGCCCTTGCTGCTCCTGCCGATGGCGCCACCCTGCACTGGCTGTGGGCGACAAGCGGTGGCAACCCGCTGTTCCTACGCGAACTGATTCTCGCCGGTTTCGAATCCGGCGCTCTGGTGGAATCCGATGGCGTCTGGCGGTGGAGCTCCTCCGATTGGATCGGTTGCGCCCCAACGGCAACCGGGCCCCGACTCTCCAGCGTGCTCCAGACTCGCTTCGCCCGGCTGGGGACCGTTGAGCACGACGCACTTGAGCTCGTTGCTCTTTCCGAGCCCGTGGGGATAGGACTTCTGCGCACGCTCGTCGGCGGCGAGCTGCTCGACTCCCTGGAACGGAAGGGCTTCCTCCGAGCGACCAAGGAGGGGCGGAGGACGGTTGTGCGCCTCGCGCATCCGTTCTACTCCGAGGTGCTGCGTTGTGAGATCCCGACCCTCAGCGCCGAGGCCGCCCGACGTCGGCTGGCCGAGGCCCTCGATGCCACCGGTGGCCGCCGCCGCAACGACGTCTTGGTTCGGGCAACTTGGAGCCTCGATGGTGGGCGAACTACAACGAATGGCCTCCTCGCCGAGGGGGCCTGGCAAGCCTTGGAGATGCCCGACTACGCGTTGGCGGAACGCCTGGCGCGCGAGTGTCTCGACCGGGGCGGCGCCGGAGACTGCCAACTCGCTCTCGCCCAGGCTTTGGGCGGTCAGCGGCGATTCGAGGAGGTTGAGGAGGCCCTGCACGAGCTGGCGGAGCGCTCCGACGACAAAGGCTTATGCATCCTCGCAGCCACGACGCGTGCCGACAATCTCTTCTGGGGCCTTGGACACCCGCAGCGTGCGAAGGAGACCTTGCGTCAGGCCGCCAACGAAGTAGGCCCGCAAGGCGACCGAGATGAGGTGATCGCCGCGCAGGCACAGATCGCGCTGTTTCTAGGGACGGCACGCGCCGCCCTGGATGCGGTTGGTCCGGCTCTGGTGGCCACCCACACCTCGGACAGGGCATCGGCGCAGTCCGCATTGGTGGCTGGCCGTGCGTTGACTCTTGGCGGACAGCTCGAACAGGCCCTGGAGGTCGTCGAGCGCGGTCTCGCTGCTGAAGGCCGCTGCAGCCGGCGTACGCCGGCCACCGAGTCACAGCTCCGCTCGACCAGAGTGACAGCCCTTACATGGGCTGGTCGGTTGTGCCAAGCACGAGCGGCGGCTGCGGACGCTTACGCCCGCGTCGTCGATCGCCGATCACCCGAACTGGTCGCCGTGGCTGCGATGGAGGTCGGCAGGTCGCTTCTGTACGCCGGACAGGCGACGCGGGCCCTGCAAAGCCTCGACGAGGCAGCCCTGTTGCTACGTGGCCATCACGGGTGGGGCCTTCGGAACGAGTGTGGCGGCCTCTTGGCCCAGGCCGCCGCTGCGTGCGGGCAAACGGTGCGAGCGGAGGCCGCACTGTCGGGCCTTGACCTCGGGCGGCCCTTCCTCCAGGGGCTGGGCTACTGGCAACTGGTGGTAAGGGCCTGGGCGGCACATGCCGGAGGGGAATCATCTGCGGCCCGACGTCTGGCGTTGGACGCAGCCGTCTCCGCCGGGTCGTATGGCCACCTGGGTCTCGAGTCCATGGCGCTCCACGACGCTGCTCGGCTCGGGGCGGCGACTGAGGTTGCAGCCCGTCTTTCCTACTTGGCGTCGGTCGTCGACGGGGACCTTGTCCGGGCCTGCGCCCTGCACGCCGTCGGCGCCGCGGAGGAGGACGGACGAGCCCTCGACGATGCAGCGGGAGTCTTCGAGGAGATGGGGTTCATCCTTTTTGCGGCCGAGGCCTCTGCCAGCGCCGTCCGAGCTCACGACCGACAAGGGCACCGGGCCGGTAGTGCAGCGTCTCGAAGCAGGGCGTCCAGCCTCGCCAAGAGCTGCGATGGGGTTCAGGGCGTCGCCCGCGTGGGCCGAGGCGGTCGAACGTTCCTAACGGCGCGGGAGGAGGAAGTCGCTGGGCTGGCAGAGCGCGGCCTGTCGAGCCCGGAAATCGCGCGCCGGCTGAAAGTGTCCGTGCGGACCGTCGACAACCATCTCCACCGGATCTACAGCAAGCTTGGGATCACCGGCCGTCAAGCGTTGGCCTCCTTGAATCGCACTGCCCCCCGTTAACCACGTAACCCCGGCGCGGCGGGGACAGCCCATCCCTCATCGCCGTCATTGCGCCTCCACTGGGCCTTGCCTTCATCGAGGTCAATGTGTCAAACGCGCATGAAGCGGGGCTCTCGGGCGCACCATCCTCTCGTTGCGGGCAGCCGCCTAACACACACGCATCACGCAGAGCCTCCGCGCAGGGAGCGCTGCCAGGGGCGGTCTGCACCTTGTGGCCATCCACGTGCGCTGCGGAGTCGCGTTCTTCGACAACCACAGGTTTGCGAGGGTTGAACAAGGGAAAGACGCTCGCCATGTCATCGCGTCGCGCGTCCATCCTCGCCTTCTCCGTGGCGCTGGTCGCCTCGTCGGTGGCGCTCGTCAGCCCGGTCAGCGGGCAGGCCGGGCCGCGCACCGTGAAGGTCGCAATCAAGGGCAATGAGAACAACATCACGCCGTTCACCGTCGGTTTCGGGGCCAACCCCGCCACCAACGACATTCAGCACCTGGTCTACGACTCGTTGTTCTGGTCGCAGGCCAAGGCCGAGCCCGAGCCGTGGCTGGCCGAGAAGGCCGAGTCGTCCGAGGGTGGCAAGGTGTGGACCGTGACCCTGCGGGAGGGCATCACATGGCAGGACGGCAAGCCGTTCAGCCCCGAAGACGTCGCCTTCAGCTACGAGTTCTACAAGAAGCAGGAGGGCGCCTCCGGCCGCTACGCCCACCACGTCTCGGACGTCCCGTCTTACGACCGGGCCGAGGTGGTCGACCGCAAGACCATAAAGCTCTTCTTCAACGCGCCGGCACCGCAGTTCAAAATCATGCCGGGCGCCGACCTCCCGATCATCGCCAAACACGTCTTCGAGGCCATCGCCGACCCGGCCGCGGCCACTACGAACCTGCCCGTCGGCACCGGTCCGTTCAAGCTGGTCGAGCTGGTGCCAGACCAGCGCTACACGTTCCAGGCCAACGAGAGGTACTTCAAGGGCAAGCCCCGCATCGACCGGCTCGAGATGGTGGTCATCAAGGACCCAGGCAGCGCCTTCACCGCCCTGCGAACCGGCGACGTCGACATGGTCGAGCGCAACGTCCCCGGAGAGCTGGTCGACCAGCTGAAGGGCACCAGCGGCATCGGCGTGGTCGAGGGCACCCGCTTCGAGTCGATCCAGATGTCGTTCAACGCCCGCAAGAAGCCGCTGGACGATCCCAAGCTCCGCAAGGCCATGAGCATGGGCATAAACCTCGACGAGGTCGTCAAGACAGTGCTGCTCGGTCGAGCCCGCCCCGGTCGTGATACCTACCTCCACCCCGACTCGCCGTGGGCCAAAAAGGACGCCGGCCACCAGTTCGACGTGGCCGGGGCCAACAAGATGCTCGACGACGCCGGATACACGGCCAAAGACCCCGACGGCGTGCGCAAGGCACCCGACGGCAAGCGCCTCGAGTTCGCAATCCTCGTCAACTCCTTCGAGCCGCTCGAGCTGCGGGCCCTGCAGCTGATCGCCACCCAGATGCAGGCCATCGGCGTGAAGTACAACATCGAGTCGCTCGACCCGGCCACCCTGCGGGCCCGCCGCAACCCGCCCGGCCCTGGACAGCCGCCGCCCTACGACGCCTATGTCGGGAACATCGAGTCGCACGCCCACGTGGACCCCGACGCCCTGTACTACTTCTTCCACTCGCCGCCCAAGCCCGGGGAGAAGGTGAAGGGCTTCGGGGCCTCGATCACCGGCTACTCCAACCCTGAGTACGACAAGCTGGTGGAGGAGGCCACCACAGCCGGGGCCGACGACCGCCGCCGGCTACTGGGCCAGGCCCAGGACATCCTGGCCCGGGACATCCCCCAGCAGGTGCTGTGGTACCCCGACGGCATCTGGGCCTACCGGCAGGCCGCCTACGACGGTTGGGTGAACGATCGGGGACAGGGCATCTTCACCAAGCGGTCGTTCCTGACCGGCTACGAGGAGATCGCCGCCAACAAGCCCACCGACGGCCGCCCGTCGTCGATAGGCAATAACGCCGGTGAGAACGAGGGCACCTCGGCCGCCCCGTTCATCGTCGGCGGCGTAGTGCTGGGCCTGGTGGCTCTGGGCGTCGTCACCGCCCGCCGTCGGAAGGCCACCGAGGAGGAGTGACGGTGTGACGCGCCACCTCCTGCGCACCGTCGGCCAGTACGGGGCGGTGCTCTTCGCGGCGATCGTGCTGAACTTCGCGCTCCCCCGGCTGGCCCCGGGGGACGCCATCGACTACATCCTTCCCGACGAGGTGGCCGGCGCGCTCACCCCGGCGCAGCGCATCGAGATCCTCGACCGCTTCGGCCTCGATGACTCGATGCCCGAGCAGTTCGGTGCCTATCTGGCGGGCATCGCTCGTGGCGACCTGCTCGTCTCGGTCCGCTTCGGTCGGCCGGTCACGTCGCTGCTGTTCGAGCGGGTGGGCTGGACCCTGCTGCTGGTTGGGGGTTCGCTGGTCTTGTCCACTCTGCTCGGCGCCGCCCTCGGGTTCCGATCGGCCTGGCGGCGCGGCACCAGCGCCGACACCGGGACCCTCGGCGCCGTCATGTTCCTCGACGCCCTCCCCCCGTTCTTCATCGGGACGCTCCTTCTGCTCGTCTTCTCGGTAGGACTCGGTTGGTTCCCCAGCTACGGCGCGTTGTCGGGCCAGGGGGCCGAGGGCCTGGCCTTTGTCGGCGAGGTGCTGCGGCGCGCCGTGCTGCCCGTCGCCACCCTCACCATCGCCGGGATCGGGCCCATGTACCTGGTGGCCCGATCGGCCCTGGTCGGCGAGCTGCAGGAGGACTACGTCCTGATGGCCGAGGCCAAGGGCCTGACGGATCGGGAGGTGCGCCGCCACGCCGCCCGCAACGCCCTGCTGCCGGTCTCGACGGTGGCGCTGGTCGGCCTGGGCACCCTGGTGGGCGGGGCCGCCGTCGTCGAGACCGTGTTCTCCTACCCGGGGCTGGGGCGGCTGATCTACGAGAGCGTGCTGGCCCGCGACTACCCGGTGCTGCAGGGGGCGTTCCTGCTGCTGATC
>CADCTB010000219.1 GCA_902805665.1 uncultured Acidimicrobiales bacterium
ACGACGGTGCTGGCCTTGGCCGAACTTGAACCGGCGGGCGACGTCACCGAGGTGGCGACGGCGGCCAGAGCAGGGCTTCCAGCGGACGTGGTGGTGGGCACGGAGGCGGATGCGGATCCCACCGCGGCGACGACTTGGTCGATGGCCCCCTGGGCGACCACTGCAGAATCGGCCGTGCCGCCGGGGACGGGGAGGACGCCGGCGCCGGCGCCAACCGCCATGGTCAGCGCGGCGGTGGCCGTCGCGGCGGCGACCTTGGTCACCGCTCCCAAGCCTGCCAACTTCGCGATCAGTACAGCGAGAAATCCGGGCATGTCGTGATCTTCCCCTTCGGTAGTCCGGCCGCCTGCTCGTGCAGGCCCGGTGACGTTGCTTGCTGCTGTCACCAGCAGGTCGCCCTTTTCGGTGGTCACGCTCGCGGCGTGGTGACTGAGCTCAGTGTGGGGGCTCGATGCCTAAGCCCAGGCAAAGTCGCATCTAAGTCTTCGCCGCTTTCCTGAGTGCCACCGCAAGAACATGAAGAGGTGCGTGTTCGAGGTGGTCGTCGAGAGGACTCGGCTTGCCTGCCCGAGCTTGCCGTCCGCTGGAAGTCCTACCCGGAGGCGAAACCGACGCAGATGAAGACGAAGCCGATGAGCAGCAGCCACGACCGCAGTCCCTGGAACAACTCCCAGCGGTTGCGAGTCTGCTTCCAGTCGTTCGGGGGGTTGGCGGCGTCCCATCGACCAGTGGCGAGGTTGATCGGCACGTTGAACACGATGGTGGAGGCGAGGGCCAGCGCCAAGGCCGTCGCCGCCAGCCCGCGCCAGCTCCGGGGACCCCCTTCGCCATCGCCGCCCACAGCGTTCATGACAGCCAGAACCACGCACAGCGTCATGCCCACGGGCATCACCCGTCCGAACGTCCGAAGCAGACCTTGCTCCACCGTGAGGTGCGTCGCCGGCGGTAGGCGCCGGATCACCGGATGCACGAACGCGTACGACCCAAACTCTGCACAAGCCACGAATCCAGTGACCGCCAAGGTGGCGCCGCCCACGACGTCCATCCCGCTATTTCCTCCTCATCGGGCCGCGACGCCCGGCTGGCGCCAAGAGTCGTCGTTCGCCGGCAGCATCCATCGGGGAAGTCGCAGATGAGGGCCAGGCCGACTCCCGGGCCCGGACGGTCACCACCGCCCCGACCGGCGGCGAGCCCGCAAGGCGAGCGAGATGAGGCCCGCCAGGCCCACGATGATGACGACGACGATCAGCACGGCGATTGCTCCCGCCAGCGGACCGACGCCACCCCGATCGTATGACCGGTAGATCACGCCCATGGTCTCGGTCCGAGGTCCGGGAAGGACGTGCACGGCGACGACCACGCCGCCGGCGATGATGGACCAGATCAGCCAGAATCGGGCCCACAGCCGGCGGCGCTGGGTGAGGACGACGCCGCCGAGGAAGACGAGCGGAATGACCAGGCTCGGCGTGAACGGCGTGACCTCCGGGCGAAACGGCCAGCCGCTGTGGTTCCACTCCGGGATCAGGTTGTGATCGTCGACGAGCTCGCCGCGCACCACATGGTCAGCCAGATGAAGCGCGGCCGCTGCTCCTACGATGGAGGCGAGGACGACGAGCATCCGCCGGAGACGGTCCGTCTCTACGTCGTTGCCGGGCCCGGCCGCTGGTCTCGACTTCATGCTCCTCCTTGTTCCGGTGGACGTCGCGTGCCGGGCTCGCGGTCCCCGAACCGCCAGTCGCCCGGTGGATCCAGATGGTCACCGGGGCCGGACTGGCTGGCTGACTGCTCGACATATCGCTTGGACGCAGAGTCGCAGCGGAGCAGTCGGAAAAGCATCCGGGGATCCCCTGATATCCCGAGGGTCAAGCCTCGACTCTTCGACGGGTACGCTCCCCCGCCGTGGCGCACGGCAGCCGGGAGTGCAACCCTCTCGTCGGGCGGACTTCTGAGCTCGACCGCCTTCGCAACTGCATCGACAGCACCACCCGGGGGCGGGCGCTCGCCGTGCTCATGGAGGGCGAGGCGGGCATCGGAAAGTCGCGCCTTGTCGATGAAGCCGTCGCGTACGCCCGGACAAGAGGCTGCCTTGTCTTCCGGGGCTCCGCCGACCGACTGGAGATCGAACGGCCCTTCGGGGCGATGATCCGAGCTCTGCGAACGGACCTTGCGTCGCCGGGATCCATGCGGACCAGGTTGACCGCGCTCATGGTGCCGTCGCCGTCGACGGTCATGGCTCCGGTTGAGCCCCGGCCGGACGACCTCGGTCCTCGGACGGTCGAGGTCGTCGTCACCATGATCGAGACGGAGCTCCGCTCCCGGACGGTCGTGCTCGTGCTCGAGGACCTGCAATGGGCCGACCCGTCGACGATGTCAGCCCTCAGGGCGGTCCTGCGACGTCTACACGACCGGCCCCTCATGGTCCTCCTCAGCCTTCGTTCCAGCCCCTCTCGACGGGAGGTCGCCAGCCTTACGGGGACACTCTTGAACGAAGGGGCTGAACACCTGACGATCGGACCGCTGGATGAGGCGGCGGTTACGGCGCTGACCGAGTCGGTCGTCGGCGCCACGCCGGCGGCCGAGCTGCGAGCTCAGGTCGCCCGTGGCGGTGGCAGTCCCCTGTGGGTGCTCGAGTTGCTGTCGTCCTGGTTGCGACAGGGATCGATCGAGGTGGTGGGTGGCCAGGCGCAGCTCCGCACGGCGGACCTGCCGCCGTCTCTGCGCGTGACGATCCTCAGACGGCTGAGTGATCTTGCCGATGACACCTTTCATGTCTTGAAGGTGGCGTCGGTGCTCGGTTCGGAGTTCGACCCGACCGACCTCGCCGCCTGTCTCCACCGGCGGGCGACGGAGCTGATGGCCCCTCTGGAAGAGGCGTTGACGGCCGGCGTACTGGGGGAGGCCGGCGAGAGTCTCGTCTTCCGCCACGACCTCATTCGGGAGGTGGTCTATGAGGGCATGCCCGTCGCCGTTCGCAGGAGCTTGCATCTGGAGGTTGGACGGGCGCTCGGACTGATGGGGCGTCCGGCGAGCACGGTGGCCGCGCACCTGATTCTCGGAGCGACACCGGGCGACGCCGAGGCGGTGGGCTGGCTGCTCATCGCGGCGAGAGAGGCTGCCCCACGGTCGGCCGCAGTGGCGGCTGAGCTTCTGGAGCACGGCCTGCGGCTCGTCGATCCGTCCGATGCCCGGCGTGATCGACTGACCGGTGAACTGGTGGCGGCGCTGGTGCGCTCCGGTCGGCCAGTCGAGGCCGAGTCGCTGGCCCGGCAACGCCTGGTGCTCGCACCGTCAACCGGCGAGGCCGGCATCCTGCGGTGGGGACTGGCCGCCGCGCTACAGGTTCAGGGCCGTCTCAGGGAGGCCCTGGATGAGACGCTGGCGGCCGCGGATGAACGGGGCCTTCCTCCCTGGCGACGGGCGAGGCTGGTCGCCGAGGCCGCCCAGTGGAGCTTCTACAGCGGTGATCGGGCCCAGGCCGCCGCGCTCGCCGATCGGGCGATCGCCAGCGGTGAACGGTACGGCGATGATGCGGCCGTGTGCCTCGGGCTCACGGCGTTGTCCCGCATCGCGCTGGATGAAGCCGACTTCGGCCGAGCCGTCGCACTGGGCCGCCGGGCAGTGCAACGGGCGTCTGACAGCGGCATCGACCGACACGGCTCCGACTGGATCCATCCCTCCTTCGACCTCGGTGGCGCCCTGGTCACCGCCGACGACCTTGCGGGCGCCGAAGAGACGTTACGAGCCGGTCGACGCCTGCGTGAGGAGTTGGGCAGCACCTGGGACCTTCCCCTGTTCACCAGCGCAATCGCCCACGCCCAGCTCTACGCAGGAAGATGGGACGACGCAGTCGCCGAGGCCACCACCGCCCTGGCCATGGCTGACGAGGGAGCGGCCCGAGGAAGCCTCCCCTTCACCTACGCCCTGCTGTGCTATGTCGCCGTCCACCGCAACGAGCTCGAGACGGCCCGTGAGCTCCTCTGTGCCGCCAACCCCACGCCTCCCGCCGGCGGGCCGGCGATGGGTGGTGACCACCTTCTGTGGTGCGAAGGCCTCTTGTACGAGGCCACCGGCGATCTCGCCGGGGCCGCTGAGCTCCTGCGGGAGGCGTGGGACATGGATCTTCCGTTCCGTGTCGTCACCCGGGTGAGGATGGCGCCCGACGCCGTGCGGCTGGCCATCTTGACCGGCTCCGAGATGACGGCGCAGGCGGTCACCATGGAGATGGAGCGGCTGGCCGCCAGGGCCGGCTCCCCACACTATGAGGGCATTGCCCTGCGCTGCCGGGGTCTGACAAGTGGCGAACCCGACGACCTCATCCGCGCCGTGGCGATCTTGCGGAGAAGCCAGCGCCCGGTGGAGTTGGCCTTCGCCTGCGAGGACGCCGGCGTCGCCTTGTGCAAGGTTGGTCGCGGCGGGGAGGCGAGCGCACTGTTGGAGGAGGCCCTCAGGGTCTATGAGAACATTGGCGCCGCCCTCGACGTGGCCCGCACCGTGGGTGCGCTCCGGTCAGCCGGCGCTCGGTCGAGCGGCACCAGCACGCGGCGACGTCCATTGACCGGCTGGGGAAGCCTTACCAAGTCGGAACAAGAGGTCGTGGCTCTCGCCGGTCAAGGGTTGACCAACAGCGAGATTGGGGCCCGTCTGTTCGTCTCCGGCCGCACCGTGGAGACCCACCTCTCTCATGTGTACCGAAAGCTGGGCATCGCTTCGCGAATCGAGCTCGCCATCGAGGTGGCCAAGGGGGCCGGCACCGGGAGTCGTCACTAGCCTGGATTCCCGATGGAGAGCACGAGCGGTCGCGACCTACCGCACGAGGTGACATTCACCAACCTCGACGAGCCGCTGTTCGACGGCGCGGAAGCGACGAAGCGGGACCTCGTGGAGTACCTGGATGCGGTCAGCGACCGGATCCTGCCTGCGCTGGAGGACCGTCCTCTCTCGGTGATCCGGGTCCACCGCGGCCAGGAGGCCTTCATGCAGAAGAACGTCCCCAAGTACACCCCATCATGGGTGCGCACGGTCCGGTGGTGGGCGGAGACCTCCAAGCGCGAGGTGTCCTATGCCCTGTGCAACGACCGCCGCACCTTGTTGTGGTTCGCCAACCAGCGCGCCGTCGAGTACCACCCGACCTTGGTCACGGCGGACCGTCCTGACCGCGTGACCCACCTCGTCCTGGATCTGGACCCACCCAGCGCCGACGCGTTCCAGCTGGCCGTGCGGTCCGCCCACCTGGTCCGTGAGGCGCTCGCTGACCTGGGCCTCCAGGGTGGGGTCAAGACCAGTGGGGCGAAGGGGGTGCACGTGTTCGTCCCCATCGGAGGCGACGTCGCACTGGAGGACTCGGCCGCCGCCACACGGGCCATCGCCGCCCGTGCGGCGCGGGTCGACCCCGACATTGCCACCACCGCCTTCATGAAGGAGGACCGCGACGGGAAGGTTTTCGTCGACGCCACCCGAGTGGGCGGGGCGACTGTCGTCGCGGCGTACAGCCCACGGGTGCGGCCCGGCGTGCCCGTGTCGTTCCCAGTTGCTTGGGACGACTTGGAATCGATGGCCCCGTCCGACTTCACGCTCAAGACCGCACTCGGGCACCTCGGATCGCAGGACCCTTGGGCTGCGCTCATGCCTCCGCCGCAAGAGCTGCCCGAAGACCTCATCCGGGAGGGACACGCCATCCCCACGGCTCGGGTACAGGCGATGCACGAGGGCAAGCGGCGGGCGCGCGCCCGTCGCGCCTGACCCGTTCCTTCAGGACCGTGTGAGTACGGCCACCCCGTCGAGCCGAGCGAGTTTGTGGGGGTTGCGCATCGCGTAGACGCGGGTGATCCGACCGTTCTCGATGGCAAGGCTCACCGCGGTGTTGAGCGCACCGCCGAGGTCGATCCGGGCGCCTGGTGACCCGTTGAGCCAGACAACCTTCGCCTCGAAGTCCGCTGAGCGGCCGGCGCCGATCAGGAAACCGGCCACCCGTTCCGCCCCTTCGATCGGATGACGAGCAGCGGCTACCAATCCCCCTCCGTCGGCCACGACGACGACGTCGGGCGCCAGGACGTCGAGGAGGCCCTGCAGGTCGCCGTTTCGGATGGCGGCCAGGAACCGCTCCACGGCCTCCTGCTGCTCCGCCGTGCTGACCGGCATTCGCGGGCGCCGCGCCGCGACGTGGTCGCGAGCCCGGTGGGCGATCTGCCGGACGGCGGCGGGAGACTTGCCGACCGCCTCTGCTATCTCGTCGTAGGGCGTCTCGAACACCTCGCGTAGCACGAACACGGCCCGCTCCGGCGGACTGAGGGTCTCGAGCACGGTGAGCATCGCGATCGAAAGGCTCTCGGCCAGCTCGACGTCGGCGGCGACGTCGGGGCTCGTCAGCAGCGGCTCGGGCAGCCATTCGCCGACGTAGTCCTCGCGCCGTCGCGCCTCGGACCGCAGCCGGTTCAGCGCCTGGCGGGTGACGATGCGGACCAGGTAGGCCCGGGGGTCGCGCACCGCCGCATGGTCGACGCCGGCCCACCGCAGCCACGTCTCTTGGACGACGTCCTCGGCGTCGGAGGCAGAGCCGAGCATCTCGTAGGCGACGGTGAAGAGCAGGCTGCGGTGGCGTGCGAAGGCTTCCTCGTTCATGGCGAGGTCGCGTACCCGGCCGAGGGTTGCGCCAGCGGCAGCGTGCACGCCTTGGAAAAGCCCTGGGACTCGATCCCCAACGCCGTGTTGCACCTCGTGTTCATGTTCGCGAACGCTACCGACGCCGCGAGCTCCACCATGGCGGCCGGACCCAGCTGCTGGAGCAGCCGGGCGGACATGTCGTCGGTGACCCTCGGGGGCGTCTCGGTCATCGCCTCGGCGTAGTCCATGACATCTCGCTCGAGCGGGGTGAACACCGAAGACTCACGCCAACGGGGCACCTCGCTGGCCTTGGCCTCGTCGAGCCCCTCGTTGTGGGCGTGGAAGTAGCCGAAGTCCAGGCACCAGGAGCAGCCGACCATCGCCGCGACCGCCATGTGCGCGAAGGACTTCAGGTTGGGGTCGAGCTGGTCCCACTTCTGGGCCTTGCGTCCGAAACCCGTGTAGCTGCTGAGCACAGCTCGGTTGTGCCACATCACCTCCGCCGGCTCGGGGACGTCACCGAGCAGCTTGCGGCTGAACCGCTTCAGCACGTACCCGTAGAGGCCGGTGATCTCCGCCCTGGGAATCCGTGGGGTGTTGGACATCTAGCTCCTCCTGTCGATGTGATCGACATGAAGACACCGCCCGTGCTCCCTGTGTGACAGTCACCCTCATCACAGGCGGCGAGCGGATTCACGATCTGTCCGACCCCGCCAGCACGTCGAGGTGCCGGAGTGCCCCGCCAGCCATCGTGACTGGTGCTCCGCAGGGGTCATCCTTGGCGCGACGCTTCGCCGATGACGTACTGGGTGACGAGTCGCTACGGAGACACCTTTGAGGAGCCGGACGCATCCGTCATGGATGCCGTCCTCGCCGAGCTTGATGGACCTCCGGACATCGAGCACCCCGACGTTGCGCTGTCCCATGAGAGCGAGTGGACGCTGTCTGTCTTCGAGAACGGGCTTGTGGTCTGGGAGAACGTTGCAGAGGACGACGAACCTCGACATCGGCATGGCCTGTCCCGGGCCGAAATCCGACGGTTGTGGCAAGAGCTGGCCGCTGGGAACCTCGAGCGCGTGAACGCCGAGGAGTGGTACCCGGCTACGGCTGAGACGCCGGTGCCGGGACCGAGCGCGACATGCGTTACAGGGCCAGAAACGACAGTTCGGAGGGTGTCCCGTTGATCGGCGCTCGCAGCCGCCTGAGCCGGGCGACCCTCGTCCTCGGACACCGTGCGACCCAATCGGGGTTCGCCTTGCCCGGGAGACGGGAGAGCCTGGTCAACTGGTCGGAATACCCTCCGGTGCGGACGCCGGCCAGGCTGGCTGAACTTCCGGCGAGTACCGCAGGCGCAGTACGCCGGGCGTACTTCGGCTGGACGATGGCAAGCGGCGCCCGCACTTGTACCGTCGAAGCGATGGGCAGCGGTCCTCGACTGAGCCGAAGCCAGTGGTACGACGCGGCCCTGGCGGCAGGCGCCCTCGCCATCAGTGTCAGTGTCCTGACGACGATACCGTCTTGGGATCCGGGACCCGTCGCCGGGCTCCTGGTGCTCGTGCACGTCACGCCCATCGCCCTCCGCCGGAGAGCACCGCGTGCCGCCTTCGCCGTCAGCGTCGGTGCCGGCGTCGTCTACCTGGCCGCGGGATGGCCGATGGTGGGGCTGGGCATCGCCGCCCTGGTGATGACCTACTCGCTGGCCGCGTACTCCGCCCGGGTCGACTCGGTCGTGGGGCTGGTCGCCATCGAGGTGGGACTGACCCTGGAGGCGCTGTTCGCAAAGGGGCGACCCCAGTTCGACACCCTCGTGGGCAATCTGGTCATCCTGGCCGCCGCGTGGTTCCTTGGGGACGGGGCCCGCGGGCGCCGGGAGGACGCCCTGTCCGAGCAGCAGCGCCTGGCCCGTCAGGCGGTGAGCGACGAGCGGTTGCGCATCGCGCGCGAGCTCCATGACGTGGTCGCCCACAGCATGAGCGTGATCGCCGTGCAGGCGGGCACCGGTCGCATGGTCATCGACGACGACCCCGAGCACGCCCGCCGAGCCCTCACCTCCATCGAGGAGACGAGCAAGCAGGCGCTGAACGAGATGCGCAGGCTCCTCGGCGTGCTCCGTGCCGACGCGCCGCACGGCGCCGCGCTTGCGCCGGTCCCGACGCTGGACGACCTCGACCGCTTGGTGGCCTATGCCGTCGAGGGCGGCACCCCAGTGGATGTTTCGGTCGACGGCGACCGCGGGATGGCGCCCGCCGGGATCGAGCTGGCGGCCTACCGGCTCCTCCAGGAGGCGCTGACCAACGTGCGCCGACACGCCGCTGGTGCCCCGGCCCGCGTCCACGTTTCCTTCCAGCCGGCCGAGCTGGTTGTCGAAGTCGAGAACCCGCTGGTCGACGGTCACGCCGCGATAGATCCTGGGGGACATGGGCTGCTCGGGATGCGCGAGCGCGTGTCGCTCTACGGGGGCACGTTCGAAGCCGGGCCTCGTCCCGACGGGACGTTCAGGGTGAGTGCCCGGATCCCGTATGAGACCCACGCCGGATGAGCGGCCACGCCGGCCGGGCCTGCCGGGGGATTCAGTGACCGTTCGGGTCGCGGTCGCCGATGACCAGCCGCTCGTGCTCGAGGGGTTCGCCACGATCGTCAGCCGGGCGGCCGACCTGGAGCTGGTAGGTCAAGCATCGGACGGGGAGGCGGCCGTCCGTCTCGCCCGGGAGGTTCGCCCCGACGTGTTCCTCATGGACGTCCGCATGCCGGTGCTCGACGGCATAGAGGCCACCCGCCGCATCACCTCCGACCCCGACACGAAGGAGGTGCGCGTGCTCATACTCACCACTTTCGACCTCGACGAGTACGTGTACTCGGCCCTGCGCGCCGGGGCCAGCGCGTTCCTGCTGAAGGATGTCGGGCCCGAGGCCCTCCTGGAAGGGATCCGAGTGGTCGCCGCCGGGGATTCGCTGCTCGCGCCGAGCGTCACTCGCCGCCTCATCGAGCAGTACAGCAAGAGGCCCGAAGGCGTACCCCTCGACCACCGGGCCCTGGCCGTGCTGACCGATCGCGAGCGCGAGGTCCTCGCCCTGGTCGGCAAGGGGCTGTCGAACCAGGAGATCGCCGAGCGCCTCTTCATGAGCCCGGCGACTGCGAAGACCCACGTGGTGCGGACCATGTCCAAGCTCAATGCCGGCGACCGGGCGCACCTGGTGGTCATCGCCTACGAGACGGGTCTCGTCACTCCCGGAGGCTGAGCTTCACCACCTGAGGTACGCGCCTACAGCCCTAGGTGCATCGGAGATCGATCCACCCGGGCGACGACGCCCGACACTGGTTCCGTCACGCTGCATCCATGGAACCGATACTCATCGAAAAGCTCACCAAGCGTTACGGTCCGGTCCTCGCCGTCGATGATCTGAGCTTCTCCGTGCCTGCCGGGCGGGTCACGGGCTTCCTCGGCCCGAACGGCGCCGGCAAGACGACGACGCTTCGCATCCTGCTCGGATTGGTCCACCCGACGAGCGGCTCTGCCACGATCAACGGTGTCGCCTACGCCGACCTGACCTACCCCGCTCGAACCGTCGGTGCAGTCCTCGAGGCAACCTCGTTCCATCCCGGCCGCCGGGCCCGGGACCACCTCTTGATCCTCGCTACCGCGGCCGGAATCGGGCAGTCCCGCGTCGAGCAGACGCTCGAGCGGGTCGGCCTGGCCAGTGCCGCGGACCGCCGGGTCGGGGGCTTCTCCCTGGGCATGCGCCAGCGCCTCGGCCTGGCTGCTGCCCTGCTCGGAGAGCCGGAGATCCTGGTCCTGGACGAGCCGACGAACGGTCTGGATCCGGACGGTGTCCGCTGGCTGCGAGGGATGCTCCGGCAGTTGGCGTCGGAGGGGCGCACAGTGCTGGTGTCGAGCCACCTGCTCTCCGAAGTGGCACAGACGGTGGACGACGTCGTCATCATCGCCAACGGCAGGCTTGTCGCCCACGGCCCCATCGCCGACGTGGCCAGGCAGGCGGCCAGCCGGTTCGCCGTGTTGCTGCGCACACCCGATCCGGCCGAAGCCCAGCGGGCGCTGATGGCGGCGGATCTCGAGGTCAACCTCGAGAATGACGGCGCGTTGGTCGTCTCCGGAGCGACGCCCGACGCGGTCGGGCGAGCCGTGGCCAAGGCCGGCCTCACGCTCTACGAGATGCGGTCCCTCGACCGCACGCTCGAGGACGTCTTCCTCGACCTGACGACGACCCGTGAAGGGAGCACGCTGTGAACGCACTGCTGCGGGCCGAGGCCCGAAAGATGCTGACGACCCGGTCGACGATTCTCGTCGCCGGATTCGCCCTCCTCTACCCGGTCCTGTCCGTCCTTCCCGCCGTCTTCGCCCGGAACGAGCCGGCGGTCGACGAGAGCTCCATCCTCGAAGTCCTCCGGGGGGGCGCCGACGTCCTGACCCTGATCGTCCTGGTGCTCGGCATCCTGGCCGTGGCCGGGGAGCACCGCCATGGCACGATCGTCCCGACCCTCCTGGTGTCGCCCCGGCGCGGGCGGTTCGTGGCGGCCAAGCTCGCGTCCCAGGCCGCGCTCGGCGCCACTCTGGCCGTCGCCGCCTCCGCCGTCGGTCTGATCACCGGGACGGTGTACCTCGCCAGTCGTGACGTCTCGGTCGACCTGCTGTCGGGCGACGTGCTGCTGACGGCGTCTGCAGTGGCCCTGGTCGTCACGCTCTACGCCTTCATGGGAGCCGCCGTGGGTGCCCTCGTGAAGAACCAGACGGCGGCGGTGGCGGGAGCCCTCATCTGGGTGCTCACTGTCGAGAACGCCATCCCGCTCGTGCTCCGCAACCCGGGGCTCAAGCGTTGGATGCCGGGCGGCCTCAGCGACCGGCTCCTCCAAGCGGCCGATCCCTTTGCCGGTACGGGGAACGCCTGGCTGGCCCTCGCCATGCTCACCGGCGTGGCCGTTCTGCTCGCCGGGGTCGCCTTCGTCCGCACCGAGACCGCCGACGTCCACTGACCGTCTCAAACCGAAAGGAGTAATGCAATGGAAGCAAGCTTCACCATCCTGTTCCTGCTCTTCATCCTCGCCACCACCGTGTTCTGGATCTGGGCCCTCGTGGACGTCATTCGCCGGCCAAGTGAGAGCCTGCAGCGAGGGAGCCAGCTGTTGTGGGCACTGGTCATCGCCA
>CADCTB010000220.1:0-11311 GCA_902805665.1 uncultured Acidimicrobiales bacterium
GGACGCGAGCGAGCTCGGTGCCCTCGGTGCCGTTCCAGCGCAGGACCACGGCGTCAGAGGCGGCCAGGTTGGCCGAGTTGACCCGGAAGGACGAGCCGGTGACGGTGACCGAGTCGCCGGCCTTGCCCGCGGTGCTGGACAGGTTCAGGGTGGCCAGGTTGGTGCAGGCGAAAGCCGCTGCGCCAGCGATGACCGAAGCAGCAGCTGCTGCGCCGAAGACGGTCGTTACCTTCTTGCGGAGGTTCATTGCAGGTTGCCCACCTATCTGTGAAGGGGTGCCTCGCACCCGTTTCGTGTTGCAAGTAATACTGCCAGACCCCGCTACAGGTCGCAATAGGTCTTTTCGCTCTGTACTCAGCGTGTCACTAGATGCTAGCTGGGTCTAGCGAGTCGGATGTGCCGATGACCTGCGGGTTTGCAGAACGACTCTAGTCAGTGTGGTACGTCCCAGCGGGTTTAGCGGTACGGTAGGGCGGGTGACCGCTGAGACGTCCCGAGCCGTCCTGGTCACCGGCTGTTCGACGGGCATCGGCCGGGCGACAGCGGCGATGCTGGCCCGATCGGGGTGGCCGGTGTATGCCACCGCCCGGAACATCGCGTCGCTCGACGGGCTCACCGACCTCGGCTGTCGAGCGCTCCAGCTGGACGTGACGGAGGAGGACTCCATCCGGGCCGCGGTCGACGCGGTGGCCGACGAGCACGGGGCGGTCGGGGTCCTCGTCAACAACGCCGGCTACAGCCAGTCGGGCGCGGTGGAGACGGTGCCCCTCGCCCAGGCCCGACGTCAGTTCGAGACCAACTTCTTCGGGCCGGCCCGGCTGACCCAGCTCGTCCTACCCGGGATGCGGGCCCAACGCTGGGGCAAGGTGGTCAACCTCAGCTCCATGGGAGGACGGCTCACCTTCCCGGGCGGTGGCTACTACCACGCCACCAAGTACGCCCTCGAGGCCCTGAGCGACGCGCTGCGCTTCGAAGTGGCCGGGTTCGGCATCGACGTCGTCCTGATCGAACCGGGGTTCATCCGGACCGACTTCTCCCACACTGCGGCGTCGAGCCTCGACGGCCCGGCCACAGCCGGTGATGCGAGCACTGCGGATCCGTACCGCTCGTTCAGGGCCGGGGTGCTGGCATCGACCCGGGACGTGTACGACCGAGGTCTCATGGCCCGGCTCGGTGGCACCCCGGACGACGTCGCCCGGGTCGTGCTCGAGGCCGTCACCGCATCCCGGCCCAAGACCCGGTACCCGGTCACGCCCTCATCCCGCGTGCTCCTCGGCGTGCGGCGGCTCGTTCCCGACCGGGCCTGGGACGCGTTGCTGGCCCGCAAGTTCGTCCGGCCCGGGGCCGGCGATGGATGAGGACCTGGCTCCCGAGGAGCTCGAGATACGCACCGTGCAGCCGTACCAGGCCCGCAAGGCCTATCTCTGTCCCGGCTGCAACCAGGACATCGCCGAGGGCATGGGCCACCTGGTGGTGGTGCCTCGGGCGGCGCCGGAGCTCCGCCGGCACTGGCACCACCCGTGCTGGTCACACCGACGTCGCCGTCGCCCCGGCCCGGGCTGATCAGGCCGGTTCGGACCGGAAGGTCCGGCGGTACGCCTGCGGCGACGCCGACACCACCCGGGTGAAGTGCTGCCGGAGGGCGCCGGCAGAGCCGAAGCCGCACCGCTGGGCGACGGTCTCGATCGACTCGTCGGTGGTCTCGAGGAGGCGCTGGGCGAGGAGGACCCGCTGGCTCAGGATCCACTGGTGGGGAGTGGTGCCCGTGATGGACCGGAAGCGGCGGGCGAACGTGCGGGGGCTGGTGCATGACCGGCGGGCCAGCTGCTCGACGCTGAGGTCGTCGCCGATGTGCTCGAGCATCCAGCCCAGCACCTCGGCCAGCGAGCCGCAGCTGTCGGGCTCCGGCATCGGCAGGTCGACGAACTGGGCCTGGCCTCCGTCGCGATGGGGCGGCACGACCATCCGGCGGGCCACCGCGTTGGCGACCTCGGCCCCGTGATCGAGGCGGACGATGTGGAGCAGGAGGTCGATGCCGGCCGCGGTGCCGGCCGACGTCAGGATGTTGCCGGCGTCCACATAGAGGACCTTGGGATCGATCCGGACGTCGGGATAGCGGCGGGTCAGCTCGGCCGCGTACATCCAGTGGGTGGTCGCCGGCCTGCCGTCGAGCAGACCGGCGGCGGCAAGGACGAAGGCGCCCGTGCACATCGACACCAGCCGGGCGCCCCGGGCATCGGCCGCCCGCAGCGCGTCGAGCACGGCGTCGGGCGGGTCGCCGGCGAAGGTCCGGGCCGGAAGGATCACCGTGTCCGCCCGGTCCACCTCGTCGAGCCCGTACGGGGTGTCGATGACGACACCCTCGGGGCTGGTGTGGGGCCCGGGCACGGCAGCGGCCACCCGGTGGCGGTACCACGGGTCGACGAGCTCCGACCGGTCGAGGCCGAAGACCTCGCAGGCCACCGACAGCTCGAACATCGACACTCGAGGGCCCACCAGGGTGACGACTCGGTGCGGCGTGTCGGCCATGGCAGGATTTTACCTGTTGTTGTCCTTTCTGCCACTCGTGCATCGGACGGCCGAGGAGGAGCATGGGGCCATGCATCCCTACGTGGTCGAGCGCATGGTCGAGGAGCGACGGAACGAGGTGCGACGGGCCCGCGCCCTCGACCCGGCCCGTCGCGCGATGGCCATGCAGGAGTACGGTCCGGACCATGAGCGACCCCCGGGAGCCCGCGGCGCCGGACTGGTATCCCGATCCGTTCGGACGTCACGAGAAGCGCTACTACGACGGTGGGGAGTGGACCGACCGCGTGTCCTCCCACGGGCGGGAGTCAGTGGATGCGCCGACGGGTGACGGCCGCATCCCGACCGTGAACCGTTCCACCGAAAAGATCCGGGACGACGTGCAGCGGGCGGGCGGTGTCGACGGCGGCTTCGGCGCCGGCGCCGGCGGGGGGACGATCTTCACCGAGCCGGTGCTGGTGGTGAACCAGAAGGCCAAGGTCATCGAGCTCAACAACGAGTACGCCATCTTCGACCAGGGCGGCAACCAGGTGGGCGCCGTCCGTCAGGTCGGTCAGAGCACGGCCAAGAAGCTGATGCGGCTGGTCAGCTCCCTCGACCAGTTCATGACCCACAAGCTGCAGATCGTCGACATGACCGGCACGCCGCTGCTGGCCCTCACCCGGCCGGCCAAGGTCGTGAAGTCCCGGATCGTGGTCGAGGACGCAGAGGGGCTCGAGCTCGGCCAGATCGTGCAGGAGAACATGGTGGGCAAGATCAACTTCGGCCTCCACGCCGACGGGCGGAAGGTGGGCGCCATCAAGGCCGAGAACTGGCGGGCATGGAACTTCAGCATCACCGACGAGGGCGGCACCGAGGTGGCCCGCATCACCAAGACGTGGGAGGGCGTGGCCAAGACCCTTTTCACGACGGCCGACAACTTCGTCGTCCACATCCACCGGCCGCTGGACGAGCCGCTCCGCAGCCTGGTCGTGGCCTCGGCCCTGGGCGTGGACACCGCCCTCAAGCAGGACTCCCGGGGCTTCGGCTAGCGCCTCGGTCAGTCGTCCCGGTGGGCCAGCTCCGGGGCGAAGGCGGGCAGGCAGACGGCGACGTACTCCGCCCCTTCCGGGTCGGGCGTCGAGTAGCGAACCCACTCACCGGCGGCGACGAGGACGGCCTGACCGGCGACCACGTCGAGCTCGCCCTCTCGACCCGTCAGGCGGAGGCGACCGGCCAGCACCACGGTGAACTCGTCGAACTCCGGCGTCTGGCCCGGCTCGACCCAGCCCCCGGGGGAGCGCATATGGGCCACGCTCAGGGCCCGGTGGCCGGTGGCGAGGCGCCCGACGTACTCGTCGATCAGCTTCGGCTTGTTCCCCGCCGCCTCGACGCGGACCGGGGCAGGGATGAGCGTGGGCACGTCAACGGGCCCGCTTGGCCAGGTCGCTCAGGGCGTCCATGGGCCCGACGATGATCAGCAGGTCGCCGACGTTCAACTCGGTGTCGGCCCGCGGGGGCACGAGCAGCGACCCGTCCGCGCTGCGGACGGCCATGATCATCACTCCCTCGTACGGCGACGCCGCGTCCCGGACTGTGGCCCCGGCAAGCGCCGAGCGCTCCCCGAGCACGAGCTCCTCGATGCGCAGGTCGGGCGCCACGCTGACCATGTCCACGAACTCCAGCATCGCCGGCTGGAAGGCGAGCGCAGCCATGCGGGTGCCGCTCAGGCGGTAGGGGGACACCACCCGGTTGCTGCCGGCCCGTTCCAGGGCCTCGACCGACTCCGGGCTCGACGCCCGGCCGATGATGAAGAGGTCCGGGTTGCGGGCCCGGGCCAGCAGGGTGATGTAGACGTTCGACGCGTCGGAGTCGACGGCGCAGAGGAGGCCTCTGGCCCGGGCGATACCGGCCCGCTCGAGCACGTCCTCCCGCATCGGATCGTCGAGGACGTACAGGACTCCCGCCTCGATCATGTCCGGCTCCAGGGACGGGTCGACCTCCACCACCACGACGTCGGCCCCCTGGGCGGCCAGCTCCTCGACCGCCGATCGCCCCACGCGCCCGAAGGCGCAGACGACGTAGTGGTCACGAAGGGCCTCGATCCGCTGCCGCATGCTCCTCCTGGTCAGTGACCGCCCAAACTGACCGCTGGCGACCAGGCTGGTCAAGACGGCAAGGAGGGTGAAGACGGCGGTGAAGCCGATGGCGATCAGGGAGAGGGTGAACAGGCGACCGTCGGGGTTGAGCGGTTCGATCTCGCCGAAGCCGACCGTCGTCAGCGTGGTCACTGTCATGTAGACCGCGTTCAGGAGACCGAACCCCTCGATGACCATGAAGCCGACCGTGCCGTAGGCGAGCGAAAACACCAGGGCGGCCACCGGCAGCCGGATCGGTGAGGCCACCACCCGGTGGCGGCGGGGCGTAGGGCCCCGCCGGCGATTGAGCATGGCGAATTGTGCCCCGAGAAAGGGGGTGGCCCCCCTCTACACTGGACCCGTGTCCGTTGGCGTCACGCCCAGCAGCCTCAAGTCGAACGATTCCTGTTGGTGTGGGAGCGGTCGCAAGTACAAGCGCTGCCACAAGCAGTCCCAGGCGCCGGTACGCCGGGGCCGGCTCAGCCCCACCCGCGCCGTGCCCGAGGGCATCGTCCGCCCGGACTACGCCGAGACCGGCGATCCGGGCACGTGGATCGAGCCCCTGGTCCGCCCGCCCGAGGTCATCGAGGCCGTGCGGCGGGCCTCCCGGGCCGCGGCCGAGGTGCTGGCCGTGGTCGGTGCAGCCGTCCGGCCCGGCATCACCACCGACGAGCTCGACGCCCTGGCCCACGAGGAGTGCATCGCCCGGGGCGGCTACCCGAGCCCCCTGAACTACAACGGCTTCCCCAAGTCGCTGTGCACCTCGGTCAACGAGGTCATCTGCCACGGGATCCCCGACGACCGGGCCCTGGTCGACGGTGACATCGTCAACCTCGACGTCACCATCTACCTCGACGGTGTCCACGGCGACACCAACGCCACCTTCCTGGTCGGCGAGGTCGACGAGGAGTCCCGCCGGTTGGTGCAGGTCACCTACGAGTGCCTGATGGAAGGCATCGCCGCCGTGCGGCCGGGTCAGCCGATCTCCGACGTCGGGGCCGCCATCGAGGCCCACGCCCGGGCCGGTGGCTACGGCGTCGTCCGGGCGTTCGTCGGCCACGGGGTGGCCCGCAGGTTCCACGGCCCGCCCCACGTGCCCCACCACTACGACCCGTCCGCCACCACCGTCATGCAGCCCGGCATGACCTTCACCATCGAGCCGATGATCACCCTCGGCACATGGCGCCACGTGATGTGGGACGACGACTGGACCGCGGTCACGGCCGACAAGCGCCGCACCGCCCAGTTCGAGCACACCCTCCTGGTCACCGACAGCGGAGCCGAGATCCTCACCGTCGCCGGCTAGACGCTCGGCGGGTCGAGCAGCCGGACCAGGCGCTTCGGGGCGGTCATCCGGTAGCTGTCGGTGACCAGGTCGGCCAGCTCGTCCCAGTCCTGCTCCACGTCGAGCCGGGCGCCGACCCACCCCTTGTGGCCGACGTAGGCCGGAACGAAGAACCGGTCCGGCTCGGCCGCCACCAGCTCCTGTTGGACCCCCGGGGCGCCCTTGCACGTCATGACGGTCCGGTCCTCGCTGACCATGACGAACAGCTTGTCGCCCACCCGGAAGGACGGCGAGGTGTGCCCGCCGAAGGGCTTCTCCACCGCCTCGGGCAGGGCCAGGCAGAGCGCCCGGAGTCGCTCGACAGGGTCGGTGGTCACCACGCCGGCGACCGTACCGCCTGATCGCAGAAATCTCCGCACCGTCTCCATCACGCGTTCACATCTCGGGGCGACGATCACCCCTGTACGAGACGACAAAGGAGAAAGAGCGATGAACAAGCGAGTGTGGACCGGCATCCTGGCCGGTGTCCTGGCGGCGACGGTGATCCTCGGGGTGGCCGGGACCGCGTACCGCATCGGGCAGAGCCACGAGGTGGTCACCCGGACGGTCGGCGGTGACGGCACGGGTGAGGTGGTCCGGGTCGTCGGCGGCTACGGCGGCTGGGGCTACGGGCACGGCGGGGGCTTCTTCCTCTTCCCGCTGCTCACCATCCTGCTGGTGTTCCTGCTGGTCCGGGCGGCCCGGGGCGGCCACCGGGGCTACGGCGGGTACGGCCCCTGGGGCGCCGGCCCGGAAGGGCGCTTCGAGGAGCAGCACCGCCGGGCCCACGAGCAGGACAGCGCGAAGCAGTCCGATCCGAAGCCGGAGGCAAGGATGTGACATGGCCCGGACGGTGCTGGTGGTCGAGGACGAGCCCAAGATCCTCGACGTGGTCCGCGACTACCTGGTCGACGCCGGGTTCTCGGTGACCACCGCGGCCGACGGCCCGGCCGCGCTGGCCAGCGCCCGGGCCGTCGCTCCCGACCTGGTGGTGCTCGACCTCGGCCTGCCCGGGCTCGACGGGATCGACGTGGCCCGGGAGCTGCACCGGCGCTCGCAGGTGCCGATCATCATGCTGACGGCAAGGGGCTCCGAGGTCGACCGGGTGCTGGGCCTGGAGCTGGGCGCGGACGACTACCTCGTGAAGCCGTTCAGCCCCCGAGAGCTGGTGGCCCGGGTCCGAGCGGTGCTTCGGCGCAGCGGCGGCTCTGCGGCCGGCGACGACCACGGTCCGATCCGGGTGGGCGACGTCACGGTCGACCCCTCCCGCCGCACCGTGGCCGTCGCCGGCCGCCCGGTCGACCTGACCGCCACCGAGTTCGAGCTGCTGGCCCACCTCGCCCGCCAGCCCGGGCGGGTCTTCACCCGGTCCCAGCTGCTCGACGCCATCCACGGGGTGGCCATCGAGTCCTACGACCGGGCGATCGACGCCCACGTGAAGAACATCAGGCGCAAGCTGGAGCCCGACCCGCACCGGCCCCGCTACGTCGTCACTGTTCACGGCGTCGGCTACCGGTTCGCGGACACCGAGGGATGAGACGCCCGCCGCCGTGGTGGCCGCAAGGGGAGGAGTGGTCGCCCCACGGTCCGCCCTGGCGGCGGGCGCCTCGACACTTCCGCCGGCGGTTCCTCCTGGTCACGCTCGGCGTGTTGCTCTCACTGATCGGCACCGGCATCGTGATCGGGCTGAACGCCAGGGGCGGCGCTCGGCCCGACCGTGGTGTTGACGGACGGGGCGGGCCATGGAGCCCGTTCGGGTTCGCAGCGTTCGTCCTGGTCATCGGTGGCGGCGCCACCGCCCTGGCCTACCGCCGTATCAGCCGGCCGGTCTCCGAGCTGCTGGGCGCGGCCGACCGCCTCAGCCACGGCGACTACCAGGTCAATGTCCGGCCCGACGGGCCCCGGGAGCTGCGGGCGCTCACCCGGACGTTCAACGAGATGGCCGCCCGCCTGGCCGACTCGGAAGCGCAGCGCCGCCGCTTCCTGGCCGACGTGACCCATGAGCTGCGGACGCCGCTCGCCGTCCTGCAGAGCGGGATCGAGGCCCAGGTCGACGGAATCCATCCCCGCGACGACCGCCACCTCGCCTCGCTCCTCGAGGAGACCGAGCTCCTGGGCCGTCTGATCGACGACCTGCACACGCTGGCCCTGGCCGACGCCGGCCGCCTGACCCTGCACTACGAGCCGACGTCGCCACGGGCCCTGGTTGAGGACGCCGTCGCCAGCCTCACCGCACTGGCCGGCCGGCGGGGGATCACCCTGTCGCCGGACGTCGCGGGTGATGTTCCCGAGATAGAGGCCGACCCGACCCGTGTGCGCCAGGTCCTGGCCAACCTGCTCTCCAACGCGGTGCGGCACTCGCCGGAAGGCGGCTCCGTCCGGGTGACGGTGGAGCCCGTCGCCGGCGATGTGCGGTTCACCGTGACCGACTCCGGCCCGGGCATCCCTCCCGACCGGCTCGAGCACCTCTTCGATCGGACGGCACCCTCGGCGGACTCGCGGGGAAGTGGGCTGGGGTTGTCGATCGCCCGCGACCTCGTCCAGGCCCACGGTGGTTCAATCCGGGTGGCGAACGCGGGCGCGGGCGGCGCCGTCGTCAGCTTCGACATCCCGGTGGCCCGTCAGCCGTAGGCGCGGGCCTGGATGGAATAGAGGTCGGCGTACATGCCGCCGCGGGCCGCCAGCTCCTCGTGGGTGCCCCGCTCGACCACCCGGCCGCCGTCCATGACCACGATGAGGTCGGCGGCCCGGACCGTGGAAAAGCGATGGGACACCAGCAGCGTCGCCGCGCCGGTGGTCGCCGCCACCTCCCGGGCCGCGTCGGTGTAGCGCTCGAGGAGCGCATGCTCGGCCCGGGCGTCGAGACCGGAGCTCGGCTCGTCGAGGAGCAGGAGCGTGGGGGCCTCCCGGAGGACGGCCCGGGCCACCGCCACCTTCTGCCACTGCCCGGTGGAGAGCTCGGCGCCGTCGAACTGCCGCCCGAGCTGGGCCTCGATGCCCTCGGCCAGGCCGTCGGCCAGGTCGCCGCCCTCCGTGCGGGCCAGGGCGGCCGCCACCGCCTGACCGTCGTCGATCCGGGGAAGGTCGCCCACGCCCACCGACTCCCGCAGCCGCAGCTCGAGCCGGGCGAAGTCCTGGAAGCCCCCGGCCAGCTGGGCCCGCCAGGCCGCCACGTCGATCGACTGCAGGTCCACGCCGTCGACGGTGATGGTGCCCGAGGTGGGGGAGTAGAACCGGCAGAGCAGCTTGACGAGGGTCGACTTCCCGGCTCCGTTCTCGCCCACCACGGCAACCGTCGCCCCGGCGGGCAGGTCGAGGTCGACGTCGTGCAGCACGTCGACATCGGTTCCGGGGTACCGGAACGTGACGCCCCGCAGCGAGATGCCGTGGCGCAACGGCCGGGGTGGAGGCACGGAGGCCGAGCCGTCTCCTCGCCCGTCGGCTGCGGCATAGTCCTGCAGCCACAGCCAGCGGTCGATGGCCTTGGCTGCGTCGAGCGACGTCCCCAACAGGGTCACCGACTGGCCGACCTGGCCGTTGACCTGGGCGGCGAGCACGACCACGAGCAGGACGTCACCGGCCGTGGCGTCGCCGTCGAGCGCCCGGTAGACGACCCAGACGATGGCCGCCGCGTAGCCGATGGCGAACACGGCCCAGCCGGCCGCCTGGAGCAGGGACGCCCGGAGCTGGGCCCGGGCGATCACCTCGGCCCGCTCGTCCCACATCGCCCGGGACCGGTCGGAGATCTCCCGGCCGATGCCGAAGATGCGGGCCTCGGCACCACCGGCCACTCCCGCCGAGAGCCCGAGGAAATGGTCGAGCAGCCGGCCCTGCCCGGCGCTGGACTCCCGGGCGTCCTGGACGATGCGCCGGCTGCGGGCGCCGGTCCACAGCGACGGCAACGAGAACGCCGGCAGCACGAGAAGGACCGGGTGCACGCTCGAGAGCAGCAGCGCGGTCGTGAGGACCCGGATGACCAGCACGAGGGCGACGACCGCCTGGCGCAGGGCGTCGGCCAGGACCCGGGTGTCGTCGCGCAGCAGAGCCATGCGGTCCAGGTACTCCGGCCGCTCATGGTGCTCCAGGCCGGGAGTCGTCCCGCAGAGCCGCATGAGGTCGCGGTTCATGGTGAGGGTGGCCCGGTCGTGGATGTCGGCGACCAGGAGGAGGACGTACCGGCCGCCGGCGTTCTGGAACGTGCCCGCCACCGCGAGGAACACGGCGGCGATCAGGACAGGGGGGCGGTCGCGGGCGACGACGCCGTCGGCCAGCACCTTGAACAGCAGCCCCATGAACGTCGAGCAGCACGCCACCAGGATGCTGAGGACGATGACCGTCGTGGTCCGTCCCCGTCCGGCGGCGCGGGCGAGCACGAGGAGGGCTCCTGCCCGGCGAGCGGCTGACTGCCTCATCCGAACCTCGCGGCCTGCAGGGCGAACAACTCGGCATATCGCCCGCGGCCGGCCACCAGGTCATCGTGGGTGCCGGCCTCCACGACGTGGCCGCCCCTGTCCACCACGTAGATGAGGTCGGCCCGCCGCACCGTGGAGAAGCGGTGAGACACCAGCACGGTCGTGCACGCCGCGGTCCGCTCCAGGAAGGCGTCGAACAGCTCGGCTTCGGCCCGCACGTCGAGGTTGGCGGTCGGCTCGTCGAGCACCAGGACCCGGGCGCCCCCTTCCACCGCCAGCAGGGCCCTTGCCAGAGCGATCTTCTGCCACTCGCCGCCCGACAGGTCGACGCCGCCCGGATGCCGGCGGGACAGGATTGTGTCCATGCCGTGGGGAAGTCGCTCTATCACGTCGGTGGCCCCGGCCAGGCGGACGGCTGTGGCCAGTGCCGCGTCGTCCGACCGAAGCGACAGGGCGCCGAACCCGATGTTGTCTCGGGCCGGCAGCTCGTAACGCTCGAAGTCCTGGAAGATGACGGCCAGGCGGCGCCGCCATGCGGCCGGGTCGAGATCGGCGAGGTCCGTCCCGTCGACCAGGATGCGGCCGGAGTCGGGCTCGTACAGCCGGGCGAGGAGCTTGACCAGTGTGGTCTTCCCCGCGCCGTTGGCGCCGACGATTGCCACCGACCGTCCCGCGGGCAGCTCGAGGGAGAGTCCCTGCAGGGCCGGGCGCTCCGCTCCGGGATAGGTGAACGTCACGTCCTCGAAGCGGATGCTCTCCCGGGGCATGTCGTCAACGGCCGGCGTCGTGGCGGGACGAGCGGGCGACGTCGACTGGGCCCGCTCCTCGATGCGGGTCACCGCATCGAGCGACGCCATGCCGAAGTCGACGGCGTCGTCCTCGTGGCTGGTGGCCGTCAGGCTGGTCAGGCCGATCGTGGCCTGCAGAGCGGC
>CADCTB010000220.1:11321-11695 GCA_902805665.1 uncultured Acidimicrobiales bacterium
GCGGTGAAGGTGCCCAGGCCGATCCGACCAGAGGTCGCGGCGTAGCCCAGGTAGACGAAGACGGCGACGTGGGCGCCCGTCAGCATCCCCTGCGTGCGCACGAGCCAGGCCCGGACCTTGGCCCGCTGCGGGCCCAGTGACGAGACCACCGACTCCCACTCCCGCTCGTGCCGGGCGACGAGCCACTCGGTCAGGCCGAAGATCCGTGTCTCCTTGGCTGCGGCGGGAGCGGTGGCCAGGGACGCCGTGTAGTACGCCCGCCGGTACAACGGCCACACCGTCCGTTGACCCCGCACGAAGAGCAGGTGCTCGCGGTGGGCCCGGGCCCGCACCGCCAGCGCCACGCCCAGGAGCAGCAGGGCCGCCACCCCCCC
>CADCTB010000221.1 GCA_902805665.1 uncultured Acidimicrobiales bacterium
AGCTTCCTCGACCGGTGGTCCGGCACCGTCGCCTTCAACACGGTCTCCCGCACCTTCGACGACGAGGGCGGCTGGGTCGTCGTCGACCTCCAGGGCGGAACGCTCCAGGTGGCGGGGGGGATGGTCGGAAGCTCGGGAATCGCCGTGCTGGTCGTCGAGCCCTTCGCCAAGTCGGTGCTGACGGCCAGGCGGTTCGTCGGCATGGGGGAGTGGCCGGCCGGCGTGCGACTGGTCGGAGTGGCCAACAAGATCGAGTCCGTCGACGATCAGGCCTACGTGGAGACCGCGCTCGACGAACTGGGCGTCCCGCTGTGGGCCACGGTGCCGCTCGATCCTGCGGTGAAGCAGGCCGAACGCAACGCCCAGCCCCTGGTCACCCTCGACCCCGACACCCCGGCCAAGCGGGCCGTCGCCGGTCTGGCCGACCGGTTGACCGAAGCAGCCGAGGCCAGTGAGGCCCTTCCCACCACATCGAGCAGCTGACCGGAGAGGAGACCGCCGTGACCAAGATCGCTGTCGCCGGCAAGGGCGGATCGGGCAAGACCACAGTGGCGGGGGTGCTGGCCCGCCTCATGGCCGAGGACGGTCGGGAGGTGCTCACCGTCGACGCCGACGAGAACCCGAACCTCGGTATCTCGCTGGGGCTCGGCGTCGAGGGGACCTACGGGATCATCGGCGCCCGGGAGGAGATGCTGCTCGACGGGCCGGCGATCTCGTCGTCGATGGAGGACATCGTCGACCGGTTCGCGGCCGAGGCCGGCGAGCGCCTGCGCATCGTGCAGGTCCGCAAGTTCGACCAGTTCCGCCCCGGCTGAGGCGGTCTCTCGGCCGGGCAGTTGCTCGCCGCACTGGAGGACAAGCCGGGCCGCGTGGTCGTCGTCGACCTCGGCGGAGGCGTCATGACGGTGGCCCGGGGTGACGAGAGCCAGATCGACGCCCTCGTCGTGGTCGTGGAGCCGTACCCCCGCTCGGCCGAGGTGGCCCGGCGGCTCCTCGACATGGCTGCCACCAAGGGGATCACCCGGCGGGTGGTCGTGGCCAACAAGGTCTCGGACGACGACGACCTGCGGGCCATCCGCGAGTGGTTGGGGGTCGACCCGGACATCGTCATCCCCGAGGACCGCAGCGTGTCCGCCGCCGACAAGGCTGGCGCCTCTCCGATCGACCACGCCCCCGAGTCGAACGCCGTCGGGGCCCTGCGGCCGCTGGCCAGCTCGCTACTGGTCTAAGCGACGCCCGGCGCGGCTCGGGGCCCCTCGGCGCTTGGCCAGGGCGGCGCGCATGTCGTCGGCCGTCACCACGGCGGCCGACCGGGTCAGGGCCGCGACCGCGGCCTCCTGGCACAGGGCCTTGAGGTCGGCGCCGCTCAGGCCGGCAGTGTGCCGGGCCAGCTCGTCGACGTCGACCCGGTCGAGGGGCACGCCGGCGGTGAACAGCTGCAGTAGGGCGATCCGCCCCTTGAAGTCCGGAAGCGGGATCTCGATGCTGCGCGACAGCCTGCCGCTCCGGAGCAGGGCGCGATCGAGCTCGTCGGGCCGGTCGGTGGCGCCCACCACGAACACGCCGCGCCGGCCGCCGACCCCGTCGACCCCGGCCAGGAGCTCGGCCCACGTGCCGGCGATGGCGTCGATCTCGTCGAAGTAGATGATCGACGGCTGGTTGTCGCGGGCCCGGTCGAAGAGGCGGGCCATTGACCGCTCCGACTGCCCCAGACCCGGGCTGGTCACGTCGGCACCGGTGATCGGGTGAAACGAGCAGCCGGCCTGGGCGGCGAAGACCTTGGCGATGGTGCTCTTGCCGGTGCCGGGCGGGCCGGTGAGGAGCAGACCGGCCGGCGGTTCCACCCCGAGAGTTCGGGCCAGCTCCGGGCTCCTCACCATGGCCGCCACCTGCTGCAGCTCGGCCTTGGTGTGCGCCGGCAGGATCAGCCGGTCCCACGACCAGTCCTCGACCGAGGGGCGGTCGGTGCCGCGGCTGTGCGTGAAGGCGGTTCGCAGGTGGGCAGCGGTCAGCTGGACGACGTCGGCCGATCCGGTGGACCCGTTGAGCGCGGCCCGCGAGGCCGCCTCCACCGCCCGGGCCATGGCTGCGGGCGTGAGTCCCTCGGCGGACACCGCCAGGCGCTGCAGGTCGACGTCGGGCGCGAGTGGCTTGCCCTTCACGGCCGCGCCCAGGATGGCGGCCCGGGCCGGCGCGTCGGGCAGGTCGACCCGGATGTGGCGGTCGAAGCACCCTGGCCGGATGACCGCCGGGTCGAGGGCGTCGCGCTCGTTGGTCGCGGCCATGACGATGAGCTCGGGCACCCGCCTCGACTGCTCGACCTGCCGCAGGAGCTCGCTCAGTGTCCGCCGGGCCTCCTGGTTGTCGACGTGGTCGCCGCGCTGGGCGATGGCGTCGAGCTCGTCGAAGAACAGGATGCACGGGATGCGGGCGGCTGCGAAGGCGAAGGCGCGGTGCTCGCCGGCGTACGACGAGACCACGTCGCCCGTGGTCACATGGACCAGGTTGAGGCCGAACTCGCCGGCCGCGGCCTCGGCGATGAAGGACTTGCCCACCTCGGGCGGGCCGTGGAGCAGCAGCCCGTTCCAGCGCCGCGGGTCAGCCGGGGCCCCACGTGCGAGGCCGACGGTGTCCTTGAGCTCGGTCTTGAGTCCCAGCATCCCGCCGACGTCGGCGAAGGTGGGCAGCTCGGTCGGGCCTTTCACGGCGAAGGGCAGGAGGCCGCCGGGTGCGGCCGGCGTGCTCACGTCGGGAGGGTGCTGGGCGGGCGGCGGTGGCGCCGGCGGCGTGGCGCGCGTGGGCCGGGCTGTTCGGCTCCCGATCACGGCGACCCCCAGCCCCATGGCCAGTAGGGCGCCGACCACCACGCCCCAAGGCAGCACCGCCAGCACCAACCAACCCACCAGTGGGATCAGGGCGAGCACGACCAGGAAGGCGGGCCGGGTCCACCACGTCTGCTGCACGGTGGAAGTGTGTCATCGAGTGAGCAGCCGACCCGGGTAGAGCGGGTCAACTGCTCACTCGATGGTGATGGAGGGGTGGTACCGGTCGGCGAAGGCGATCGGGCCGACCTGCGCCCCGGCGGCGGTGAGGCGGGCAGCCAGGTCGTCGAGGGCGGTGCGCAGCGCCGCGTGCTGGACCGCGGTGACCGCCTCGCCCAGGAACAGGCCGCTCTCTGTGTCCTCGGTCAGGCAGGTCTCCCGGGAGTCCCGGCAGTTGTAGGCCCAGCAGAGGACGGTGGAGCCGGCGGCGTACACGGCCACCTGGTCGGTGAGAGGCATGTCGCCTCCGCCGAGGGGGATGAAGGCGTCGGCCGCCGGGTTGGCCAGCCGCAGGTCTATGGACGACCCAGGCAGCCGCTCGACGTCGTAGCCGCCCAGCGGGGCGAGGTGGCGGGTGGCCACTTCGCAGTACACGTCGACCAGGGCCAGGCCGGTGCGCACCGGGCCGCTCTTGAGCGTGCGGCGGGCCAGCTGCTCGGGGCTGGACTTGTAGGTCGACGGCTTGAGGCCGCAGGCGGCGATGGCGGTGCGCCAGTCGCGGATCAGCGGGTGGTCGGCGACCAGCTCGATGGTGACGTCCTGGCTGACCAGGGCGACCGCGGTGTCGTCGGGGAAGGGCTGGCCGGCCACCGTGGCCGCCGCGGCCCTCAGATCGGAGGCCAGGAGGCCTCCTACCAGGATGTCGGGATGTCGTTCGGCGATCTCGCCGGCGATGCTCAGCGAGAAGCTAGGCATCCAGTCCGGTGCGGACGTTCTCGAGGACCTTCTTCCGCCACTGGATGTTGGCGGCGAAGTTGTCGGCGTCGAGCTCGGCGAGGGTCAGGTGCATCTTGCGGATCTGGTGGTGGGGGACCGACGACCACAGGTGGTGGAGGCTGTGGTGGCCGTCGCCGTGGGGGTGGATGATCCACCGGTGGGCCCAGCCCAGGTTCGAGATGGTGGCGTTGAAGGCGGTGTTCCCGGCGATGAAGCGGTGCTCGCCGGCCTCACCGAGCATGCGGATCACCGGCAGCACGAGGCCGAAGGCGACGAGCATGTGGGCCCAGGTCAGCAGGGCCAGGCGCATGTCGCCGGCCAGGGCGACGGCCCCGACGACCACTGCGTACCAGGCGCCGGAGAGAAGCAGGGTGACGGCGCTGGTGCCGATGGCGGTGTACCAGGACCAGTTGTACGCCGGCAGGCGGCGGACGACACCCTTGACCAGCTGGCCGCCGGACAGGCCGGTCATGGCCTCGAGGTCGAACTGCTCGTACCGGATGATGTCCGGGTCGTCGTCGCTGCCGAGGCGGGCGTGGTGGACCATGTGGCTGCGGCGGTACTCGCCGACCTGGCTGGCCGTGGGGAACCCGGCCAGCACGTTGGCCAGGAGGTCGTTCCACCGGCCCTGGCGCTGCCAGTTGCGGTGGGACGCCTCGTGCACCATGCACTCCAGGGCCCGGCCGCTGCGGCCCATGACCACGATGGCCACCAGGCTGATCGCCCACGCGAGAGCCGACGGGAGGACGGCGTGGGCCAGGGCGGCGGTGACGCCGGCGCCGATGAAGAGCGCGGCATCGCCCACCGCGGTCAGCGTGGAGCGGCGCAGGTCGGTCTTGGCCGCAGCCGTGAGGATGGGTCGGGCCGCGGCGGGAAGCTTGTAGCCCCGGGGCAGACCCCGTTGGGCCGTCTCGGCCGCCCGCAGCTCCTGGGCCTGGGACACCTTTCCAGACGGCTGCCACTCGCGTGGGTCCTCCGGCTGCAGGGGTACGTCGGCGATAAGGGTGTCTGACAATTCCCAGCCTCCCACTAAGCGTGCTGTCGCAGTCTCCCGGTTCGACCCCCCGGTTACCAGGGAGCGAACACCCAACCAAGGGTCAAACTGGAGTGGCCGGAACTCCAATGGGAAGGGTCAGACGGGTGCGACGGTGCACGAGGAGTCGCCGCCCGATCTCGTGGACGTCGACGGAAATGATGACCGGCCCGGTTCCGGGTCCGACCAACTCCACGTCGATCTCGGCGATGCAGCTCTCACCCGGCTTGAGGATGTTCGACACCCACCAGCCGCGCTGGGGTGGCTGACTGTCCTTCCGGGTGACCAGGACCCGGCCCGGAGGGCCTTCCTCGAGCGTGCCCTCGACCTTGCGGATGACGCCCGCCTCGCGGCCCCGGTTGATCAGCTCGATCTCGGCGTGGACGCTTCCTTCGTCGGTGCCGATGATGGTGCTGGGACCGAAGCCGATCTCGCTGTCGCCTTGCACCCGGGCCAGCACGAACCAGCCGGCGGTGGCGGCGGCCCCGGCCATCCCGGCCGCCCCGAGGAGGCCGCGGATCATTCGCATACGACCTGGATGCGGTCCAGCTTGGGGTCCTGGGGGCCGACGATGCGCCCGCCGGCCGCGACCTGGGCGGTCAGGTGGGCCACGAGCGCGGGCGTGAGCCGCTCGCCCGGCACCACGACCGGGATGCCGGGGGGATAGGTGGCCGCCATCTCAGCCGAGATGCGGCCGACGGCGTCGGCCAGCCGCACCCGCTCCTGAGAGGCGTGAAAGGCCTCGCCCGGGCTCATGACCTGCTCCGGGACCTCGTACAGGGCCCGTTCCACGAAGCCCTGGGCGTCGAGCTGGTGGGCGCTGGGTTTGTCGGCGATGGCGTGCAGCGCGTCGACGAACTGGTCGAGGTCGGACCGGCTGTGGCCCATGGTCACGTTGGCCAGCACGTTGGCGTAGTCGGCCATCTCCATCGTCACCGCGTGGTCGTCGAACAGCATCCGCTCGACGTCGTAGCCGGTGTAGCCGGTGCTGATCACGTTGACCGACAGCCGCGTCGGGTCGAAGGCCACGACGCCGTGGGAGCCGATCAGCCGCTTGTCCAGGCAGGAGAGCAGCGGGTGCTCCTCGATGCGGGCCCGGGCCTCCTCGGCCAGTTCGATGGCCGTCGAGAGGAGGGCCTCACCCTCGGTGGCCATCTGCATGCGGGCCACGTCGATCGATGCCCGGAGCAGGCACGAGGGGCTGGTGCTCTGCAGCATGCGGTTGACGACCTCGACGCGGGCGTGGTCGACCAGGTCGCCCTGGACGTGGAGCATGGAGGCCTGCAGGAAGGCGCTGAGCAGCTTGTGGGCTCCGGCGACGGCCATGTCGGCCCCCTGCGACAACGCGTGGGGCGGCAGGTCGGGGTGGAAGGGGAAGTGGGGGCCCCAAGCCTCGTCGACCAGCAGGGGCACGCCGTGGCGGTGGGCGGCTTCCGCGATGCCGGCCACGTCGGAGCACACCCCGTAGTAGGTGGGGGAGACGATCAGCACCGCCCGGACCTCGGGATGGGCCGCCAGGTTGGCCTCCACCTGGGCCGGAGTGACCCCGTGGGCGATGTGGCTCTCGGGATCGAGCTCGGCGGGTATGTAGACCGGGCGGACGCCGCCCATCATCAGGGCGGAGATGATCGACCGGTGGGTGTTGCGCGACGTCAGGATCGTGTCGCCGGGGTGGCAGACCGCCGTGACCATCACCTGGTTGCCGAGCGTGGATCCGTTGGCCAGGAACCAGGTGCGGTCGGCGCCATAGGCCTCGGCGGCCAGTTCCTGGGCCCGGTCGAGGGCCGAACCCGGCACGCCGTCCATGTTGCCCAGGCCCGGGCTGATGTCGAGCGACAGCATGCGGTCGCCCACTGCGGCCCGCATGTCGGGATGGGCGCCCTTGCCCTGGATGTGGCCAGGCGTGTGGAAGGCGGCGCGGGGTACCTCCGCGTAGGCGCACAGCGCTTCGAAGTAGGGGGCGGAGGATTGGCTCATGGCAGGAGAGGTCAGGATGTCCGGACCAGCACGAGCGGGGTGCGCTCGTCGGCGTTGCCCTGGGGGTTGGGCCGCATCGACTCGACCAGCAGGTCGTGATCGATGAACGGCGACGCGCCGCAGATCTCCACCCGGCCGAGGTCGTTGGCGTCGACCACCGCGGCGCCACAGCCCAGGGCCGCGGCCACCTTGCAGGCCACGCCCGTGGGATCGTCCGGGCCGAGGACGATGTCCTGGGTGTAGGGCGGAAGGTTCCCGGGGACGTCGTCGATCCAGGTCACCTGGCGGCCGGCGATGCGGTAGAAGTCGCCGTGGCGACCGAGCGCTCGTCCGGGCATGGCCACAGCCAGGGCCAGCAGGATGCGGGGCAGGCCGGCCAGGTCGATCGCCACCTGAAAGGCATATGGGTTGCACAGGCTGCTGTCGAAGTTGAAGAAACGGCACAGGATGCGGGCCGCCACGCCCGGGTGCACGTCGTCGAGGTCGACGATGCGCCCCTGGGTGATGGCCAGGGGCGACTCGCAGATGACGAGGATGTCGGAGGGCTCGGGCTGGAGACCGGCAGTCTCCAGCGCGCCCTGCGCAACCTCGATGATGTCGTCGCCCGGGACGAGCAACGCTGTCTTCAGCGGCATGACCTTCATCCCGCCGGAACCGTACCCGAAACCATCCTCGGAACCAGGATTCTCAGCAAGTAACGTTCTGGCCGCGAACACCTCCGAGCCCCTCGCCGATCGCCTGCGCCGTTTGCGGGCCAAGGAGCACCTCACGCGCGAGGGGCTGAGCGTCCGCACGGCCGAGCTCGACCCGCAGCGTCCGGTGTCGGTGGCCATGATCGGGCTGATGGAGAGCCGGCTCAAGCCGTACCGCCTCCCGACGCGGATGAGCACCCGGGGCCTGGCCATCGAGACCGTCGCCCGGGCGCTCAACGTGGAGCTCGAGGAGCTGCTCGAGTGCTTCTCCGACGACGATCTGGCCCGCTCCTGCTTCGCCCACCGCCGCTCGGTACAGGTGCCCCAGCTGGCGGCGGGGAAGGCGTTCGCCGCCTTCGTGGCGTCGCTGCCGAGCACGGCGGAGGACCTGTTGCGGGTGCCCGGCGCCGCCCACCTCCAGAACACCGAGGCGTTCGCCTACCTCTTCGCCCTGGAGCGGGAGTACGCCGGGCTCGAGATGCTCGTGGCCGACGAGCCGCCGCTGCTCTTCCTCGACGACGAGGACCGCAGCCGGTGGACCGAGGGCATGGACCTGGCCCCCGAGGACGCCGCCACCTTCGCCGGCCTCTTCGCCGACTACCAGGCCCACTTCCGGGCTCTGGCCCTGAGCGGCCGCAAGCGGTACCAGGTGGTGCTCAACCGCCAGACCTTCGCCGCCTTCCTGTCGAACAAGACCCCGGCCAAGGCCGCGTCCCTCGTCGAGGACATGATCTCGCTGCTCCAGGCCGCGCCGCTGTTCCAGATGCTCCTCGTCGACTACCCGCGGGCGCCCGAGGAGCTGGAGATCATCTCCCGGCACACCTCCATCCCGCCCGACTTCGCCGACACCCTCAGCGTGGTCATCCGTCAGACGTCGCGGAACTCGGCAACCGTCGAGTACTCCCTCATCCCCATGCCTCAGACCTACATGTCGCTGCACCGCGACATCGCCGAGGCCAACCGGGCGTGGTCCATCGGCCTCGACCAGTACGAGTCACGTCACCGCCTGGCCGGCGGCTCCGACTGGGCCCGGGCGTCGAACGAGACCACCACCCAACTGCTCAAAGAGGTGCTGGCAAGCCTCGGTTAGCGTGCCGCGGTGGACCAAGAGCTGCTCGACCTCCTCTGCTGCCCGCTCGACCAGGGTGCCCCCCTCACCGAGTCCGGGACGTCGCTCGAGTGCCCGACGTGCGGCGCGCTCTATCCGGTCGTCGACGGCATCGTCGTCTTCCTCACCGCCCAGGAGCTCTCCGACCAGGAGGAGAAGGAGCGGAACTTCCGCAGCGAGGAGAGCGAGTGGTACGACGACATGTACGTCGGCTACACCGACCTGGTCGAGGTGCCTACCGTCGTCCGCCGCCTGGGCCGGCCGTTCGGGCCCATCCTCGACGCCGGTTGCGGCACGGGGCGCATCACCGAGGCGTTGGTTCCGCTGGGCCAGCCGATCGTCGCCATCGACTACAGCGAGGCCTGCCTGCGCAAGATGCAGCAGCGCACCGCCGGAGCGCGGGTGCTGGCCGTGCAGTCGGACCTGCGCAACCTGCCCCTGCGTTCCGGCGTCATGGCCGCGGCCATCTCCATCGAGGTGCACCCCCACCTGCGTGACGGCGACCGCCAGAGGTACCTCGGTGAGCTGGCCCGGGTCATGGCCCCGTACGCCCCTCTGTCGATCTCGACCCTCAACTACAACCTGGTCTTCCGGGCCTGGCAGGCCCTGGGCAACGACGGGGCCCGAGAGGGCGAGCACGTCCTGGGCAACGACTACCACTACCGCCGGTTCGACCGTGACGAGTTCCGGCGGGAGCTGGCCGAGCACTTCGCCGTCGAGGAGCTGACCGGGATCCGCAACATTCCCGCCCGCAGCCTGGCCGGGGCGGTCAGCAAGGTCGGGTGGCGCCAGGGTGGCGACAAGCTCCTGGGGCTGATGAACCAGCGGGGCTACAAGGTCGACCACATGCTGGAACGCACCGCGGTGGCCGGGATGGTCGGGTTCTTCTGGCTGGCCAAGGCGGTCAAACGGCCGGCCTGATGACTCCCGCCGTTTGCGTGCTTGCCGACCGGCCTCCCGGGCCGGTCAAACGCTCGTGACCCGCCGGCTGGGATGCGAGGCCTCCGGGGACAGCAGGAACAGCATGCCGTGGCGGGTGACGGCCTCGTAGGCGCCGACACGGCCCCAGAACACCGGAGGGGCCTTGGTGTCGCCTCTCGGGGCGTCTCCCGTACGCCGCCGCCGGTTCGCTGTCAGGAGGGCTCGCCGGGCGCTCACGCCCACATCTTGGTGCGGCCACGTCCGCGTCGGGTGCATACCCGCGGCCGTCGCCGCATAGAGTCCCGCCCATGGCAACCGAAGAAGAACTTCAGCAGGCTTGGATCAACACCCGTCTGGCGGTGCTCCAGGCCATCGACGTACAGGTGGGAACCGGCAAGGTGAGCGCGGATGTGGCGTCGCAGGCCCTGGATCTGGCCGAGGCCTACGCCTGGCTGACCAGGCCCGACCAGGGGCACGGCAAGGGCGCCTGAGCGGACAGCAGTTGGCGGGAGCGCCACACCGAGCGGCGGTGTGACGGGGATGCAGACATGAAAGGGCCTGGACCGTCCGCGGTCCAGGCCTCTTCACGTTGGCGCCCTGCGGACCGGTTACCGAGGACGCCGGTGCAGCAATCGTCGCAACCGGTGGCCGGATCGCCTGGGGGTCGGGGTGGGCGGCGCCTGCGTCGGCTCGAGGAGGGCATCGAGTGCGGCGGCGTCCAGCTGCCCGGACGAGCCACTGACGGTCGTGGTCGCGGGGACGAAGCGCATGTGCTCGGCAGACGGCGTTTCGACGTCGGGCGGCGGCGGGACAGCTGTCGGAAACCGCAGCACGGGGGCGGGTTCTGCCTGAGGCGTTCGCGTCGCACCGTCAATCTCGCGGGAGCCCCAGAGGTAGTCGGGGATGGCGAAGTCCGTGCTTCCGGAGGACGCGGAGGGCAGGTGCACCGACGTCGTCGGGCCCCAGTCGATCAGTCCCTCTGGAGAAGCCGACTCCCAGACGTCCTCAGGCTCTGCTGCGCTCACCGCCGGTTACCTTACGCACTGGTTCTCCCGACTCGTGGGACGGTGGTGCCCGGAGCGGGAATCGAACCCGCAAGCCCTTGCGGGCAATGGTGTTTGAGACCATCGCGTTTGCCGATTTCGCCATCCGGGCGGGCGCGAAAAGGTGGAGCCCCGAGGAAGTTCCGCTTCCTCCGACCCGAGAGTCGGTCTCTGCGTTGCCCCCTTGGGACTCCGAGGCCCACTGTAAGGACCGGGCCCTGGAGTGTCAAGGGGATTCTCGACAGATGCTGCGCTCCCTCACACGCCCCAGGCGTTGGCGCGTTCGAGCAGGAACCGGCTGACGGCCAGGCACCTGTCCAGGAGGTCGCAGAGCAGCTCTTCGCCGGCCCAGACCTTGGCCAGGGACACCTGCTGACGGGCGACGATCGTGAGGCTGCGCTCCGGCGCGTCGGTGACCGAGCCGAAGGAGTCGATGGCCGACACCTCGAGCGGCAGCTCGGGTCCGCCCACACCGGCGAGGTCGGTGGCCAGGACCAGCAGGTCGGGCCCATTGGGCAGGGGAGGCAGGGCCCAGGTGAAGGTGAGCGGGAACGAGAACTCATCCGGCGGCTCGTCGTCGTCGGGCAGGTTGGCGGCGACGTCCTCGAACGCCAGCAGCACCCGAGGCTCGACCTCCAGGGCCAGATGGAGGTCGAGCGGGCCGCCGCACCCCTCCTCGGGATGGAGATCGACCTCCCAGACCTGGCGGAGTGAGTACGTCTCGACGAAGTGCCGCTCGTCGTGGACATGGAAGCCATGGTCCACTGCGTGGTCCTTCAGTTCGGCGACGTACCCCGCCACGTCGATGGCGGCCAAGCAGTACCTCCAGAGTTGCGGACGGAAGACGGGGCGAGCGTAGCTGTAGCGTTCTCGCGGGTGACCGACGACGTGCTCCTGGCCGTGCTCTCCGATGCGGCGGCCGCAGTCCGGTCCGCGCTCGACGGCCTGGCCGACTGGGGCCCCGCAGGGACCCGGCCCGGCCAGTACCACTCGGACCTGGCGGCCGACGTCGCCGCCCTCGAAGTCCTGCGGGGGGCGGGGCTCGGCGTGCTGAGCGAGGAGACGGGGCCGCACGACACCGGCCGCGACATCGTCGTGGCCCTCGACCCGGTCGACGGCTCGACCAACGCGTCGCGAGGCATCCCGTGGTTCGCCACCAGCCTGTGCGCGGTCGACGAACGGGGCGCCCGGGTGGCGTTGGTGGTCAACCAGGCCACGGGAGAGCGCTTCGAGGCCGTACGGGGCGGTGGCGCCCTGCGCAACGGGCGCCCAACCGGTCCCACGGCCTGCACCAGCCTGAGCGACGCCGTGCTCGGCCTCACCGGCTACCCCCCGGTCGACCTCGGGTGGCGCCAGATGCGCTCGCTGGGAGCGGCCGCCCTCGACCTCTGCGCGGTGGCCTGCGGCCACCTCGACGCCTACGTCGACTGCTCCAACCACGCCCACAGTCCGTGGGACTACCTGGGCGGCATGCTGGTGTGCCAGGAGGCGGGCGCCCGGGTGACAGAGGCGGCCGGGCGCGAGCTCCTCGCCCTCGGCTGGAAGGACCGGCGGGTGCCGGTGGCCGCGGCCACGCCGGAGCTCCTGGCCGAGCTCGTCGCCGCCCGCAACGCCTTCCCGGTACCGGCCACCGCAGCCTGACAGCTGGTGTCCCGCCGAACCCAGACCGTCCTGCTGGCCGGTTACAAGCGACTGCCCCAGGTGGCCCGGACCTTTCTGATCCGGAGGGCCACGCCGTCCTTCCACGTGGGGGCCATCTGCGTGGTGGAGCGGGCCGACGGCCACCTGCTGCTCGTCCGCCAGTCCTACCGCCGCGACGGCTGGGGATTCCCAGGCGGTCTGCTCCGCCGGCGCGAGGAGCCGGCCGACGCCGCCCGCCGTGAGTTGCGTGAGGAGCTGGGCGTCGACGTGGAGCTGAGCGGCCTGCCGGTGGTCGTGATCGACACAGCCATGCGGCGGATCGACGTCGTCTTCAACGCCCGCCTCGCCGAGGAGTCGGCCCTGCCGGAGCGGACCGCCCACTCCCCGGAGATCACCGACGCCCGCTGGTTCCCGGCCGACGGCCTTCCCGGCCTGCTTCCCGAGGCCACCGCCGCCCTCATTCAGCTCGGTCGCACCTTCCCGCCCCGGTAGCCTCGTCTGTTCGGGCGCTTAGCTCAGCTGGTTAGAGCACATCCCTTACAAGGATGGGGTCGGGGGTTCGAGTCCCTCAGCGCCCACCCCCCACGCGCCGGTGGCGGAGGTGGGCGGCGGCATCGTGACCGCCGGCGTCACCAACCCGATGGGGATGATCGTCGGCTTCATCTTCAACCGCAGTTCAGGGCCGGCTGACGGCGAGCGCTAGATGGGCGCCGCCCCCGGGGCGAGCGCGGTGCTCGGTACCGGAGGCCGTTCCCAGCGCCGCACCCGGCTCAATGACACCGGCCCTTGCGCGGCCGGAGCGACGTGGGGCTGGGCCCACCTTCGGTCGGCGCGGTAGGCGAGCACGCCGATGTAGGCCAGGAACGAGTCGACCAGGAAGAGGTGGACGACGAGGAGCGCTCTGAAGGTGGGGAGGAGCCCCATCAGCAGGGTGGCGGCCATGGCGATCAGCAGACCGCCGGCGATACGCCGCCGCCGGTCGACCGCTCGCGACCGAGGGCGGGGTGGGGTGTAGAGGGCGGCCGGCCCCTCGCCGAAGCTGACGAGGAAGGCCTCCTTGCGGGCGGCATGGGCCTTCAGGGCCGGAGGAACGAGGATGAGGGCCCAGATGAGGGCAACGAGGAGAGCGACGCCCATGCCGCGCCTACCGGACCATCGCCCGGCCCGCCGCCCTGTCACCCCGCGTGGGCATGGCGTCAGACTAGAGCACGGTGTGCTCTGACTCCAGTGCGACCGCCACTAGGGGCGGAGTCGACCTACCGCTCGGGCGGGCAGGTGCAGTTGTCGGTGGCCATGTTGCAACCGTTGCAGGCCACGCGGCCCTCGTGGTTGTCGATGTGGACACCCTTGCCGCACAGTGCGCACTGACCTCTGGCGATGATGTCGCTCAGCTTCGACATGCTGTCTGGCTCCTTCTTTTCCTGCGGACGACGTGGCGGACTCTAGTCAGAACAAGAGTACCGGCCTAGCCCCCATAAGTCCTGCGAGGGCGTATCCTTGAACTCGGAACGACATGGAAACACGAGTCATGGAAACGCGACGCAGGAAGCGCATCGGCGATGTCAACGAGTAAGCCCGTCACCCGTAAGGCGATTCGCTGCCCGGACTGCTACGCCCGGGTCGTCGGGGAGCCCGGCGACGACGCCAAGACCACGCTCTGGCTCCACGGCCTCTCCGGTCGGTGCCGGGCCAAGCAGACCCCGAAGACCGAGAAGCCCAGGCGCAAGGAGCGGCTGGAAGCGATGCTCGGCGAGGAGTGGGGCTAGCCCGACCCGGCAGTCCGGTCCCCGCAAGGCGGCGCGCCCCCGCGCCCGACCGAACCGAAGTAGCGTTTCGGCGTGTTCGCCTCTGAGCCCAGCCCGTTCGGACAGGCCCTGGGGAGCTACGCCGGCAAGGGGGCTCGGGTCGTCGCCATGTGGGCGGTCACCATCGGCGTGGCGGGCGCCGTCCTGGCCCTCGGCAGCGCGTTGCTCTTCGACCAGGCCAAGGCGTTCTTCACCGCCGGGGAGGCCGGCTCCGACGTGGCCAAGATCGAGCTGGCGCCGCTGGCCACCCGGTCGATCCTCTACGCCGCCGACGGTTCCATCCTCCAGCACCTCCGCGGCGAGGAGGACCGCCTCCCGGTCCCCATCGACAAGGTGCCTGAGCACGTGATCACCGCGGTCCTCGACGCCGAGGACGAGCGGTACTTCGATCACGGCCCGCTCGACCTGCGCTCGATGACCCGGGCCCTGATCTCGAACCTGGAAGCAGGTGAGATCTCCGAAGGTGGATCCACCATCACCCAGCAGCTGGTCAAAACTGCGCTGCTCAATCCCAAGCAGGACCTCAACCGCAAGCTGCAGGAGGCCTCGCTGGCCATTCGGCTCGAGCGGCAGATGTCCAAGACGGAGATCCTCGAGCGCTACCTGAACACCGTCTACTTCGGCAACAGCGCCTACGGCATCCAGGCCGCGGCCGAGCGCTATTACCAGACCGACGTCGACAAGCTCACCCTGGGCCAGGCCATCCTGCTCGCCGGCCTCATCCGCAACCCCGTCGGCGCCGACCCCTACAACAACCCCGAGGACGCCAGAGGCCGGCGCGACGTCATCATCGACCGCATGGCCCGCCTGGGCCACGTGACCCCTGAGCAGGTCGTGTCGCTCAAAGAGGAGCCCCTGCCCACGCCGGTGGCTCAAGAGGACTTCGACAGCAGCAACTACTTCACCCGCCACGTGGTCGACCTGTTGCAGAAGGACCCGAAGTACCTGGGCGGCACCGAAGCCGAGCGTGACCGCCTGATCTTCCGGGGCGGGATCAGCGTCCACGCCACCCTGGTCCCCGACGTCCAGGCCCTCGCCGAGCGGTCCATCGCCGAGACGCTGCCGGAGGACCGCCGGGAGTTCAACGCCGCCCTCGTGTCCGTCGAACCGGCGAGCGGGGCGGTGCGGGCCGCGGTCAGCGGGCTCAACTTCGCCGACCACAAGGTCGACCTGATCACCGGCCTCGGCCGCCAGACCGGCTCGTCGTTCAAGATGCTCACGCTCATGGCCGCGCTGGAGCACGGCGAGATACCGGCGGACACCATCGCCGGGACCGCCCCATGCGTCATCGCCAACCCGAACAGCGTGGACAAGGTGTGGGATCCCAGCAACGTCGAGGGCCAGGGCGGCGGGGTGATGAGCCTCAGCGAGGCCACGGTCCAGTCGGTCAACTGTGCGTATGCCCGCCTCATCAAGCTGGTCGGGCCGGAAAAGGTCGTCGACGTCGCCCGGCGCATGGGGATCAAGAACGCGGACCTCCAACCCGACCTGGCGATCACCCTCGGCGCCCGCGAGGTCACCCCTTTGGAGATGGCCACCGCCTACGCCACCCTGGCCAACGACGGCGAGTACCACGAGCCCTACTTCATCGACCGGATCGAGGACCGCGACGGCAATGTGCTGTTCAAGCAGTCCACCAAGGGCGAGCGGGCCGTGTCCGCGGTCAATGCCCGAACCGTCAGCCAGACCCTGACCCAGGTCGTGCAGCGCGGCACCGGCCTCGCCGCCCAGGTCCCCCGGTGGCAGGTAGCGGGCAAGACGGGCTCCACCGACAGGAACGCGGATGCATGGTTCGTCGGTGTGACGCCGAAGCTGGCCACAGCGGTCTGGATGGGAGACCCGGCCAGCAACGAGAACTCCATGATCAACGTGGGCGCCTTCCCCCGGGTCTACGGCGGCACGTATCCGGCGATGATCTTCGGGACCTATATGCGGCAGTACCTCCAGGGCCAGGCCCCCGTGGACTTCGCCCCGCCGGAGCGCGTGCCCAACCAGCGTGCGCCCAAGTACCTCGACCTCCCGGCCTGCCTGATGGCTGAAGTGCTGACGCCGAAGCCGTGTGGCGAGGTCACCAACAGCGGGTCGCGCAACTTCAGCTCCAACAACAACGGCAATTTCGGCAACACGGGCAGCAGCAACAGCGGCAGCACCGGGAACGGCCGCGGCAACGCGGTCAACACCTTCAACGACGACGCGCCGGTCGCCACCGTGCCCCGTGGGCCGGTTGGGACCGTGCCACAGCCGGTGGTACCCCAGCAGCCGGTGGTGACGGTCCCTCAGTTCCCCGTCGTCACCCAACCCCCACAGGTGTTCATCCCTCCAGTCGTCGTCGACGACGACGACGACGACTCACCACCGACAACCAGACGCAACCGTGGGTAGCCGGCCCGCTTGACAGTGTTCCACGACCTGCTGAGGGTCCAGGACCACGACACCGCCGCGGACCGCCTGAGACACCGGCGTCAAAACCTTCCCGAGCTGGCCGAGCTGCGGGCCTGCGAGGACGAGCTCGGCCGGCTCGAGACCACCCTGGCCGAGGTCGCGGCCGATGCGGCCGAGGCCGCGCGGCTGCAGCGCCGGGTCGAGTCCGAGCTGGCGCTGTTGGAGTCGAAGGTCTCCGAGCTCGACGCCAAGCTGTACTCCGGCGTGGTCACCGTGCCTCGGGAGCTGCAGGCGATGCAGACCGAGGGCGAGGCCATGCGCCAACGTCGGGCGGCGCTCGAGGACGAGGTGCTCGAGGCGATGGGCGCCCGGGAGACCCTCGACGAGCAACTGGGCGAGCTGGAGAGCCGCAGGGCTGAGCTCGACCGGGAAGGGGTGCGACTCCGGGCTGCGGTGGCCGAGGGCCAGGCCGGAGTCGACCGTGACCTGGCGGCGGAGCTCGCCGCCCGCCAGGAGGCAGCGGCGGCAATCCCGGCCGACGTGACCGCGCTCTACGAGCAGCTGCGGGCCCACCTGGGCGGCGTCGCCGCCGCCCCGCTGGTGAACGGCCGCTGCGGGGGCTGCCACCTCGCCCTGCCGGCCACCGAGCTCGACCGGATGCGCAAGGAGCCGGCCGACGCCCTGGTGCGCTGCGAGCAGTGCGAGCGCATCCTCGTGCGCCCCTGAAGTGATCTTCTGGCCCGCCGGGGTCGCCCTCGGCCTGGTCTGGCTCGTCTTCCGCGATCCGGCGTTCGACTATCGGATGGTGGTGGTCGGCGCCCTCCTGCCCGACCTCATCGACGCCCCCTTCGGTGGCGCCCGCCTGGCCCACACCCTCCTGGCCGCCGTCGCCGTCCTCACCGTCGTCATGCTCGCCACCCGGGGCCACCGTCACGTCCGCCGCAGCCTCCTGGCCGTCCCCATCGGCATGTTCGCCCACCTGGTGGCCGACGGCATGTGGGCCCGCACCGAGGCGTTCTGGTACCCCGCCTTCGGAGGCCCCCTCACCGGCCGCCTCCCCGCCCTGGACCACGGCCTCACGGTGCTTCTCCTGGAGGAACTCGCCGGATTCCTGGTCGTCGCCTGGTGCTGGCAAAGGTTCAGGCTCAGCGACGCAAAGGTCCGAAGGACCTTCCTGAAGACAGGCCACCTACCCCGGGATCTCTGAAACGCCGGCCGGAGGCCGGCGTTTCACCGACGAACCGCCGAGGCAAAGCCGAGGCTTGGTTCGCCGGAACAGGCTGAGCCCGGCCGGAAGGCCGGACTTCGCCCTTGACGAACTCCCCCCGAAGGCGGCCGAAGGCCGCCCTCAGTGGGAGTTCTGCGCCTGGAACATGTGGTACAGCAGGATGAGCTGAGCGATGGCGAGAGGCTCGCTACGCTTGCCGGCCTCGATGGTGCCGAGGGACTCGGGCACCTCCTCGTCGACACCCAGCTCCTTCCAGATCTGCTGCTCCACGTCCTCGGTGATCTCGCGAGGGGCGTAGGAGTGGATGTGGAGGGCGTCGACCGGCTTGCCGTCGTCGTCGCGGGTCAGCTTCAGGTGCATGGCCTCACGGTGGTCGTCGGTGAGGATGTTGGCCAGGTCGGGATGCGAGATCGTCGGTCGCAGCAGCAGCGTCGCCGACAGCGGCTCGTTCGGGTCGCGGCCCTCGATCTTGTCGAAGCGGATGACGATGTCGGCCTGGGACCGCTGGGGACGGATGAACCGGGCCGACTCTGGCTCGCGCTTCTCCAGGTCGGCGAGGACCTGCTCCTCGGTGTAACCGCGCTTGGAGGTGTCCCGCTTGATCTTCCAGTCGTAGCGGACGGGCTCGGGCGGGTCGAGGTAGACCGTGGCATCGAAGCAGGCCCGGGTCATCTTGGAGTACAGCGGCAGGAGACCCTCGATGATCACGTACTCCCGCGGCTCGATGAGCACCGGGCGGCCGAGGGTGCCGTCCGTGTGGTTGTACACGGGCTTGAGGATGGGATGGCCCAGGGCCAGCAGCTGGAGGTGCTGCTCCATGACCTCGACGTAGTTGCAGTCGGGGTGCAGGGGGGTGAAGGGGAGGTTCTTGCGCTCGACGCGGTCGTAGCGGTGGTAGTCGTCGACGCAGATCGACGTGATGCGGTCGGCCCCGAGGGACTCCACGAGCCCCTTGGTGATGGTGGTCTTGCCGGCCGCGCTGTCACCGGCGATGGCGAGCATGATGGGCCGCCCCGGGCCGTCGCCGTTCCGGTAGGCCCGCTGAAGGTTGACCTGCTTGTCGGGCATCGAACGCTCCCTTTCGTCCCTTACGCCGCCATGGCCTCTTCGGCCAGCCGTCGCAGCTCCGTCACCGCGTCGGTGAGGCCGCCCTGGTGCTTGTACAGGGCGCTGCCGGCGACGAGGACCCGGGCGCCTGCCGCTGCCGCGCCGGCGATCGTGTCGGAGGAGATGCCGCCATCGACCTCGAGGTCGATCGGGAAGCCGCTCTCTTCGATCATCTTTGCCGCCTCGCGGATCTTCGGCTCCATGGTGGCGATGTACTTCTGGCCACCGAAGCCGGGGTTCACGGTCATGACGAGCACCATGTCGACCAGGTCGAGGACGTGGCGGACCACGTCGAGCGAGGTGTGGGGGTTGAGGGCCACACCCGACTTGCCACCGGCCTCGCGGATGGTGGAGAGCGTCTTGTGCAGGTGGGGCGTGGTTTCGGCGTGGACGATGAGCAGCTCGCAGCCGGCGTCGAGGTACTGGAGCATCATCTGGTCGGGGTTGACCACCATCAGGTGGGCCTCGAACGGCACGGTGGCGTGCGGGCGGCACGCCTTGATGACGTCGGGGCCGAAGGTGAGGTTGGGCACGAACACACCGTCCATGACGTCCCACTGGATCTTGTCGACGCCCGCCGCCTCCAGGGCGGCCACCTCCTCGCCGAGCTTGGAGTAGTCCGCCGGCAGGACCGACGGCACGATCTGCACCGGACTGGCCGGCGGCCGGATGTTGGTGACAGTTGCGTGCTCCGTGACGGTCATGTTCCTCGATTCGGGGCGTCAAGCGCCAAGGGGTGAGTTGGGTGATCCTATGACTTCTCCGTCTTCCGCGCCTCACCCCTAAGGTGGATTCCATGGGGGAGAACCTGTCGATCGTGCCTCCGGTCGACGCCACCCGTCCGCCGGTGCGCCTGCTGCTGGTCGACGACCACCAGGTGGTGCTGGAAGGGCTGGCGTCGATGCTCGCTTCTCAGAGCCACCGGGTGGTCGTCGCCGCCGCCACCACCACCGGCGACGACGCCCTGCGGCTGGCCGCCGAGCGCCTCCCCGACGTCGTCCTGCTCGACGTCCGTCTCCGGGGGGCCAGCGGGCTCGACCTGTGCGCCGAGCTGGTCCGCCGCCACCCGGGTATCAAGGTGGTCTTCTTCACCGTCTACGACGACGAGCAGTACCTGTTCCAGGCCCTCCGGGTGGGGGCTTCGGGCTTCCTGCTCAAGACCACCACGGGCCCCGAGCTGGCCGACCATCTCGACCGCGTCATGGACGGTGACGTGACCGTCGACCCGACCCTGGCCGGGCGGGTGGCGATGACCGCCTCCCGCCTGCAGAGCGGTGAGTTCTGGCCCGGGGCGCACACCGGCCTCACCCAGCGCGAGAGCGAGGTCCTCGGCCTCATGGTGCGGGGCCTCTCCAACCGCGCCATCGCCCTGCGGCTGTCGATCGGTGAGGACACGGTGAAGACCCACGCCCGCGCCGTGTACCGCAAGCTCGAGGTGACCGACCGGGCCCAGGCCGTGGCCTTCGCTCTACGAGAAGGGATCTTCCACTGAATCTTGTGACGGGCACCCGGGTGCTTCGCACACGGCAACTCCGTTGGCCACGGAGGCAGGCCGTCACTGGCGGCGGGGACCCCTGCCCCGCCGCCGATCCGGAGGGATTCTCCAGCCGTGAGTGAAGCGGCACGCGGTCACGGCTCCGTCCGCCTGCTCGAGCACATCATCGAGGTCACGTCGGCCGATCTCGACGTGCGCGAGGTCAGCCAGCGGGTGGCGGCCCTGGTGACTGCGGCCACCGACTCCGACGTCTGCTTCGTCCACCTCGTCGACGACGAGCTGCAGCGGGTGGTGCTGGCGGGAGCCACGCCGCCGTTCGACGAGCACGTCGGGCGCGTCCAACTGGCGCTGGGGGAGGGCATCGCCGGCTGGGTGGCCAAGCACGCCAAGCCCGCGGTCGTGCCCGACAAGTGGAAGGACAACCGCTACCGGTACATCCCCGAACTGCGGGGCCAGGACTTCACGTCGATGGTCTCGGTCCCCATGCTGGCCCGCGGCCGGGTGGTGGGGGTGCTCAACGTCCACTCCCGGGCCGCGCGCGACTACGGCGACGACGACCTGGTGCTGCTCACCCAGGTGGCGAACCTCATGGCCGGGGCCATCGAGAACGCCCGGCTCTACCGCCGGCTGGCGGAGCGGGAGGAGGTGCTCGAGCGCTTCGCCTCCCGCACCGTCGAGGCCCAGGAGCTGGAGCGTCGCCGGCTGGCCGGGGAGATTCACGACGGGATCAGCCAGCGTCTGGTCAGCCTCTGGTACCACCTCCTCGCAGCCGACGACGCGGTCGGCCCCGCCGAGGACGCGAGCACCGTCCGGCGGGAGCTGGGGATGGCCAAGGAGCTGGCCACCGAGGCGCTGGCGGAGGCCCGGGGGGCCATCACGGGCCTGCGCCCGTTCGTGCTCGACGACCTGGGGCTCGGTCCGGGCCTCGAGAGCCTGGGCCGCACCTTGACCGGCTTGGAGGTGGACGTCGACGTGGAGCCGGTGGTCCTGCCGCCGCACGCCGAGGTCGCCCTCTACCGGATCGCCCAGGAGGCACTGCAGAACGTCGTCAAGCACGCCGAGGCCACCACGGTGCGGGTGCGCCTGACCTCCGCCGACGACGGTGTCCGGCTCGTGGTCTCCGACGACGGCGTGGGCTTCGACGAGGACTCGATCGCCGGCGCCGAGCGGCGGCACTCCTACGGCCTGGTCGGCATCCGGGAGCGAGCCGAGCTGATCGGTGCCTCGCTCCGGCTGGCGTCACGGCCAGGCACGGGCACCACAGTCGAGGTGGTGGTGCCGCATCCGCCGGCCGACCCGGGCCACGGACATCCCGGGAAAGTGTGAAAGGTATCTCCCCGACCGGACACACAGCTTTGAACAGGCAGATGCCTGGTGCACCGATAGGGGAGTGCGGTTGCCGAGGAAGAATACGGTTGGGATACTGGGTGCGGCGGTCCTGGTGTTCGCATTGGTGGCAGTGCCGGCCGGGGCCGATGCCCAGACGAGGATGGATGAGGTCGACGGACGTTCATCGTCGCGTCAGGATGAGGCCCGGCCGGCGTTCGCCATGTTCGAAGGACGGACGATCGACCTGAGCAGGGACTGGGGCCAGGCGCGGGCCTGCCTGGTCTGGCGGGAGGGCGGCGTACTCGAGTGCTTCCGGAACAGTGAGGCGCTCGACGCCCGGGAGGCGGAGCTCGGTCCGCGGCGGAGATCATCGGAGCCGACGCCGTCGGTCGCCTCCTACTCATACTCCTGCTCCAGCTCCTTCCGCCTTTACGAGGACAACTGGTACGGCGGGCGCCGGCTGTCCTTCTGGGACCGCGGCTACTGGCAGAACCTCTGGAACTACGGGTTCGAGGATCGAACGTCGTCCTACGCCGTCGGCGCCTGTCCGGTCTGGCTGGCCGAGCACGGCGACGGGGGGGGTTGGTGGTATCCCGGTCCTACCTATGCCTACGCGGGCGAGCCGGTCATGCAGTGGGACTGGCAGGACACCATTTCCTCCATCTACATCGGTTAGGTCTCCCGACTCCGCGGTCTCCCCAGCCGCCGTGGCGTCGGGAATGGTGAGGCGGCCGGCCCTTTGGGGTCGGCCGTTTCCCACGTTTGGCTGACCTACCACCATGGACGACGCTGCCGACGCCGTGGATGACGACCACCACCGGGACGCCGTACGGCGGTTCCAGGGCATCTATGACGCGCACTACCGGTCCGTCACCGCCTACGCCCGCCGGCGCACGGCCGATCCGGTCGACGCCCAGGACGTCGTCGCCGAGACGTTCACCATCGCCTGGCGGCGCCTGGGCGAGTTGCCCGACGACGACGCCATCCTGCCGTGGCTGTACGGAGTCGCCCGCCGGGTCCTGGCCAACCAACGTCGGGGCAATCGGCGCCGCGACGACCTGACCACCCGGCTGCGCAGCCGGCAAGCCGGTTCGGCCGACGTCGAGAGCGTGGTGCTCGCCTCCGAGGAGCGCCGCACCGTGCTGGCCGCACTGGCCCGGCTTCGAGGCTCGGACCAGGAGATCCTCCGGTTGGCGGTATGGGAGGAGCTGCCGCACCGGGAGATCGCCCAGGTGCTCGGAGGCTCGGAGTCGTCGGTGGCCGTGCGGCTCCACCGGGCCCGCTCGCGGCTCGGTCGGGAAATCACGAAAGAAGAGCGCCGCCGCGGACACGAAGATCCGGGAGACCCCGGACGCCGAGCGGAAGGTCACGAGGAATGAGCAACGTGAGGGATCCGCTCGATCGGCTTCGAGCCGTGAACCCCGTGCTCCTGACCCATGCGACCCTCTCGCCTCCGGATCCCGTCCTGTTCCGTCGCATCACCTCCGTGACCGGAGAGCGGCTGCGCCCGCGCCGCCAGCGCCGCCGGGCGAAGCGGCTGGTCCCCGTTCTTGTCGCGTCGACCTTGCTCGGGGGAGCGGCGGCCTACGCCTTCCTGCGGGGCGAGGTCTCCAAGCCCGAGAGCGTGGCCTGCTACGCGTCGGCCAGCCTCGAGGCGAACACCGAGGTGGTGAGCTTCGACGAACGGGGCCCGGTCGCCGCCTGCGCCGAGCTCTGGCGGCGTGGTGCCTTCGGCCCAACCCCGGAGGTGCCGGACCTGGCCGAATGCGTGCTCGGCTCAGGAGTGGTCGGCGTGTTCCCCACGACGCCGGGCCAGGACGTCTGCACGCTCCTGAACCTCCCGATCGTCCCGCCCGCGCCGACGAGCGTCCCGGGGACAGCGCCCCAGCCCCCGGCCGACTCCACCGCCCGGGTGCTCGCCTTCCGAGAAGCGGTCGCCGGCCCGTTCCTGGAGAGCCCGTGCGTGGAGGCCCCGGCCGCGTTCTCGATCGTCCGCCGTGAGCTCGACCGGGCCGGCCTGGCCGACTGGACCATCCGTGGTGGTGAGGGCCTCACCAGCGACGGCTTCACCGCCCAGCGGCCATGCGCCACGCTCTCGTTGCGGCCGGAGAACAAGGAGGTCGTCCTGGTGCCGACGCCGCGGAGGTAGCCATGCTGCGTCTTGGGTAGGCCACGCCACATGACTTCGCCCCGCCCGGCCGTGCTCTTCGACATCGACGGCACCCTGCTCGACACCAACTACTTCCACGCCGTGTCCTGGTGGTACGCGCTCCGCGAGGCCGGCGAGGACATTCCGATGGCCCGCATCCACCCCCTGATCGGCATGGGCTCGGACCAGCTCCTCACCGAGCTGCTGGGCGAGGAGCGCGAGGGCCTCAGCGAGCTCCACTCCAAGTACTACAAGCCCTACAAGAAGGATCTCCACGCGTTCCCGAAGGCCGCCGACCTCCTGAGCGCGGTCGGCAAGCGAGGCGTGCAGGTCGTGCTGGCCACGTCGTCGAAGGAGGAGGATCTCGACCAGCTCCTCGAAGCCCTGGGCCCGGAGGAGGGCGTGATCGACGAGATCGTCCACGGCGACATGGTCGGTTCCAGCAAGCCGGCGCCGGACATCTTCGCCGTCGCGCTCGAACGACTCGAGCTGGCGCCCGAGCAGACCATGGTGGTCGGCGACACCCGCTGGGACATCGAGGCCGCGGCCAAGTGCGGTCTCGACGTGGTCGCCGTCCTCACCGGAGGGTCAACCCGCCAGGATCTCACCGACGCCGGCGCGGTGGCCGTCTACGAGGACGCGGCCGACCTGCTGGCCAACCTCGACGACAGCCCGCTGTCCCGCCTCCTCGAGTAGCCGGCGAACCTGCGACATTCCCGGTCGTCAGGGCGACCATGAATGTCGCAGGTTGGCTCGACACGATCAGACGCCGGCGGTCTCCATGTCCCGGCTGTAGGTGCCGGTGGCTGCGGCGCTGGTGAGGCTGGCCCGATGCGAGGCCACCTTCTGGGCTTCGGCCACGTTCTCGCTCGATCCCTTCCACGTGCGCAGGGCTGCGTCCTGGAGGGCTCGGCCGTAGGAGAAGGTCAGGGCCCAGGGGTGCGGGCCCTGCTTGTTCATGAGGTCGAGGTGCTCGGTGGCCACCTCGGCCGACTGCCCACCGGAGAGGAAGGCGATACCCGGCACGGCGGCCGGGACGGTGCGGTAGAGGAGGTCGAGGGTGCGGTCGGCGACTTCCTGGGCGCTGGCCTGGGTGGACGAGCCCTTGCCCGAGATGACCATGTTGGGCTTCAGGACCATGCCCCGGAGGTCGACCCGCTGGGCGGCCAGCTCGAGGAACACCCGCTGCTGGGTCTTCAGGGTGACGTCGTAGCAGGTGTCGATGTCGTTGGCGCCGTCCATCATCACCTCGGGCTCGATGATCGGCACCAGGCCGCCTTCCTGGCACAGGGCGCCGTAACGGGCCAGGGCGTGGGCGTTGCACCGGATGGCGTAGTCCGACGGGAAGCCCTTCTCCTCGTCGATGATGATGACTGCCCGCCACTTGGCGAACTTGGCGCCCAGGCTGACGTACTCCTCGATGCGCTCACGGAGGCCGTCGAGGCCCTCGGTGACCTGCTCGTCGTTGTCCAGGGCAAGGGGCTTTGAGCCGGTGTCGACCTTGATGCCGGGGAGGATGCCCTTGGACTCGAGCATCTTGGGGAACGGCGTGCCGTCGGCCGAGGACTGGCGGATCGTCTCGTCGTACAGGATGACGCCGCTGATGAACTCCTCGATGCCGGGGGTGCTCAGCAGGGTGTCGCGGTAGGCCCGCCGGTTCTCCTCGGTGGACTCGATGTCGAGTGCGCCGAAACGCTTCGTGATCGTGGCATTGCTCTCGTCGGCCGCCAGGACCCCCCGGCCCCGGGCGACCATTGTCTGGGCGATAGCAGCAAGATCAGTTGCGCTCATGTCTGGAAATCCTCCCGGTCAGGGTGCGTGTTCTGATGGGAACGTTAGCCCGGTGAGGCCTCCCGGACCAGGGTGAACCCGTCGCGGCGTGCGCCTACGAGGTGGGTCAGGAACAGTCCGGCGGTGCCGGGCAGGTGTTCGTTGGCCCGGGCCACGACGTGCCACGCCCGCTGGCGGGGAAGGTCGGCGCAGCGCCACTCCTCGAGTGTGCCTTCGTCGAGCTCCCGGACCACAGCGTCGCGGGAGATGAGCGTGATGCCCAGGCCGACCTGCACCGACTCACGGATGGCGCCGTTGGACCCGAGCGTCAGCGTTCGAGGGTCGACGCCGAGCTCGTCGAGCAGCTCCTCGGCGGTGCCCCTGGTGCCGGAGCCCTCCTCCCGGACCAGCACCACCGAGCGAGCGAGCGTCTCCACGTCGACCTCGCGCACCGAGGGCTCCCCGATGCCCGCCGCCACCAGCACCAGCACGTTGGGCCGAGTGGCCAGGGTGACGAATCGGCCGCCACCCGGGGGTCGCCCGCCCACTGCCAGATCGGCCTCGTAGTGCTCCAAGGCGTCCCATACCCGATCGCGGTTGCCGACCTCCAGAGTGATGCCGGCTTCGGGGTGGCGGTCGCGGAACGAGGCCAGAAAGCGGGGGACGACGTGCTCCCCGGCGGTCGTCACTGCGGCGAGGCGGAGCTGGCCCCGCTCCGGATCGAGGGCCTCGGCGGTGGCCGCCTTCCCCGTCTCCAGGAGGGCCAGCACCTGGCGGGCGTAACGGGCGAACACGACGCCGGCCGGAGTGACGACCAGGCCCCGCCCCGCCCGCTCCACCAGGTGCACGCCGAGCTCGCGTTCGATGGAGCCGACGGCGGCGGAGACCGCAGGGGGACTGACGAGGAGCGCGCGAGCTGCATCGATCACCGACCCCGACGTGGCCACCTCCACAAAGGTTCGGAGCTGGTTGAAGGTCATGTCGTAAGCTTACGCTAAACGGTAAGGTTCAAAAAACGGTAAATACCACATGGACAACCTAACTCTCCGTCTGCCAGAATCGACGTAACCCCCCAACGAGGGAACCAGATCCAGCACAAAAGAATCACTCCCCGTAGTGGGAGTCCGGACCCGGGCCCAGATCGGGCTTCAGCCGAGGAGAACCGCGTGGCACAGAACAACGGCCAGAGTAACGGCAAGGGCTACCAGGCCGGCGTCAAGAAGTACGCCGACACCTACTGGACCCCGGATTACGTGCCGTTGGACACCGACCTCCTGGCCGTCTTCAAGGTGATGCCCCAGGAGGGCGTGCCGCACGAGGAGGCGGCCGCCGCGGTGGCCGCCGAGTCATCCACCGGCACATGGACCACGGTGTGGACCGACTTCCTCACCGATCTCGAGTACTACAAGGGCCGGGCCTACCGGATCGACCCGGTGAAGGACGGCTCCGGCGCCTTCTTCGCCTTCGTCGCCTACCCGATCGACCTGTTCGAGGAAGGCTCGGTCGTCAACGTCCTGACCTCCCTCGTGGGCAACGTCTTCGGCTTCAAGGCCATCCGCAGCCTGCGCCTCGAAGACATCCGCTTCCCGGTGGCGTACGTCAGGACCTGCGGCGGACCGCCCAACGGCATCCAGGTGGAGCGCGACCGTCTCAACAAGTACGGGCGCCCGCTGCTGGGCTGCACGATCAAGCCCAAGCTCGGCCTGTCGGCCAAGAACTACGGGCGCGCCGTCTACGAGTGCCTCCGAGGCGGGCTCGACTTCACCAAGGACGACGAGAACATCAACAGCCAGCCCTTCATGCGCTGGAACCACCGCTTCGAGTTCGTGATGGAAGCGGTGCACAAGGCCACGGCAGAGACGGGCGAGAAGAAGGGCCACTACCTCAACTGCACCGCGGCCACGCCGGAGGAGATGTACAAGCGGGCCGAGTTCGCCAAGTCGCTCGGCTCCCCGATCATCATGCACGACTTCCTCACCGCCGGGTTCACCGCCAACACGGGCCTGGCGAACTGGTGCCGCGAGAACGGCATGCTGCTCCACATCCACCGCGCCATGCACGCGGTGATCGACCGCCACCCCATGCACGGCATCCACTTCCGGGTGCTGGCCAAGTGCCTGCGCCTCTCCGGAGGCGACCATCTCCACGCCGGCACCGTGGTCGGCAAGCTGGAAGGCGACCGCGAGGCCACGATGGGCTGGATCGATACCCTGCGGGAGTCCTACATCCCCGAGAACCGCAAGCGCGGCATCTTCTTCGACCAGGACTGGTCGTCGATGCCCGGCGTCATTCCCGTTGCCTCGGGGGGCATCCACGTCTGGCACATGCCCGCACTGGTGGCGATCTTCGGCGACGACGCCTGCCTGCAGTTCGGCGGCGGGACGCTCGGCCACCCGTGGGGCAACGCACCCGGCGCTCACGCCAACCGGGTAGCGCTCGAGGCCTGCGTCGAGGCACGGAACCAGGGCCGGCAGGTCGAACGGGAGGGTAAGGAGATCCTTACCGAGGCGGCCCGCCACAGCCCCGAGCTCGCGATCGCGATGGACACCTGGAAGGAAATCAAGTTCGAGTTCGACACCGTGGACAAGATCACCGCCTGATCGGCCCGGTCGCCGGTTCCACCCTCCCGGCCTCACGCTCTCGGCCCCTGAAGGACAGGGCCCCGAAAGGAGAGATTGCTATGGATGTACAACCCTACGGGCCCACCCCCCGCCATGTTGAGACCTTTTCCTACCTGCCACAGATGACGCCCGAGCGGCTCCGCTACCAGATCGCATACCTCATCGAGTCGGGCTGGAGCCCGGCCATCGAACACACCGAGCCCGAGAAGTCCATGTCGAACTTCTGGTACCTGTGGGAGCTCCCCTACTTCGGTGAGCAGTCGGTGGACAGGGTCTTGGCGAAGCTGGACGAGTGCCACCGGGCCAATCCCGGTCACCACGTGCGCCTTCTCGGCTACGACAACTTCCAGCAGTCCCAGGGCACGGCTTTCATCGTCCACCGCGCTGGTGGCGGCCCGCGGGCGTCCAATGTCAGTGGAGCCCGCTGACAATGGACATGAACGTGGACCAGACCGCCGGCAGCGGTGATCTGGCCGCGCCCCGAGACGCGGCCCGGTACGGGCGTGCTGCGGCAATGACCCGGCGCCGGGCTCTCTCCGCCGGCCGGTCGGCCTTGTCGCCCACGCGTCCCACCGCTCCCACGCCGGCGGCGACGGTGGTCGCGACCGACGGCGTGCCTCCCGCCCGTCTCGCCCGGGCCTTCTCCATGCAGCGACGCCGCCAGCTGTCCCAAGGCAAGCGGGCGCTGAACGGCGGCGCGCCGGCCTTCGTCGTCCACCGCGGGGGAGCTGGCTGAGCATGGGAATGTACGCAGTCGACACGGCCGACGCCGCTGAGCTGGGCGAACTCCGAGATGCTGCCCGTGGCGGTCGCGCCGCGGCGACCTTGCGCCGCCGCCAGCTGTCCCAGGGCAAGCAGGCGCTGAAGGGCGCAGCCGCGCTGCTCGCCGACGAGAACCTGCAGGCCAACGGCGCAGAGGCGGCCCCCGCGGCCAACGGTCAGGGCGCGCCGAACGGCACGCAAGGGGCTCAGGAGGCGCCGGCCGCCCCGACCGACGCCGTGGCCGCGGCTCACTTCGGCCGCTCCGTCTCCATGGAGCGCCGCCGTCAGCTGTCCCAGGGCAAGCAGGCGCTGAAAGGCGCTGGCGCGCTGAACGGCGCAGTGGACGTGCCGGCCAACGGCGCGAGTGCTCCACCCGCCGCCAACGGTCAAGGCGCGCCCAACGGCCAGACGGCTGCTCCCACGGACGCCGTCGCTGCGGCTCACTTCGGCCGCTCCGTCTCCATGGAGCGCCGCCGCCAGCTGTCCCAGGGCAAGCAGGCGATCAAGGGCGCCGGCGGGCTGCCGCCTGCCGAGAACCGCCAGGTCGACCGCGCCCCTGCGCCCCCTGCCGACGCTCAAGACGCGCCCAACGGGCAGTCGGCCGCCCCCACCGACGCCGTCACCGCCGCTCACCTCGGCCGTTCCCTCTCCGTGCAGCGCCGCCGCCAGCTGTCCCAGGGCAAGCTGGCGCTGAACGGCGCCGGCGCCCCGCCCGCCCCGCAGGACCGGCAGGTCGAGGCTGCTCGCGCGGCCAACGGTCAAGGCGCGCCGAACGGCCAGACCGCCGCCCCCACCGACGCCCTGACCGTCGCCCAGCTCGGCCGCGCCCTCTCCATGGAGCGCCGCCGCCAGCTGTCCCAGGGCAAGCAGGCCCTGACCGGCGCCGGCCCGCTGCCCGCGGCGGAGAACGTGCACGCCGACGTCGACGCCGGCGTCGACGCCGGCTCAGGTCGTGATCGGGCCCGGGCTCGGCGCGCCCAGGCGAGCCGCCTGGGCAGCGCAGGGATCAGCAGGCCGGAGCGACAGGGCCGGGTCAGGTACGTGCCCAAGGTCATCGAGTCGCCCACCCACGGCGGCCAGCACGTGACCGGGGTCCGGATCGGTCCGGGCGTGCAGGTCACGGGCGGAGAGCCCGGCGCTTCCCTCCCCGTGTCGGGCACGCAGTACGTTCCGGCCGATGGCCCGGCCCCCGAGCCGGGCCACGGGGTCAAGGTCGGGCTGATGCGGACGCCGCAGGGCCTCGTCGTCTCAGGCACCACCGTTCGGGGCAACGTGCCCATCACCGGTGACGAGCCCGGCGAGCACCTCCCCATCACCGGCGAAGCCGACCAGAAGTTCGACGACGACATCACGCCACGCGCTTATGGCGGATACCGTCCGGCGCAGTTCCCCCGCCGGGCCGACCCCCACGGCGCAACCGCGGTCGGCGGCAGGCTGGGTGTCCCACCGCCGCCCGCGCTGGCGCTGGAGATCACCGACGACGGGCTGGGCGTCACGGGCACGGCCGTCGGCCGCAGCGGGCGGGTCACCGGGAACGAGGCCGGCGCCTGCCGCCCGATCACCGGCGACCAGTACCAGAACCTCTACTCCACCGAGTGCGGCGCCATCGGTGGCGGTACCGCGCCGGCCGCCCACCTCGACCGGGCCCGTTTCGACCCGGTGACCGGGGGCAAGGTGACCGTGGCGCAGACCTGGAAGGGCCAGCACGTCACCGGCCCGAGCCTGGAGTACCGCCCCAACGTCACCGGCGACGAGCCGGGTGACTGCCGCCCGGTGACCGGCACGCCCTACCAGGGGCCAACCACCATGTTCGGCTGGTGTGAGCCCGACGAGGTTGACCCGGCGACCCAGCGCCTCGAGCCCAGGCCTGCAGGCGTGGCGGTGACCGGCGACCTCCCCATGCACTCCGACCTGGTCACCGGCATCGAGCGCGGCTATCGGAACGACATCAGCGGGTCGTCGTACTACGGCGAGATGCGGCCCGCGGAGCCGGCGGTCGACGACGACTGGGCCCGCGGGTCCTTCCCGGTGGCCCAGGCCCGTCGCCTGGCCGGCAGGGAGCCCGCCAAAAAGAGGACCGACGCGGCGCCGCCACCGTCCTGCGAACCTGGCCGCATCACCGGGGCCTTCGCCATCAGCGCAGGCAGGGTGACGGGCAACAACGAGTTCCTGTTCCAGCCCCGCACCGTCCAGACTCGTGGCGCCACGCAAACGGCGATCACGGGCGAAGGGCGCACCGACGGTCGTGCGGTCACGGGTACCGCCGCCGCCTGGACGTCCCACGGCCTGGTCACGGGCACCGAGGGCGACATCGCGGCCGGGCGCAACCCCACCGAGGGCGGCGGCCCGTCCAACGCCTGGGCCGGAGCCCAAAGGTTCAAGAACCTGGCCACGCCCGGAGGGCCGAATGAGAACGCGAGGGTCACCGGCCGAGTCGGCGGGACCCCGAAGGACGGGGTCAGGGTCACCGTCTCCGGCGGAGCCCAAGGATGAAGTCCGTGCTCCAGCCCGACGGACGGTGGCTCGCTCCCTGGGACGCGGCTGCGGCCTGGCCGCGCCAGGGCGCGGTGGCGACGGTCACGTCTCCGCCTGGCCGGGCGGCCCGGAACGGCGGGTTCGGGCTCAACGTCGCGGCGGGTGGGCATCCGCTGGCGGAGCCGGCGCTCAGCGCCGCCCTGAAGCAGCGAGCCGAGGAGATCGAGGCCGCCTTCGCGCTCATCCAACCCGTCCTACGCCGGCTGGCGCCGCGCCAGTTCGACGACGGCTTTCCCGAGCAGGCGCATGGCCAGCTGGTCAACTCGCTCGGGGTCGACATCCCCGCGGCTGAGCTCAACTCGTCCTGGAGCACACCGCTGGACCTCGGTCGCCTCCATGCCCGCTGCGTGCTCGGGACCTTCCGCAACCTGGTGGAGCGCGAGTTCGACCGGAACCTCCCCGCGCTGCTCGACGAGGGCGAGAGCGCCGAGGTGTTGATCCCGCGCTTCGGCTTCCACGCGGTCGACATCACCTCCTGCTCCGACGGGCGCCTCCTGGGGGCGGTGGACTTCATCCTCCGGGTGCCGCAGGCGGTCGTGGTGTGGCACGACGCCTATGCCGGCGCCATGTTCGACGTGGAGGACGCGCTGCACCGCTGGGAATCGGTGGAGCTTCGACGCTGGCGCGAGGGCCGTCCGAACGACGCCAGCGAGCCCACCCGCTACCTGAAGGTCGGCCTCTACCACTTCAGCAGCGCCGATCCCCGCCACCAAGGCTGTGCCGCGCACGGCAGTGACGAGGTGCGCGCCGCCACCGCCCTGCTGGCGCGGCTCCAGGAGTTCGAGGGTGCCGTCGAGTCCACCCAGTGCTGTGGGGCGAGCGTGGCCACACTGCTCGTGGGGGTGGACACCGACACCGACGCCATCCGCGTCCACGTTCCGGATGCCGCTGGGCGGACCGACGTGGACCGCTTCGTTTCCAGCGCCGCGCTCTACGAGCAGACTGCGAGCCTCGGGCGCGAGGCCGCCAAGGAGTTCATCCGCCAAGTGGTCGCCGACTGCACCGGCGTGGACGCGGCCGACGCCCGGACCGAGGGCATGCGTTGGCTCTGCGGCTACCTGCTGAAGAACAACATCGGTCAGGTCGACGCGGTTCTGGGCTGGATCGGCGGACGGTACGCGGATCCCGGCCACACCGAGAAGCTGCTCGTGGCGGGCGACGCGATCGACGACGTTCAGCTGCGCAACCTCGCCTTCCAGGCACAGATGCGCACGCTCGAAGAAGGTGCCGTCGACCTCGACGTCGGCATCGGGATCCTCCGCAGGACGAACGCGCCGCACGGGCTTGCGGTTCCGGTGCTCGTGCACGTCGCCTACGACGAGCGCATCCCGGGCGCCTGCGCCACCGCGCAAACACGTGCTCGCCGCCTCACCGCGGCCATCGAGACCCGGTATGCAGATGCGGCCGGCAGTGATGGCCTCGTCGTTCAAGGGGTCGTGCGGGCGCGGGGCCGGGCGCGGCTGGAGCTGGTCGAGGCGGAGGGCGACGGGCCAATGAGCTCGCTCCCACCCGGAGCGCGACGGAAGGAGGCACTGCGATGAAGATCTTCTGCGTCGAAGGCACGCTGGTCGCCACGGCCCGCATCGGTGGCCTCGAGCTCCACCGGCTGCTGGTCGTCGTGGACCGCAAGGGAGGCAAGCAGGTGGCGGTCGACCCCGTCGGCTGCAAGCCCGGCGACTGGGTGATCGCGTGTGGAAGCTCGGCGGCGCGCGAAGCCGCCGGCCACAAGGACTACCCGAGCGACCTGACCATCGTCGGCATCATCGACTTTTGGGACGAGGAGGCCCCGGGACAAGACAGCCCGGAGGAGGAGCGCCCCGACGAGCCGGAGCTGTTGGTCGTGGAGTCGGTCGCCCCCTCTTCGAACGGTGGGGCCCGACGATGAACATCCAACGCGTCGTCGGCGATCTCGTCGCCACCAGTCGAACCCCCATGCTCCAGAACCGGTCGCTACGGGTGGTCGAGGACGACAGCGGCGACCTGGAAGTGGCGCTCGACCCGGTCGGCACAAGGCCGGGCGACTTCGTCATCACCATCAGCACCTCGGCGGCCCGCCATGCCACCGGCGATTACCGCGTCACCACCGACCTGACCATCGGCGGAATCATCGACGACTGGAGCGAGGAGCGATGGCGCGACTGACCCGGTCCACTCCCACCCTGTAACACCCGATCTCAACTCACATACGGAGGAAAGCAGAGAAGATGGCCAACCAAAATGGAAGTTCCGACATTCCGGGCATTGCCCTGGGCATGATCGAGACCCGGGGCCTCGTCCCCGCGATCGAGGCTGCCGACGCCATGACCAAGGCGTCAGAGGTGCGGCTGATCGGCCGCCAGTTCGTCGGCGGCGGCTACGTCACCGTGCTGGTGCGTGGCGAGACGGGCGCCGTCAACGCCGCAGTCCGTGCCGGTGCTGACGCGTGCGAGCGCGTGGGCGACGGCCTGGCTGCTGCACACATCATCGCCCGGCCGCACGGCGAGGTCGAGAACATCCTTCCCGACAGTCCCCGCGAAACCCAGGTCGCCCCGGTCTAGGGCCCTCCAGGTGAACGATTCGCTCCGCCGCGGTACTCCGGGGCGGCGATCCTGAACGCCAGGCAGTCCGGCTGGCGTTCAGGATTCCCCATTCACCGACGAGGAGAATGAAATGACTACAGAACCCCGATGGCCGGAGGGCTGGACGGAGGTCGAAAGACCGCCGTCGTTGTACCGCCGCTTCGAGTTCGCCGACTACTCCGAGACACGAGCCTTCCTCAACCGGCTCGCGAGCCTGTCGAAGGAGACCGGGCTCGATCCGGACCTGAGCTTCACCCGGACACACGTCACCGTCACGGTGTATGGCGCGGATGGAGCGACAGTCGACGCGGAGGCACGAGAGTTCGCTGCGCGCGCCGAGGCAATCGCTACCTTGGAGGCAGCTTGACATGACCCCCGCTAAACGCCGCCCGGCCACCCCCGTGAGCCCGGGCTCCACGAGAATGGCCCCGGACGTGCCCAGAGTGGCGAACCGGGCGCCCGCGTCTCCTGTGGAGACGAAGGACGACACCCAACTGCTCGGCCCCGAGGGCGAACCCATCGCCTTGGAAGCTGCAACCGAAGATGCCGGTGGCGACCCGGCCCCTCCGCAGACCGGGCAAGTGGACCCTGAGGCTCGCGCGACGCAGTCGCGACGGCGACCTGGTGGGCTGTACCCGCTACCCGTCTGGCCGGACTGATGCTGCCTGGCCGCCGTCTACCCCTCCGCGGTCGTCCCGTGGTGGACGTGGCGGTCGGCGTGGTCCGCGCGCCCGACGGGCGGGTATTGCTGGCAGAGCGCAGGCCCGGCAGGGACGCGGCCGGCTTCTGGGAGATTCCCGGAGGCCAGGTCGAGCCGGGCGAGAGCCCGGCCGGGGCTGCGGCGCGTGAGTTGCTCGAGGAGGTCGGCATCCACGCCCTCGAGCTCGCGCCCTGGCGGGTCTACGAGCACGACTTCCCGGCCAAGCGCGTGCGGCTGCACTGGTTCAACGTGCGCCGGTGGTCGGGCGAGCCCAAGGGCAGGGAAGGTCAGCAGGTGGCATGGGTGGACCCCGCCCGGCCGACGGTCGGGCCACTGCTGCCGAGCAACGAGCTCGCCTTCGCCACGTTGGCGCTCCCCGAGCTGGTGGGAGTGGCCCGGGTGAACCACGCGCCGGGCGCTCCTCAGGAGCTGCTGGCGAGGATCCCGTCGTTGGCGGCCGGCGGCCTGCGGCTCCTGATCGTGCGAGCGCTGGACCTGGCGCCCGGTCAGCGCGTCCAGCTCACCCGCCGGCTGCGCGACAGCAGGCGGGGGACCGAGCTGCGCCTCCTTCTCTCCGGGACGGCGCTGGAGGCTCGCCAGGCCGGTGCCTGCGGGCTGCACAGCACGGCCGCCGCGCTGGCCGGCCTCATAGAGCGGCCGCCCACGCGGCTGTGGGCGGTGTCAGCCCACAACGCACGGGACCTCGAGCGCGCCAGTGCCCTGGGTGCCGACTTCGCCATCGTGTCGCCGGTTCTGCCGACGGCTTCGCACCCCGGAGACCAGGCGTTGGGTTGGGACGGCCTGCAGGCGCTGGCGGCAGCCAGCCCGTTGCCTGTCTACGCGCAAGGGGGGCTGGGGCCTGGTGACATCGGCGCGGCGCACTCGGTAGGGGCGCTGGGTGTGGCCGTCGACATCTCCCGCCTCTCGAGCTCGGGCCGCAACGGGTCCACGCCGTGATCGAGCGGCCGTCGGATAGTGATTGATGGACGGACCGACTGATGGACCGAGTCGTGAACAGCACGCTCGGTCCCGTGATCGTCTTCCTCATGCTCGGGGGAGCGATGGGCTTTCTCCGCTCCAATCTTGAGGTACCGCAGGGCAGGCGAGACAGCACCTGACGATCGAATGGCCGTCAAGCGTTTTGCTGCGTAGGGTGCCTCGCTCGAGATGACGCTCCCCGAGACGCTGCTGATCTTTGTGCCCGCGCTGCCGGCCATCGGCGCGGCCGCGATCGCGGTCGCGCGCCCCGCCGGAGCGCGGGCCTCAAGGTGGGGGGTGCGAGCAGCCGCTGCTGCGTTCGCCGCCGCGGTCGTCGTGGCGGTCGTCGTGGCTGCGGACGGACCGGTCGCAGCCGTGGTCGAGGGGAACGATGGCGATGCGCTCGTCGGCCTGTATGCGAGTCGCGTCACCGCCCTTTTGGGCCTGCTCACCACCGGCGTCGGCTTGGTCGTCCAGTCCTTCGCCGGCCGTAACCTGCAGGGGGATCTCTTCGCCCGCCGCTTCTTCGTACTGGCCTCGCTGCTGACAGCGGCCACGACGTCCGTGGCCTTCGCCGCCACCCTCGGCCTGCTGTGCGCCGCCTGGATCGTGGCCGGCCTGGCGTTGGCTGCGCTCGTGACCCACCGGGCCACCTGGCAACCGGCGAGGCGCTCGTCCCGGCGGACCCTGCGCAGCCTCTGGATCGGAGACGGGGCGCTCCTGGCGGCCACACTGCTCACCATCGTCTCTGTCGGCGAGATCGACCTCCGCTCGCCGGCCGGCGCCGCGGAGGAACTCGCTGACGCGTCGATTGCGGTGCTCGGTGGGAACGTGTTGTGGGTGGTCGCCGTGCTCCTGACCGTTGCCGGCATTTCCCGGTCCGCGCTCGTACCCGTGCACCAGTGGCTGCCGTCCACCATCGCCGCGCCGACGCCGGTGTCGGCGCTGCTCCACGCCGGCGTGGTCAACGGCGCCGGCATGCTGTTGGTGCGACTGGCGCCGGTGTTCGGGTCCTCGGCCGTGGCGACGCACGTCGCCTTCGCCGCCGGTGCCGTCACGACCTGTTACGCGACGACCGTGATGCTCGTGCGCAGCGACGTGAAGGGGAACCTGGCGTGGTCCACGGCAGGGCAGATGGGGTTCATGACGGTGCAGGTGGCCATAGGAGCGTTCCCCGCGGCGTTGCTCCACATCATCGGGCACGGCATGTACAAGGCCGCCCTGTTCCTCAGGGCCGGCAGCGCGGTGATGGACCATCTGCACCAGCGGCAACGCCCTCCCGCACATGTCGTCGCCCGCAGCGTTCGACTGAGCGTCGCGCTGCTCGTGCCGGCCGCGGCACTTTGGGCCGCGTACGTGATCATCCACCCGCACCTGTCGACGGCGGCGGGTGTGCTCGTGACGGTGTTCGCGTGGGCAACGGCAGCCCGGGCTGTCGATGGGTGGCTGCGCTCCGCCCCGTTCCGGCCCGTTCCGGCGGTCGCAACCGCGGCATTCGGTTCCGCCGCCGGAGTGTTCGCCTACGTCGGTGGGCTGACCGCGGTGGAGACCTTCGTCGCTGACGCGCTTCCCGCCGAGGTCCCCGAGCCGGTCAGCTCCGCTCTCCTTGTTGCGACGCTCGCGGCGATCGCGCTTGTGGTCGCCGTCGTCTGGCTCACTCCAGGGGAGCCGATGCGCAGGTTGCGCAGCCGGGTGTACGCCCTCGCGCTCACCTCGGCGCCCGTCGCCTCCTCGTTGACGACCCGAGGCAGTTCCACCGGGGTGGCGCCCGTGCCGGAATCCCGCCACCTTCGGCCGGACATGGAGCTGGTCCGATCGACACGATCGAGATGAGCAACCGAGACGACGGCCACCGCGGACGATCTGACCGCGACGCCGAACTCCTCGCCGATGTCTCCGAAGCGGCCCAGATCATCGCTCCGCTGTGGCCGCTGACCAGCTTCGTGGCGGTCAATCCCCTCCTCGGCCTCCAGCACCTGCCCTTCGACGACGCCACGGCGGTCGCCCGACGGTGGTTGCGGGCACGCACGCACCTCACGCTCGCCGGGTTCCGCGAGGCCCACGCCCACGGTGCCGTCACCGATGCTGATCTCCGGCGCGCCATCATCGAAGTCGACGCCAAGCTGGCGTCGCAGCCCAGCTTCGAGGTAGGGGAGCGAACGGTCGATGCGGTGGAGATCGTCCTTTTGGACCTACTCCTGGGACCGGACGACAAGCCCCGGGAGACCGCCGACGATAGGGTCGGCCGCACGGATGTGGCGACCGTCCGGGCGGTCAGCCAGCTCGTGGCCGCGTGGTGTGCAGTCTTCGTCGACGAGGCCCACGTTCCATGGCCCATGCCCCGCCGCGAGCACGGGTTCTTCCGTGCGTGGCGAGAGCTCGCGCCACACGACCGACGGCTGCGGCGCCTCGCTGGCCCGACGGGCATGCAATGGCTGGCGCAACTGTCTGATCGTCCGGTCGAGGCCCTCGCCGCCTCGCTCGATGCGCTGGATGTCGGCGACGATCGCGTCGGCGCCCTTCGCGAGCACCTCGGCCGGCTTCCGGGCTGGGCCGGGTACGCGCGCTGGAACGACGAGTGGGCTCCGCCCGACGACCATCGCCCCTCGTTGCGCCTCGTGGACCTGCTCGCCGCGCAGGTGGCTGCAACGGCAGCGGCGGCCCATGGCGCCGCTGCTCAGCAGCCCGCCCAGCTGCCGGACGAGGAGGTCGAGAACGAGAAGCTCCTCGAGGACCGGGTGGCGACGGTGCTCTCCGCTCTCGGAAGCAATTCCGACGATCCCTTCGTCACGTCTGCCGTGCGGGGCGTCCTGCAGCAGGTGCCGCCGCCGGTGCGGAAGTCGATGTGGCTCGAGGCGCAGGAGGGCAACTTCCGCGATCGTCTGCTGGGACTGATGACCCGCTTGGACCCCGGCCCGGTGACCGAGCGGCCGGACGTCCAAGCGGTCTTCTGCATCGACGCCCGCTCGGAGGGCCTGCAACGGCGCCTGCAGGCATGCGGCCCCTACGACACCTTCGGGTTCGCCGGGTTCTTTGGCGTTCCCGTGCGCTGGCGGCCGCTCGGGTCGACGGAGAGCGAGGCGCGCTGCCCCGTGCTGTTGAAGCCTGAACACGACGTCGCCGAGCAGCCACTCCTCCCTGACGGTGCCCTCGGCTACCTCACCGCGCAGCGAACCACCGGCGCAGGACAAGAGGCCTTTCACGCGGCCAAGGGGAGCCTGGTCGGTCCGTTCGCGCTGGCCGAGGCGGCGGGTTACCTCATGGGTCCGGCGGCCGCGGCGAGGACGCTGACACCAGGCTTGGTGCGTCGCCTGAAAGGACTGACGGCGCGCCGAGTCGCCCCCCCGCAGACACGACCGGCTGTCGAGGCGGAGAACGACGACAGCTCCGGCTTGGCGCTCGAGGAGCGGGTCTCGTTCGGGAACAACATCGTCGGCACCATGGG
>CADCTB010000222.1 GCA_902805665.1 uncultured Acidimicrobiales bacterium
CAGCATCGGCCGCCCGCACAGAGGGTGCAGCGGCTTCGGCAGCGCCGACCTCATCCGCGTGCCCTCCCCCGCTGCCATGACCACAGCCGACAGAGGACGAAGGCGCATACATCTGTTCTACCCCGCCCGCACCCCGAAGCGGTGGAGGCCCTGGCTCGGGAGGGAGGACTCGAACCCCCATTCTCTCAGCCAAAGTGAGATGTCCTGCCGTTGGACGACTCCCGATCCGTTCACCAAACTATCGCCGGCACAGCGCGGTCAGCCCCTCGCACCAGCCGGCGATCTGCAATGTGAGGTCGGCGCTCCGCCGGACGTAGATGACGAGGCATCCGTGGTACTCCTCACCGACGTTCCTGCGCACCGTCTTCGGGTTGTGTTTCTTGAGCTGCGTCCTGCCGAAGGACTCCGGTGCCACGCCCACGACCTCCGACCAGTACATGAGTGCACCGGGCACGTCGGCCGATTCATGGATCATGAGCCTGAACTGCAAGCGATCCGGCCCTATGCGCATGAGCGCGAGCCAGCGGAGAAAGAGCATGATGAGCCCGGGGTCGGAGTTGATGAAGACCGTGCCTTGGCCGAATCGCCACGGCTTGTTCTTGCAGCCCTCGGCCCAGTAGGCGACGACGCCGGCCACGAAAAGCTCGCTCTCGCTCAAATGGGTGATCTGGGCCTTGGCCTGCGCTCGAACGACCGATCGCCGGCGGGTGGCGTTGGCCCGGGCGGCTTCTGCATTGGCACGTGTCGCCGCCGGCCCTCGCTCGGCGAGGGCACATTGCTGGTCCTCAGTCAGCGGGACGTCGCGCAGCCAGAGGGACAGGGTGCTCTTGGCCACGCCCACCACGGCCTGGATCTCTCGATAGGAGCGGCCCTCCTTGCGCATGGCCACTGCCGTCTCGCGCAGGTCGTCCTTGGCCCGCGGCCGGCGGGTCCAGGCCGGTGCAGGCACGCCTTGGAGCCACGTCGAGAGCGGCTCGCCGCCGCCGCCCAGTCCCAGCGCCTCAGCGATTTGCGAGCGGGACAAACCGGCTAGTCGTAGCTGCACCGCTTCGGCCCGCCGATCCACCGCCATGGATCGAACATTAGTTCGATCCATGGCGGCGTGTCAAGCACTCGTGAACATCGAGATGCTACGAACTACCGACCCATTTCACGGGAGCACTGTCACCCGCTAGCCTGACCCCGCTCATGGGATCGCTGATCAAGAAGCGCCGCAAGCGGATGCGCAAGAAGAAGCACAAGAAGATGCTGAAGGCCACCCGCTGGCAGCGTCGCGCCGGGCGCTAACCCACTTCTAGGGCCCGCACGGTCCGGGCGACGATCCGGCCCTCGCCGGGGAACTCGCCCTCCACGAACCAGGTTCCACCGCTGCCGGCCAGCTGTGGTCGCCGCCCACTCACCCGGGCCAGCCGGTCGCGCCATTCCCCCAGCTCCGGAGCGACCAGGAGCGCAGGCGCCTCGAGGTCGTTGAGCGACCCGTCCGACGCCGCAGGACCACCCAGCTCGTCCCACGCCCGGTAGACGAGCGGGGTCGACACCGGAACGGGCGGGACCAGCAGGGTGAAGGTGCGGGACACGTAGGGGAGTGGCTCGACGACCTCGCCGACGCCCCGAACCCGGGCGCGCCCGCCCACCATGCAGAAGGCGACGTCGGCGCCCAGCCCGACAGCCACGGACGGGTCCGAGCAGCCCGCCCACCGGAGGATGGCCGCTGCGTCCGCCGAGCCTCCGCCCATCCCGGCGCCGGCCGGCACCTGCTTGTTCAGGCGGACGGACGCCCGGCGACCGGTCAACGCCAGCGCCCGGCGCACCAGGTTCTCGTCGTCCGCCGGCACCCCGGCCGCATAGGGCCCGACGATCTCCAGGTCGTCACCGTCACCGATCTCCAGGACGTCTCCGTAGTCGAGCGTCACCATCTCGGCGTCGATGAGGTGGTACCCGTCGGCTCGCACGCCGGTGATCCGCAGCGAGACGGTCAGCTTGGCGGGCGCCCGCTCGACGTGCACGCCGCCAGTCTCCCCCAGTCGCCCACCGACAGCTCCTCGGCCCGGGCCTCGGGCCGGATGCCGGCGGCGACGAACGCCTCGCGCGGCACCAGTGTGACCAGGGAGCGCCTGAGCATCTTCCGCCGCTGACCGAACCCGGTCCGGACCAGCTCGAAGAGCCACTTCGGGTCGACGTCCGGCCCCACGGCCGGCTCCGGTCGCCGATCGATGCGCACCAGGGCCGACTCCACCTTGGGCACCGGGTGGAACACGGTGGGCGGCACCCGCCCGACGACCCTGGCGGTGGCCCAGTAGGCCACCTTCACCGACACCGCCCCGTACGCCTCCTCGCCGGGCCCGGCGGCCAGTCGCTCAGCCACCTCCCGCTGCACCATCACCAGCATGCGCCGTATAGCCGGCACCCCGTCCAGCAGGTCGGCGACGAGCGGCGTGGCCACGTTGTAGGGGAGGTTGGCGACGAGGACCCACGGTCGTTCACCGAGTAGCGCGTCCCAGTCGAGTCGGAGGGCGTCTCCCTCGACCACGGTCACACCGGCCGGTTCGACGACGGACCGAAGCGCCGGGACGAGCCGGGAGTCGATCTCGACGGCCGTGACCGAGGCACCTGTCTCGGCCAGGGCCAGGGTGAGCGACCCCAGCCCGGCGCCGATCTCCACGACCTGGTCGTCCGGGCCGACCTCGGCCAGCCGGGCGATGCGGCGGACCGTGTTCGGGTCGACCACGAAGTTCTGCCCCCGGGCCCGGCTGGGCGCCAAACCGTGCTGGTCCAGGAGTCGCCGGACGTCGGCGCCACTGAGGGTCACCGGCGGGACGTTAGGCCGGTCGGGCTACCACTCGATCATGACGTCGATCAGTCCCGCCTCACTCGCGGCCAGCTTCTCGAACGTGTCGAGCGAGAGGTCGATGAGGCGGCCGGTCTCGAGGGTGGGCCCCCTGTCGTCGACCTTGCACGTGGCCGAGGCGCCGTTGTGGTTCCGAGTGACCTTCACCAGGGTGCCCATGGGCAATGTCCGGTGGGCGCACGTGGCGGCCGGGGCGCCGAACCACGACGCCACGCCGCTGTCGCTCGCGGTCAGGGTGGCCGCCACGGCAGCGGCGGGTGGGACGACCTTCTCGACCAGGGTGGTCAGCGGGGTGAGAGGCGTGGCGGCCGGCGGGACGGCAGCCGGCGATGACGGAGCCACCGGAGCGCGGCGGGGAGCGGCAGTCGTCGTGGTCGTCGGAGCCGGTGTGGTCGTGGTCGCCCGCCTCGTCGTCACCGTGGTCGGTGGAAGGGTGGTCGACGTCGTCACGGCAAGAGGCTCGAACGAGCTCCAAGGCGCCGGCGACGGCCGGGGGGCGGAGGACGCCCGCACCGCTGCCGACGTCTCACCTGGCGGGTTGCCCACGGCCAGGAGCCCGCCCCCCAGCGTCACCAGGCACAGCAGTGCGACGGGCAACGGCCGCGTGTCTTCAGTTGTCCCAGTCAGTCGTTTCCCCGCTTGTCAGCCGCCGGCCGCGTGGCGTCCCGAGGGCTTGGCTCGGGGAACGGCGGGGACCTTAGGAAACGTAATTACAAAGCTGCAAGTTCAACCGGCGGCCGGAAGCCCGAAGAGGGCAGCGGTGTTGGCCCACGTCGCCGCCTCCACCGCTTCCACCGGGAGGCCCTTCTCCGCGGCCACCGCGGCGCCGACGAGGGCGACGAACTGAGGGCCGTTGGGCCTCCCCCGATGGGGCACCGGGGTCAGGTACGGCGCATCGGTCTCCACCAGGATCCGGTCGAGGGGGGCCAGAGCTGCGGCCTCGCGCACGTCGCCCGCGGTCTTGAACGTGATAATCCCGCTGAAGGACAGGCTGGCCCCGATGTCGAGGCAGAGCCGCGCCTCGGTAGGACCGCCCGTGAAGCAGTGGAACACCGTCCGCTCCGGAACGCCCTCGGCCCCCAGGATGGCGAAGGTGTCGTCCCACGCCTCGCGCGTGTGGATGACCAGGGCCAGTCCGTGCTCGTGGGCCAGCCCTATCTGGGCGGCGAACGCCTCCCGTTGGACCTCCCGGGGCGAGTGGTCGTAGTGGTAATCGAGGCCGCACTCGCCGATGCCGACCACCTCGGGCGGGCCGAGCAGTCCCACGATGCCCTCGACCCCCTGGATCGCGTCGTGCGGGTGGAGACCGACGGTGGCCCAGACGGTGCCGGGATGGGCCCGAGCCACCTCGATGGCCATCCCCGACTGCGGCGCATCGGTGCCGACGCAGATGATCCGGCCGACGCCCGCCTCCGTGGCCCGGGCCAGCGCATCCTCGGTGATCCCCTCGTACTGCAGGTGGCAATGGCTGTCGGCCCACATAGGCGGTCAACCGTAGGTCGCCCCTTGACCTTCAAGTCGACTCGAAGGTTTACCCTGCGCCCATGACCCCGACGATGCGCATCGCCGAAGTGGCCGACCGCAGCGGGCTCTCGGCCGCCACGCTCAGGTACTACGAGGAGATCGATCTGGTCCCTGCCCCGGTGCGCACGGCCGCCGGGTATCGGCTGTACGACGAATCGGTGCTCGACCGGCTGGCGTTCATCGGACGGGCGAAGGCGCTGGGCTGCTCCCTCCGGGAGGTCACCGAGCTGATGCCGAGGTGGGAGAGCGGCCGCTGTGCGCCCGTGCAGGAGGGGCTCCGGGAGCTGGCGGCCACCAAGCTCGACGAGAGCCACGCCCGGCTGGAGGAGCTGCAGTCCTTCGTCGGCGACCTCCGGCGCATCATCGCGGCCATGGGGGCCCACACCCCCGAGGGGCCGTGCGACGAATCCTGCGGGTGCGTCGGGGACCTGGAGCCGGCAGCGCCGGTCGCCTGCACGCTCGACGCCACGGAGGTGCCCGGACGGATCCAGGAGTGGCGCGACGTGACGGGTCACGTCGTCACCCGAACGCCGATCGACGGCGGCCTCCGGCTCGAGCTCGACACCGGCGCGCCCCTGGACCAGCTGGCCCTGCTCATGCGGGCCGAGCAGGGGTGCTGCAGCTTCTTCGCCTTCTCCCTGACGGTCGACCACTCCGGCATCGCCCTCGAAGTGCGGGCCCCCGCGGAGGGACGGGCGATGGTGGACGGGCTGTTCGGCGCGGCCGGCTAACGACGGGGGAAGAGCGGCTTGCCCTTCTCGACGGGAAGGCCGCCCGGGTAGCCGCCCCAGGCCGCGGCCTCCGGGAGGCGTTGATCCTCGGGCGACCCGGGCAGGCCCAGGCGCCGCCACACCTCGGCGGCGGCGGTGGGGATGGCCGGCGACGCCAGCACTGCGACGATGCGCAGCGTCTCGATGCCGGCTCCCAGCACGGCGTCGACCGCCGGGCCCGGCTCCGCCTTCCACGGCTCATTGGCCTCGAGGTGGGCGTTGGCCTCCCGGATCAGCTGCCACGTGGCCTCGAGCGCGTCGGATGGGGCGAACCGGTCCCACGCCGATGCTGCCGCGGCGTAGACCCGCTCGGCCACGGGTGCCAGCGGGCTGTCCGCAGGCGCGGCCGGGCCGATTCCCCCGCACTTGCTGCCGACGAGGGTGGCGACGCGTGATAGCAGGTTCCCCAGGTTGTTGGCCAGGTCCGAGTTGTAGCGGGCGACGACGCCCTCGTAGGAGAAGTCGCCGTCGGGACCGAACGGAACATCGCGCAGGAAGTGCCAGCGCACCGCGTCGACGCCGAAGTCGGCGACCAGTTCACGCGGCCCGATCTGGTTGAGCTTCGTCTTCGACATCTTCTCGCCGCTCACCAGCAGGAAGCCGTGGGCGGCGACGCAGCGGGCGGGCTCGACCCCCGCGGCCATCAGCATCGCCGGCCAGTAGACGGCGTGGAAGCGGATGATGTCCTTGCCGATGAGGTGGTAGTCGGCCGGCCACCAGTAGTCGAAGGCCTTGTCGTCCTCGCCGTACCCGACGGCGGTCACGTAGTTGGGAAGCGCGTCGAACCACACCCAGGCCACCTGGCTCGTGTCCCACGGGAGCGGCACGCCCCACGTGAACGAACGGCTTATGGAGATGTCCCGCAGGCCGGAGCGGATGAACGCCAGCACCTCGTTGCGCCGGGTGGTGGGGACGACGGCGTCGGGATTGGCCTCGTGCCAGTCGAGCAACCGCTGCTGGTAGCTGGAGAGCTTGAAGAACCAGTTCTCCTCCTGCACCCACTCGACCGGCCGGCCGTGGATGGGGCAGTTGCCGTCGACCAGCTCCTCGGGCGTGTAGTACGCCTCGCACGACACGCAGTACGGGCCCTCGTAGGTGGACTTCTCGATGTCCCCGTTGTCGTAGACCGCCTGCAGCAGCTTCTGCACGGCCTTGGTGTGGCGGGGCTCGGTGGTGCGGATGAAGTCGTCGTAGGCGACTCCCAGCTCGTCCCACGCGTCCCGGAAGCGGGCGCTGTTGCGGTCGGCCAGCTCCTGGGGGGTGGTGCCCTGGGCTTCGGCCGCCTGCTGGTTCTTGAGCCCGTACTCGTCAGTGCCGGTGACGTACTTCACGTCGTCGCCGAGCAGCCGGTGCCAGCGGGTGATGCCGTCGCCGAGAAGGACCTCGTAGGCGTGGCCGATGTGCGGCGCGTCGTTCACATAGGCGATGGCCGTCGTGGCGTAGAAGCGGGGCACGGCCGCCACAGTACCGACCGCCTGCCGCTACCCCCGCTGAGATATCCGCAGCGCGACGTCGTACACGACCCGCTTCGGCACGCCGAGTGTCGCGGTGACCTCTGTGATCGCCGAGCGCTTGTCGGTGCCCGCGTCGAGACGGGCCCGCAGGGCGGCCTCCACGTCGGTTTCGCCTGCCGGCTGGGGCGGCGGGGCCCCGTCCAGCACGACGACGTACTCGCCGCGCGGCTCCTTGGTGGAAAGGTGCTCGATGGCGCCCCCCAGCGTTCCGCGCCAGACCTCCTCGTGCATCTTGGTGAGCTCCCGGGCCAGCGCCACCCGTCGTGTGTCGCCGGCCGCCCCGGCCAGGTCGCCGACGGTCTGGCGGACCCGGTGCGGAGCTTCGAACACGACAGTGGTGCGCAGGTCGGCCGCCACCTCGGCCACGCGCCGGGCGCGGGCAGTCCCCTTGCGGGGCAGGAACCCCTCGAAGCAGAAGCGGCTGGTCGACAGGCCGCTCACCACCAGGGCGGCGATGAGGGCCGACGGCCCGGGGACGACCTCGATCTGGTGGTTGGCGGCGGCGGCGGCGGCCACCAGCCGTTCGCCCGGATCTGAGATACCGGGCATGCCGGCGTCGGTGACCACCACCACCCGCTCGCCCTTGTCCAGCCGAGCCAGCACGTTGGCCACCTCCACCGCCTCGTTGTGGTCGTGCACGGCCAGCAGCCGTTTGCCGGCCGGCAGGCCCAGGTGCGACAGCAGGGCGCGGGTGCGCCGGGTGTCCTCGCAGGCGATGGTGTCGGCGGTGGCGAGGGCGTCCACCGCCCTGGGCGTCAGGTCGCCCAGGTTCCCGATCGGCGTGCCGACAAGGATGAGAGCGGCAGTCACTCCCGGATCTCGAGACGGTCCCCGGCTTGCAATTTCCACCGCTCGAAGGAACCGCACTCGGCCTCGATCACACACCCGCCCCGCAGTGCCGGACGGGTCATCCGATTCGGGCGCATGCAGATGGTGCGCAGCACGACCAGGTCCTTGGTGCAGAAGGCGACGTCGATCGTGAACGCCATCCCCACCGAGTGCACCGAGCGGGCCGGGCGCAGGAGGATGGCGCCGTCGATACCTTCCCTCCCGAGGAGGCCACGCACCCGCTCCTCCCGCGACTCGGCGACTTCGAGGGCGGCGAGCACCTCCCCTTCGCGCAGCAACCAGGCCGCCTGCATCACATGGCGACGGGCACCCGGGTCCTGCGGACCGCGCCCGTCGCGCCCGGCGGGGACCCCAGCCCCGCCGGCGGGGTGGCCCGGTGCGGGGTCATACGTTGAAGCGGATCTCGAGGACGTCGCCGTCGGCGACCTCGTAGTCCTTCCCCTCGACCCGGAGCCGGCCGACGTCCTTGGCCTTCTGCCACGAGCCCAGCTCCAGCAGCTCGTCCCAGCGGATGACCTCGGCCCGGATGAAGCCCCGTTGCAGGTCGGAGTGGATGACGCCCGCGCACTCGGGGGCCTTGGCGCCGGCTCGGAACGTCCACGCCCGCGACTCCTTGTCGCCCGTGGTCAGGAACGTCCGCCGCCCCAGTAGCTGATAGGCGGCCCGGATCACCCGGGGCAGGGCTCCCTCGCCCAGGCCCAGGCCCTCGAGGAGCTCGGCCCGGTCGGCCTCGTCGAGCGACGCGGCCTCGGACTCCAGCTGCACGCTCACCCCGAGCACCTCCGCCGCGTCGCCGAGCTCCGCCGCCACCGGCTTGGTGAGCTCGTCCGCGTCGGTCACCTGGTCCTCGCCCAGGTTGACCACCGCCAGGACCGGCTTGTTCGTCAGCAGGAACGTGGACCGCAGGTTGTCGCGCTGCTCGGCGCTGAGCGTCGACCGGTAGATGGGGATGCCGGCGTTCAGCGATTCGAGCGCGGCCTCCATGGCCTCGACCTCGCCCTTGAGCGACGGGTCGTGGCGGGCCATCTTCCGCCGTTTGGTGATCTGGGTCTCCACCGAGTCGGCGTCGGCCAGGACCAGCTCCAGCTCCAGGGTGTGCAGGTCGTCGAGGGGGTCGTTGTCGCCCACCACGTTGTCGTCGGCGAACGCCCGCAGGACCATCACGATGGCGTCGACCTCACGGATGCCGCCCAGGAACCGGTTGCCCATGCCCTCACCGGTGGACGACCCGGCCACCAGCCCGGCGATGTCGACGAACTCCAGCGTCGCCCCGACGACCTTCTTCGACTTGCTCATCTCGGCCAGCGCCCGCAGGCGGGGGTCGGGCACCTGGGCGATACCGATGTGGCTCTCGGTCGTGGAGAAGGGATGGGCGGCGACGGGCACGGACGCGCCGGTCATGGCGTTGAACAGCGACGATTTTCCGGCGTTGGGGAGGCCGACCAGGCCCAGGCGCTCCATTGAAGCCAGGGTAACCGGGGCTAGCCCGGAGCCGGTCCCAGCGCGGCACGCACGTCGGAAGCCGGACGGGCCTTCCAGTACCGCCCGTGGTTGGCCGACGTGGTGAAGGACCGCGTGTCCATGCGGTCCAGGTAGAGCGTCCCCGCCAGGTGGTCCGCCTCGTGCTGCACGATCCGGGCCGGCCACCCGTCGAGCCGGAACCGGACGGCCTCACCTTTCTCGTCCAGGGCCTCCACCGTCACGGTCCGCCACCGCCGGACGAGGCCCGAGAAGCCGGTCAGGCTCAGGCACCCTTCGAAGAACTCGGTGGTGTCGTCCCCGACCTGCTCGACCACCGGGTTGATGAGGACGGTGAAGGGCAACGGGTGCCGGCCCAGCTCACCACGGCGCGCCGCGCTCATCGTCTCCATCGCCTCGCCGCCGTCTTCCATCACGACCACCTGCAGCGGCTCGCCGACCTGGGGCGCGGCGAGGCCGACGCCGGGCGCGGCATACATGGTCTGGCGCATCGAGGCGATGAGCTCCTGGATGAAGGGAGTCCGGATCTCCTCGCCGCTGACCGGCCGGGCCGGCCGGCGCAGGACGGGGTCCCCGACCTGCACGATGTCGTAGACCATGCGTCAGTCTGACGCCGCCGGGGTGCAGCAGAATGTGCGCATGGCCCGACGAGACGTGCGCCTCACCCTTTACTGCCCCAACTGACTCCCCGGTTTCCACCTGCCGTACCTGGCGGCAGCGGTGAACGGTCTGTTCGCCGAGCACGGGATGGACGTCGAGATCCTGGAGCCGTCCGGCGGCCCGGACAGCGTGGTGCGTGTGGGCTCCGGCGGGTCGGACTTCGCTCTGACGAGCGTGCAGCACTACCTCTCGGCGCGTGCCGCCCACGGCGACATCGCTGCCCGCTTCGTGGCCATGGTCGTCCAGCGCAGTCCGATCGGGGCACTCGTGCCGGCGGGCTCCGCGGTGCAACGGCCGACGGACCTGGCCGGCTGCCGGGTGGGCGGCGACCCCACCAGCCACCAGGTGATCGAGTTCATGGCCAGCCTCGACCTCCTGGGCGTCGCCCGCCCGACCCTGGTGGAGCTCGACGCCGGCTCCGCGCGCGCCGCGCTGGCGTCAGGCGAGGTCGACGCCATCGTGGCCCTGGTCGACGCGCTGCCCCGGCGGCGCCGGCAGGCGGGCATCGAGCTCCGTGCCGTCCGTGTCGGGCGCGACGACATCTACGGGAGCGGGATGCTTGCTGCGGACCGGCTGCCGGACCGGCTGGTGGCCCAGGTCCGGGGCGCAGTGGTCGCCGCCCTGGAAGCCCAACGGCACACCCCGACTGCCGGCCTCGACCAGATGGCCGATCGGTACGGTGACGACCGCACCGACGACGCCCCCGAGGGCTGGCGCATGCTCGAGGAGTTCGTCTTCACCGACGTCCCGACCGGGTCCATGGACGCCGGGCGGTGGCAGACGACGCTCGGATTCCTGTGCCGCTCCCGCGGCCTGCCGGTGCCGGAGGTCGAGTCGGTCTACCGTCCGGAGTTCCTCGGGGCCCCGAGCTACGCCTGACCGGGCCCAGAGGGCCGGTTCCGGACACCGGCTAACCTGCAGGCACCATGTCGAAGAAGACCAACAAGCGCAAGATCAAGGCCAGGCGGAAGAAGGCCAACCACGGCAAGAAGCCGAACGCCGGCCGTTAGCGTTCCGCCTGCACCGGTCACGCCGGTGCGCGACGTGGTCGAAGTGCTGCACGGCACCGAGGTGCACGACCCCTATCGGTGGCTCGAGGACGGAGAGTCCGAGGAGGTCGCGGGCTGGAGCGCGGCCCAGAACGCCCGGACCCGGACAGTGCTCGACGCGTTGCCGGCCCGTCCGGCGCTGCACGCTCGACTGCTCGCCCTGTTGCAGGTGGGCAGCGTCGGCGGGCCCCACGTCGTCGGCGACCGGGTGTTCACCCTCGAGCGTGAGGGTGAGCAGGACCAGGCCGTCCTCGTCGTGCGCTCGGCCGTCGACCCTGACCGGCCCGCACGGGTGGTCGTCGACCCCCACGACATGGCCGCCGACCACGCGGCTTCGATCGACTGGTTCACCCCCTCGCCCGACGGGCGACTGGTGGCCTACGGCGTCTCCGAGGGGGGCAGCGAGCACGGCACCCTGCGCATCGTCGAGGTCGACACTGGCGCGCTGCTGGACGACTCGATCCCCCATATTCGCCATCCATCGCTGGCGTGGCTGCCGGACGGATCCGCTTTTGCCTACAGCCGCCTCCCCGACCCGGCCACCGTCGCCTCCGGTGAGGAGGGCTACTGGGAGACCGTCTGGTGGCACGTCGTCGGGGAGAAGCCCAGCGCCGACGAGATGCTGCTCGGCGACCTGGAGAAGACGGCGCTCCCGGGCACGAGCATCTCCGTGGACGGGCAGTGGCTGGCTTTCCACGTCAGCTACATGCCGACGAGGACCGACGTCATCCTCCTCGACCGGGAGACCGGCCTGCGCACCGTGGTCGTCGAGGGCGAGGAGGCCACCACGTGGTGCCAGATCGTCGGCGACCGCCTCTACGCGGTCACCAACCTCGACGCCCCGAGGGGTCGAGTCGTCACTGCCGAGCTGACCCGCCCGCACGCCGAGGACTGGACCACCATCGTTCCCGAGGGCTCGGCCGTGATCGACGGCGCGGTCGTGGCCGGTCGACGGCTGGTGGTGGCGTCGGCCGAGCACGCGGTCTCCCGGCTGCACCACTACGCGCTCGACGGAAGTGGCGGCCGCGAGATCCCCCTGCCCGAGCTGGGCGCCGTCGGCGGCTTCGATGCCGACCCGTCCGCGGAGCGGGTGTTCATCACCTTCACCTCCTTCGCCCGCCCCTCGGGCCTGTGGCGGTGGACGTCGGACGACGGGGCCGTCGAGCCCTGGACCCGGTTCCCTTCGCCGGTCGACGCCGATGCATTCGCGGTGGAGCAGGTCTTCTATCCGTCGACCGACGCGACCGACGTCCCCATGTTCCTCGTCCGCGCCGCAGGCACCGAGGTCACGGCTGACACGCCGACGCTGCTCACCGCCTACGGGGGCTTCGCCATCACAAACTCGCCCGGGTACTCCGCGGCGACGGTGGCCTTCTGCGAGGCGGGCGGCGTATGGGCGGTGGCCGGCATCCGGGGCGGAGGGGAGTACGGGGAGGACTGGCACCGGGCCGGCATGCTGGCCGGCAAGCAGCAGTGCTTCGACGACTTCTACGCCGCAGCCGACTGGCTCGTCGCGGAGGGCCGGACCAGCCGTGACCGGCTGGCGATCCGGGGCGGGTCGAACGGCGGCCTGCTGGTCGGGGCGGCCATCACGCAGCGGCCCGAACTGTGCCGGGCCGCGATCTGCGCGGTCCCGCTCCTCGACATGCTGCGCTACCACCGGTTCCTGATCGGCGCGCTGTGGGTCCCGGAGTACGGCGACCCCGACGATCCGGAGCAGTTCGAGGTGATCGCCGCCTACTCGCCCTACCAGCACGTGGTCGAAGGGACGGCATTCCCGGCCATCCTGATCACCACCGCCGAGTCGGACTCCCGGGTCGACCCCCTCCACGCCCGGAAGTTCGCGGCCCGCCTGCAGGCGGCTACCTCGACGCCGGAGGAGCGGCCGGTGCTGGTCCGCATCGAGTCGCGCGCCGGTCACGGTGTGGGGAAGCCGGCGTGGAAACAGGCCGACGAGGGCGCCGACATCTGGGCCTTCGTCTTCTGGCAGCTGGGGATGGGCGCCTCGCAGCAGGTAGACATGACACCGGTCTAGAAGGAGGCTGAACCGATTGCGTATCGCCGAGATTGCCCCCCCGTGGGTCAGTGTCCCCCCGCCGAGCTACGGCGGCATCGAGCTGGTGGTGAGCCTCATCGCCGACGGACTCGTCGACCGGGGCCATGACGTCACCCTCTTCGCCAGTGGCGGATCACGGACGAGGGGCACGCTCGTCTCGCCGTTGGAGGAGACGCCGAAGCTGGCCGACATGGGCCTGAGCGTCACCGACGACACGATCCACACGCTCTCCGCCTACCTGCAGGCCGGCGAGTTCGACGTCATCCACGACCACACCGGCTGGGGGCCGGCGTTCGGGGCGCTGCTCAACGGCACGCCACCCGTCGTCCGGACCCTCCATGGGCCCTGGAGCGACGACGCCCGCCGCTTCCACGCCGCTCTTGCCGGCCGGGTCCACCTGGTGGCCATCAGCAAGTCGCAGGCGAGCCTCAACACCGACCTGTCCTACGCCGGGGTCGTCTACAACGGCCTCGACCTCGACGTCTACCCCTACCGCGAGGACAAGGACGACTTCGTGCTCTTCCTGGGCCGCTGCAACCCGGAGAAGGGGCCGGAGGTTGCCGTCCAGGTGGCCGCACGGGCGGGCAAGCACCTCAAGATGGTGGTGAAGCGGGCGGAGCCCGCCGAGATCAAGTACTGGGAACGCATGGTGGAGCCGCACCTCACCGGTGACGAGGACATCGTCTTCGACGTCTCCCACGACGAGAAGGTCGACCTGCTGTCCCGCGCCCAGGGCACGCTCTGCACCATCCAGTGGCCCGAGCCGTTCGGCCTCGTCATGACCGAGTCCATGGCCTGCGGGACACCGGTGATCGTCCCGCCCATGGGCGCGGCGCCGGAGCTCGTCGTCGACGGCGAGACCGGATTCCTGCGTCCGGACATCGACGAGATGGCCGCATGTGTCGCCCGTCTGGGTGAGATCTCCCCCGCTGCCTGCCGGGCCCGCGTAGCCGACAACTTCACGGCCGAGGTGATGGTGTCGGGCTACGAGAAGCTGTTCGAGCGGGTCGTGGGCGGCGGGTAGACGACGCCGCCCATTCGACGAGGGCGGTGCCGATGAGCGTGGGCAGCACCCAGGCGAGCAGCGTTCCCCAGCGGACGACGGTCAGCGCGGTCACCAGGGAGACGTAGGAGCCGCACACCAGCCGGACGTGCGTGGGCCAGGCGTCGACGAACCGGGCACCGGCCACCGCGGCCTCGGTGGCGGCCGCCAACAGTACGAACGGCCACAGCGCCCCGGGGTCGAGCACGACGAGGCCAACGGCGGTGGCGACGAGGACGGTGACCGCGGCGAGGTAGGCGTGGCCGGCTCGGGTCTCGCGCCGGTCGTGGAGCGCGGCGGAGATGGCTGCCGGACCGACGAGGAGGCCGGCGGCGCCGGCGCCGACGTGGACAGCGAGAAGGACGGAGCGCAGCATGGCGAGTACCTTCCAATGTGGACTATTGGATCGATGGAGCGTAACATGCCACAGTGGACTGTCAAGTGAACGCGACCGCGGCGGCGCTGCTGGGGTTCCTGCATGACCGGCCCATGAGCGGTTGGGATCTGGTGGCCACGGCCGAAGCCCTCATCGGCGACTTCTGGACCGTGACCCGCAGCCAGGTGTACAGGGAGCTGGCCGCGATGGAGGCGGCCGGACTGGTCGTCGCCGGCCCACCCGGGCCCCGTGAGCGTCGTCCCTTCGAGATCACCGACGCCGGTCGGTCGGTCTTCTCGGAGTGGCTGCTCCAGCCGCCCGGTTCGGAGCAGATTCGGTACCCCCTGCTCCTTACCATCGCCTTCGGCCACCACCTGCCGCCCGGCCGGTTGCCGGCCTTCGTCGCCGAGCACCGCGAGATCCACGAGCAACGCCTCAACGAGTACCGCTCACTCAGAGCCGAGCTGGGCGACGATGCCGGCCCCTACGCGCTGGCGACCCTCGACTTCGGCATGCGCTACGAGTCGGCCGTCCTCGACTGGTTCGACCACCTACCCCCGGAGATCGCCGGCGGCTCGTGAGCTCACCTCGAAACCAGCTGGGAATACGTGTCGTACGCGCGCCACAGGGCGCCCGGCGGCCCAGGCAGAATCGTCGGCCAGGTACTCGAGCGGTCGCATGCGATTCGAACGGCGGCTGCTCAGCGTGCGAGAGCAACATCGGTGCCGCGCAGTTCACCGTGACGCCGGCCACACCCGGTCCACGATCCTCAGCAACTTCTCCGCTTCGAGGCTCGCCCTGGTCGCCCCCACACCGTCGAGCACCTCCAGTCGGGCGAAGTCATCGATGTTCTCCTCGGTAACGGCGCCGCCGTAGATGACCTCAGGCCGGTGCGCGCCCAGTGCACGGAGCACGCCCTTGATGTGGTCGACAACCGCCCCGACGTGCTCGGCGGGCGCCGCCTCCTCGGCTCCGATGGCCCATGCCGGCTCGTAGACGACGAGAGTTCGCTGACTCCCCGGGTCGATGCGTGAAAGCCCTTGGCGCAGCCGTTGCTCTGTGCGGGCGACGGCGTCGTCCTCACGGCTGTCCTCACCCACGAAGAGGATCGGAACGAGCCCGGCCTCGGCCACAGCGGCGACCTTCCGGGAGACCTGCTCGTCCGTCTCTCCTCCGGCGCGCCGCTCGCTGTGTCCCACCATGACGTACTCGACGAGGCCCCGGAGCATCCTCGACGAGATCTCGCCGGTGTACGGCCCCTCACGCTCCCAGTGACAATTCTGCGCGCCGAGCCCCACCACCCGGTCGTCGGTCACAGCCCGCAGCGGAACCAAACACAGAAACGGAGCGCAGATGAGCACTCGGGGCGGCGCTCCGCCCCTGCGGGACCGCTCGCCCAGCCCCGCCTGAATCGTTCTGAGGAGCGCCTCGGCCTCATCGACCGTGGGGTACATCTTCCAGTTCGCGAGCACGTACTTCATGGGTCGGAGCGACGAGAGGCCGCGACCGTCAGAGGACCAGGGTGACCGGCTCGGGGTGGACCCAGCGTCGCTCGACGTCGGCGATCCGGACTGCGTCGAACACCGCCTGGACCCGCAGGCCCTCCTCCAAGGACGGGTCGGGGGGATCGCCGTTTCTGATGGCGGCCCAGAAGTTCCGGGCCACCCGCTTGAACGCCTCCGTCGAACTGTTGTCAAACGGCCCCTCGCACTGGAGCTCGTGGCCGGCCCGACCCCACCACACCCGCTGGTCGGCGTCGAGTCTCACCGAGCCCTCATCGCCGTGAAGCTCGATGACGTCGCCACGATCATGGTGGGCAGTCGCCACCAGGTTCACCACTCCGAGCCCTCCGCCGCGGAAGCGGAGGAGGATGGCGTACGCGTCCTCCGCGGTCACCGGGAGAAGATGGTCGTCATCGGACGTCCTCATCGTCACGCCGATCTCCGTCGCAGCTGCCACCGCCTCGATGGGCGGCAGCGCTTCGAGCAGCATGTCGAGGTCGTGGACCCCGTACCCCTGCAGCCGGCCCCCTCCCATCGTGGCGTCGTGCACCCATGTGTGCGGGCGCGAAGACGCATCGGCATGGTCGGTCTGGACCAGCGAAACCGACACCATCCGCGGCCGACCGAGTACCTCGCGGGCCCGCGCGATCACGCGCCGACGGGTCTCTTTCAGGCGCAGCTCAAAGCCGACGGCCCCCACCACTCCGGCCGACCGAATGGCCGCGGCGATCCGGTGGGCGCCGGCCAGGTCGTCGGCCAGCGGCTTCTCGCACAGGACGTGCAGTCCCCGCTCCGCGGCGGCGACGGCGAAGGGTACGTGCGTGATCACCGGTGTGGCCACGTGCACCGCTTCCAGGCCCGGAACGGCGAGCAGCTCCTCGAAGTCGGACGTCCCCAGCGCCAACCCCGCCTGTCCGGCCATCTCCTGCGCCCGCTCGGGGCGCCGGGACCAGACCGCCAGTGGCTCGAACTCCTCCAGCTCGAGGTAGGCAGGCAGGGCCACTTTGGCCCCGTAGCCGCCACCCGCGACCGCGATCTTCACCGGATCGTTCACCACGCGTCCTCCACACAAGTGTATGCGACGAAAATCGGGGTCGGTCGTGTCACCGCCACCCGGTGCGTCGCGCCGAGCGCCCGCAGGTGGTCCCGTGCCGGAACGTCCGGGCTGGGCGGCCTTCGCCTCCGTCATCGACCGCTGGCACCGTCCGGTCGACCTCCACTCGCAGGGGATCCCGTACTGCAACCGCAGTAGACGGGCCGGCGGAAGAGGCTCCTAGGCTCGGGCGTACAGGTAAGGGCCCAGCTCGAGCGTGGTCGGCGTGCAGGCGTAGGGGTACTCCCGGTCCAACACGGTCACGCCGACCGGGTCGTCGGGGGCCCTGCCGTTGATCATCACCATGAAGCTCAGGGCCGACGTGTCCGTGCCGCTCAGCCTCACCCGCCCGTCGCCCGCCTGCCAGCGCTCGGTCGTCGTCCCTGCGTAGGTGCCCTCGATCCGGTATGCGCCGGTCCCTCCCGTGAGCGGCGCCGCGGCCCCGTAGTCGGCCCGGGCCTTCCCGTCAGCGGCGATCGTCAGCACCACGCCGGCCCCGCCGCGCACCACGGCAGTGACCTCCCGGCCGTCGAGAGACGCACGGAGCGGAACCTCGAACGCCTCACCCCGCCACGTCCCGACGAGGCAGTCGTCGCCGACCGACAGCGCGGAGGTCGCGGCCACGAGCCCCACGACACCCGCGACGACTAGCGCAACGACAAGGACCAGGCCGTACCGTCCGTACCTGCGACGTGGAGCGGGCGGCGCCGGGGCCCATGCCGGCCTGAGGGTGCGGTCGTAGGCCCGACGCTGCGCCGGGTCGGACAGGACGTCGTACGCCTCGGTGATCAGTCTGAACTGGGCCGGGTCACCGGCGGCGTCAGGATGGGCCGCCTTCACCAGCCGCCGGTACGCCTGCCTCACCTCGTCGTCCGACGCGCTCGCCGAGATGCCGAGGACCTCGTAGTGGGTCGGCACCACCCGGACGCTACCGCCCGCCACCCTTCTGACGTGGAACAGGGCCCGCCGGCGCGGGCCCTGTTCGCACTCGGGATTGAAGTTCGATACGGGCTACTTCGGAGGCGGCGCCACCTGGCACAGAACCGGTGCCGATGTGTTGCCCGAGGCGTCGGTCGCCGTGATCGCCGCATCACCGTTGGTGGTGATGTGCCAGTCGATGACACCGGGGCCCGGCTTCTGGTTCGGCTGGGCCCCTGGCGCTTGGGTCAGCTTGAGCTTCGTGCCGCTCGGGAAAGGCCCGAAAGTCGCGCCGCTGCCGGTGTCGCGCACCGTGATCGTCGGGTTCGGGTCCACCGCGTCCGAGGACCTCACCTCGTAGAAGCCGTCCGGGTTCTGCCCGCTGGCCGGGTTGTTCCCGGCCTTGGGCACGTTGTTGCCCGACGGATTGGTGGTCGGGGGGCACGCAACCACCGGCGGGGTGGTGTCGATCCAGTTCTTGACCGCCGTGTCGCAAACCACCACCCCCGCTCCATTGGTGAAGCAGCCCTGGATGGTGTCGGTTCCGAGTCCGGCCAGGCCTTGGGCCGCTGGATAGGTGAACGGGGTCGTGCCGCCCACCGTCGTGCCGCTTCCCGATGCCCCCGCGTTGGGCCCGCTGAGGATGCTGTAGTCGACAGTCACGCCGTTCACCGGATCACCGAAGTCGTCGGCGATGGCGCCGTTGACGGTGTGGGTCTGGCCCGGCGTACCGAGCTCGTTGTCGGCCGTCGGAGGGGTCACGTCGATGGTCGCCGCGCATCCCCGTACGTTCACCGTGGGACTGGGGAAACTGACGATGTGCCCTTCGGCGTCGGTGTAGGTGATCGCCGCGTTGACCTGCTCCGGTCCCCCCGGCTGCGCGGCCGAATGGGTGGCGGTGAAGCTCATGCTTACCGTTTCGGTGTTCAGCTCGGGGATCGTCCACGTCAGGACGTTGCCGGCCTGCCCCAGCGTGCCCGTGGTGACTGCCGCGTTCGAAACCGCGAAGTGGCTGTTCACCGTGTCGACCACCGTGATGTTGGTCGCTGCCGGCACCACGATGGCTGCGCCGATCGTCTGGAAGATCGCCTGCAGCTGACCGGCGGACGGTGCGATGAACACGTGCTGGTCGTCCGGGTCGGTCGCCCAGTCGTGCAACTCGCCGCCGTTCACCGAGCCCAAGCCGATGGCGTAGACCTCGGTCCCCGCGGCCCGGGCCGCGGCCGCGTCGTCGCTGGCGTCGCCCCCGACAGTCGTCACGCCGTCGGTGAAGATGATGAGGATCTTCTGGTTCCCGGGTTGCGACGCTGCCAGCTGGGCCTGCGCCACCTGGAAGGCGGCCGAGTGGTTCGTGTCGCCGCTGGCGACGAGCCCGTTGATGGCGCTCTTCACCGCCCCCGCGTCGTTCGTCAGCGGCTGGTTCACCGTGGCCGAGCTGGCGAAGCTGACGACGCCGATGCGGCTCCCGTTGGCGATCAGGCCGTTGAGCGCACTGTCGGTGCCCTCATCGATGATGTCGACGAAGGCGCTCGCCCCCGACTTGAGGTTCGCCATGGCGTTCTGCATGCTGCCGGACCGATCGAGCACCAGCATGATGTCAGCGGGCTGACCGGAGATGCCGGTCTGGCCCTGGAGGGTGACCGTCACGTTGGTCGACCCGTTGCAGGGGATGTCGGTGTCGGACACTGTCTTGGTGCCTGTGACGGTCCCGCCCTGAGCCATCGCCCCGGAGCCGGCCAGCAGGAAGGCGCCGGCGCACACTGCGCCGACCACCCCCCGCCACAGGAGCGACTGACGCGATGGCGCGTACTTCCAGAATCGTTGCACTTGTTCTCCCTCCCGCCCCGCCGTTTGGCGCGAGCCGCCGTTGGTTGCCGACAGGTGTCAGCTCGGACGACTTCCTTGTCGCCCGCCGTCAGCATGATGACCGAATCACTGCGCGTCAAGAGTGCTGGCATCACTCTTACGAACGGGTGGCCAGCACCAGTATCTTCCTTGCCCCATGGCCCTCGGCCTGGGATCATCTTGGTGAAGGGTGGGCGCGCGTTGCCCACCCGGACGCTCCAAGAGCGGTGCCCGACGTGAGGCGCCAGGCACGGCGGTGAGGGGAGCACTACATGGGAAGTCGACTCTTCGCAGAGGCGAGCCCCTGCTGTCCTTCGCCCCTCTTCGGCCAGTTGATAGTGATGGCGTACATCCTGGGCGGCGCGTTGGTCTACATGTGGTTGATCTCAGTTGTATTCAGGTGGGCTCGGGACCGCTCTCATCGACGGAGCGGCACTGCGAAGTGATGGAGCTCGCAGGGTCGATGAGCTGGAGCTCGGGAAGCGAAAACACGGCTACAGAGTTCGCTGCCTCCGCGCACTCACCAGGAACGGTCGCTGATCAAGCACCGACCAGCCGCAGCAGGGTGTCGCGGTCGGGGCCGGGGATCTTCCACATGCGGGCCCGGGCGTGGGCCTGGACCTTCTCCATGAAGCCGGGCCGGGAGAACACCTCGTCGGGAAGAGCCAAGCACGTTGCGGCCTCGATGACTCCACGGAACACGTCTGGGTCGCGCAGCATGGCGGCGGAGATCGCCGTTGCGGTCGGGTCGCCGGGCGGCGGCGGTTCACCTCGCCGTAGGGCCTCCATCTGGGCGAAGCGGGCCCGGTCGGCGGTGATCTGGCTCCAGTAGTACGGCGCCACCTGGGCCTCGGTGACGCTGTCCCACGCGCGGACGAAGGCCTCGGGATCGTCGAAGCCGGACCGGACGGTGTCCCGGAGCAACTGGGCGTGGATCAGGCCCACCGTCACGCCCCGGCCGGCCGACGGGTTGGTGCACGCCCAAGCGTCGCCCACGGCCACCACTCCCGTCGCCACCGGCCGGCCGTCGACCACGAACCGCCGGTACCGGTCGAGCACGCCGGCGGTGGTGAGGACATCGGTGATGGGCTCCCCGTCGACCCAGTGGGCTTGCAGCGGGCAGGCGCGTACGACCTCGGTGAACCGTTCGCGATGTCGGAGATTCCGGAGGGGGGTGTCCGAGGCGGCCGACCACACCGTGACCGACCACGTGCCGCTGTCGCCCGGAAGGGTGAGGAGGGAGATCGTGCCGATGTCGGAGATCGGCGGCCCGTTGAAGGCGGGCAGTTCGGGCCCTCGGAAGTAGCGCGAGTGGTAGACGAACCCGCAGTCCTCCGACTCGACGTACGGCGCCTGCCCTCCCAGGGCCTGAAGCCACTCGGACAGCTTGGTGCGGCGGCCCATGGCGTCCACGATCAGGTCGGCGTCCAGCTCGTCGCCGTCGGTGGTCCGCACGCCGGAGACATGGGGCACGCCGTCGACGACGCCGGGCCCGGTGCGCAGCCCGGCCGCGGTAGTCCCGCGCCGGACCTCCACGCCGGCCTCCTCAGCCGCGGCGGCCAGGACGGCCTCGACCACCGGCCGGCGACCGGTGACGAAGCGGAACCGCTCGTCGCCGTCCCTGGGCGTCCGGTCCCGGATCAAGGGCGGCATCACCGCCAGCCAGTCGAGCCAGACACAACCCGCCTCGACCAGCCGGTCGACCATCCCGGGCATCTCCTCGTCGAGGATCAGCCGGAAGCGGGGGAGGAGGTTGTGGGGCTGATGGAACTGACCGACGCCGTGGCGCGGCCAGTGCTCCCATGCGTCGGAGGTCTCGGTGGGTGGGGGAGCGGCGTCCCGTTCGAGGATGGTGACCCGGTGGCCGTCGCGCGCCAGGAGCGTGGCCGCCGACAACCCGATGACACTGCCGCCGCACACGACGATGGAGGCCACATCCCCACCCTCTCATGCGGTGGAGGGGTGGTTCAGGCGGACTTGCGGCTTGCCGCTTTGGTCGACGTCGCCTTCTTCGCATTCGAGGACTTCTTCCCGGCCGTCTTCTTGGGAGCGGCCTTCTTGGCTCGCGCCTTCCCGCCTTCCTCGGCCTGCTCGGCCAGCTGGTCGGCGACCTTCGCCACCTCCGACGCCAGCTTCCGGCCGCCCCCCTTGCGCGCCGCTTCCAGGCTCGCTTCGAGGGCCTGCATGAGGTCGACGACCGCCGCCTCGGCCGGCGCCTCCTCCTCCACCACGATCTTCTTGCCCTTGGCCTTGGCCTCGATGAGCTCCTTGAGCTCCTCGGTGTAGGTGTCGTGGTAGCGCTTGGGATCCCAGTCGGTGGCCAGCGAGCCAATGATCTGCGAGGCCAGCTTGAGCTCGCGGGGCTCCGGCTTGGCCCCCTTTCCCGGCAGGTCGTCGACCTCGGCCTGGGGGACCACCTCGTCGGCGAAGCGCATGGTCGACATGGCCAGGGCGCCGTCCAACGGACGGATGGCCGCCAGGTACTGCTTCTTGCGCATCACCACGGTGCCGATCCCGGCCTTGCCCTCCGCCTCCATGGCGGCCAGCAGCAGCCGGTACGGGCGCTCGGCCGCCTCTCCATCCGGTCCCAGCCAGTAGGTGCGTTCGTAGTAGATCGGGTCGATCTGCGACAGCTCGACGAAGTCGGCCACGTCGATGGTGCGTGACGTGCGGGGGCGGAGCTTCTCCAGCTCCTCGTCCTCCACGACCACGTATTTGCCGGAGGCGATCTCATAGCCGGACTCGATGTCGTCGGCGGTGACTTCCTTCCCCGTCTTGTCCGACACCTTCTTGTAGTTGATCCGGGCCCCAGTGCCCTTCTCCAGCTGGTTGAAGTGCACCTTGTGGTCGCGCACGGCGGCATACGCCTTCACCGGCACGCTGACGAGCCCGAAGCTGATCGAGCCGCTCCAAATCGCTCTGGCCATGGAGCTGTGCTACCCAGCCCACCACGGCCCGATGCGCCGGCAGCTACTCGGCGCCCACCTCGTCGCCGATGGCCCGCACCAGGCGGTGCCGCAGCCTCTCGATCTCCTGGGCCCACTCCTGCCCTTCGGGCGCCTCGGCCCAGAGGTGGCGCAACTCCGACTCCTCGCTCATCACGCGCTCGAGCGCGTCGATGGCGAGCCGGGCGTCGCCGCGGCTGGCCGTGTCGGGGTGATCGTCGATCCACTCGCCGATCCGTTCCGGAAGACCCTTGAGGTTGCCGTCGAAGGAGGCGGCCACGACGGCGGCGGCGGCCACTGCGCTCGCGCCTTCGGGGAGCTCGAGATAGCCGTCGGTGTCCATGGTGGCGGACATGGCTTGGCGGGCCGGGGCCAGGTCGGAGGCGTCCTCCAGCTCGTACGCCCAGTCGGCGGCGTCGTCGTTGTCGAACACCCCGGTTCCCCACGCGCCCATCCGTCCTACCCTCTCATCACCGGTCGGCGCTGTCCCAGTCGATCTGGGCGAAGGTGGCCAGGAGGCGTTCTCCTCGTGCCGGATTCAGTTGGTTGACCCAGGAGATGCGCCCGCGCAGGTGGTCCCGGAAGGCCGGGTGGCCGGTGCGGTTCTGGCCGGCCGGTCCGTGGCGGGCCGCGTTGTGCAGCGTCGCCTTGAGCAGGTCGTACTGGCGACGCTCGACGTTGGCCCGCTCGTTGACGACGACACCGGCCAGCCGTTGTCGCTGGCCGGCGTGGCGGACCGACGTCTTCGCCACGTTGACCCTGAAGCCCTCATCCTCGGCGATCCCGGTGATCCATTCGACCAGGCGACGGTTCTGGCCTTCGCTGCGAGGGTCGATCGACGAGAACGCCAGGTCGTCGGCATACCGGGTGTACGTGAGGCCGGCCGCCGAGGCCAGGCCGGCCAGGCGGCGGTCGAGGCCGAACGCGGCGAGGTTGGCGAGCGCGGGCGACGTGGGCGCGCCCTGGGGAAGGTGCGGGTGGGCCAGGTGGCCGGCCAACCGCCGGAAGGCCGCCGTGGATTCGACGACGGACGGCGCACCGGTCTGGGCCGACACCGCCCGAGGCACCGCGTTCGTGGTCAGCGCGGTGAGCACATGGGCGACCGGTTCGGGATATCCGCACCCCCGGAAGATGCCGTAGACGCGCCCGGCCCGGACCGACGCGAAGAAGTCCTCGAGGTCGACACGGATCACCACGTTCCGCTGGATGTGCCCGTTGGCGTGGGAGAGGGCGGACCTGTCCCTTCGGAACCCGTGGGCGGCCGGGTGCACCGGGACGGGTTCGAGGATCTCCCGCAGGAGCACCCGCTGCAGGTGCTTGAGCACCGGTTTCGGTGCTTCGATCAGCCGGGCGCCGCCGTTTCGCTTCGGTGCCCAGTGGTAGCGGTAGTGACGCAGCCGCTCGTCGGCGACCGTGCGCTCGAGCCCGCGGGTGTCGGCGAACCAGTTGAGGGTGGCGGTCGACATCCCGATCAGATCCTGGAGATCCCGAAGGGTGTGGAGGTTCGCCACCGGCCACGGCGCAGGGCCCATCGCCGTCTCCGCGACGAGCCAGTTGCGTATGGTCGGCGGTTCCTCCGATCGGCGCCGGGCGGCGGCGATGGCCTTGGTGAGCGGGGGGCAGACCGAGAGAAAGGTCGCCAGCTCCCGCGGGCGGTCCCGAGGAGCATCGGGATACGCGTGACGCGCCGCGTCGGCCAGGTGGCGGACCCACACCCGTCGCGTCTCGACCGCCTCCCGGCCCCGGCTGGCCATGGCCGGAGGGTCCCAATCCCCGGCCAGGAAGGCGTGGGCCAGGCCCCGGGCGACGGTGACCGCCGCTGATTCCCTGGTCACTGGTCGGTGCAGCTGCGGAACGCGACGAGTCCCAGTGGTGTGTGCGCTGCCGTCCGTGGAGCGGACGCGGGCGCATGCGACGAGATGCCCAGGTAAGGCGATGACCCCGGGGTAACCCCGGAGCGATCCGGTCCCGCCCGAAGGCGGTCCGGACAGGTCTCGCGTCGCCGCAGCTGCACCGCCCCGAACCCTACCGACCGCTCATCTCCGCGTCCTCAAGGCCCTCGGTGGGCCCGTCGATACTCACGCGGTGAGGGCGAGTGTGACGGCGCGGGACTACGGCTGGCTGTCGCTCGCCGTGCTCATGGCCGTCCTCACCGTTCTGAACACCATCGCGTGTGTCATCGCCGTCTCGAGGGGCAACGTCGTCGGCCTCGTGCGGCTGCCGGTGTCATTGCTGTTCGGCTACTGGATGGCCGTCGGCGCATGGCGGCGGACGCGATGGGGGCTCGTCATTGTCGACGCCACCCAGATGACCCCGGCGCTCGACGCCACCCACACCAGGCGGCTGATCCTCGTCGGAGCCGTCTGCTGCATCGCCCTGACGTCCGCCCTTGCCCTGCAGGTCGTCGCGGGAAGAGCCTGAAACAAACCCCCAGGGATCAGCCGGCGGCGGCGGGGATGGCGGCGACGACCTCCCGGGCATTCACCGGCTTGACCAGGTAGGCGTCCGCCCCTGCCGCCTGCGCCTGCTCCTTGACAGTGGTGTCGGTGTTGAACGAGATCACGACGATGGCCAGGTGGGGGAAGCCGGCCCGGAGGGCCGTGATGGTGGCCACGCCTTCGGTTACCGGGACAGGAAGCTCGACGACGGCCAGGTCGGCTTTGTGCTGCCCTACGACCGCGAGGGCGTCAGTTTCGCCGTCGGCCTCACCGACCACCGCGGCGTCGACCCCGGAGTGCTCGAACACCTGGCGCATGACCGCACGCCGGTCGGCGCGGGCGTCGATGAGCACCACCCGGGTCCGGACCTCGTTCGCTTCGGGCTCCGAGGAGGGCGGGAGCGTGTCGGTCCGGCTGGTCATGAGGGGTGGCTCCCGTCGTGTTCGGCCGCGTGCGGGGGGACGATGGTGAGGGTGGCCGAGCTGCGGCTGCGCTTCGGGAACGCGATGGCCTGGCACGATGCGCAGAGCGACCAGTCCTTGCCGCGCCGACCCTGGATGTCGAGGATGGGCAGGTCCTCGAAGACGACCCGGCACCGAACGCACCGCTGCGACGCCAGGTCGTCGTCAGCCTCGAGGGCCGGAAGGGCCACCGCCTCGGGTGCGAGGAGGGCGAACAGCTGCGGGGTCTCGTCTCTATCCATCAAGCGCTCCTCTGGTCAGGCTCAGAGAGGGCGTCGGGCCTGTGCGACGGGTGGTCGGGTGGACCATCCGGGCAAACGAGGCGTCCCCAACAAGTCGGGTTTCGTGTTTTTCATCCTACCACCGCGCCTGTTCCGGCCCTGGAGGCATTGACCTACGGAGACCGGCTTCCTCGGGACGCTTCCCGGGTACATGTCCGGCATGGACGACGACGAGAACCAAAGCCCAAGCCTGCTGGATCGGCTCCGAGGGACCGGGGTCGGCGTCGAGGACCCCAACATCGTGGGCGATGTGGGCCCCACCGACATCCCGCCTGGCCGCGACGGTGAGGGCGACGGCCTGTTCGCCGACCCCCCGGACCCGTCGGAGTCCGTTGATGCGGCCGAGCCTGTCGACTCGATCGAGCCTCCGGATCTGCTGGCCGAGGACCCCACCCCGTAAACATGAGCGAAGGCGGCGCAATCGACTGCGGCGTGGAGATCGGCCGCGACACCACGCTGGCGGCCGATGTCGCGTGTGTCCAGGCGCCGGCGTTGGTGATCGTCGCCGACGGTGTCACGATCGACCTGGGCGGCCACACCGTCTCCGGCGACCCGAACCGCACCGAGGGCCCGGGCATCGTGTTGCGGGGAGTGACCGGGTGCACGGTCCGGAACGGCACGGTGCGTCATTTCGAGGCGGGGATCGCCGTCGAAGGCGGCTCGGGCAACGTGATCGAGGGCCTGACCATCGAGGACAACGTGGGGACGCCAGGCGCTGATTACGGCGACGGCATCGTCCTCAACAACTCGACCGGCAACACGGTCCGGGGCAACGTCGTGCGTCGCAACGGACCGTTCAGCGGCATCTCACTCGGGCCGCGGGCCTCGGCCAACGAGGTGGTCGGCAACACGGTGGCCGACAACAACATGGGCCACGTCCCGTTCCCCGAGGCCGGCCGCCAGACCATGGGCATCCGCATCGAGGGACCGGCAGCGAACGAGAACCGGATCATGGGCAACACCGTCACCGGCAGTGGCTGTGACGGCATCGTCGTCCTGGCCACCTGTGACAATCCCGACGACGAGCCTCCGTGTGTCGGGACGCCGCCGAACGAGCGCAACGAGATCGCGGAGAACACCTCGAGCGGCAACGGCACCAGCGGCCGCGGCTGCGGCGTCCGGTTGTTCAGCATGCCGCTGCCGATGCCTCCGCTCCACAACATCGTCCGCGACAATGTCGCCGACGACAACACGTCGTACGGGATCGCCCTGGACGGACTGCCGCTCCGAGCCCCGGGCAACCAGGCGATCCGCAACCGCGGCCAGGGCAACGGCGAGTTCGACGGGTCCGACGGCACGCTGATGCCGCCGTGCGGTCGCAACGTCTGGGCGGGCAACGAGTTCGGCACCGTGAACCAGCCGTGCGTCTCCCGGGCGGAAGAGGACCGACCGCAGGACACCTTCAATGCAGCACCGGCCCACACAGAGAAGGGGGAGCAAGATGGCAGATGAGCAGTGCACCGTCATCGTCGCCTACGAGGTGGCGCACGAGGACGCCGAGAGGTTCCTGGACTCCTGGGAGAAGGCGAACGCGCCCCTGAAGGAGCAGCCGGGCTTCCTGAGCACCGCGCTGCACCGGGCCGTGTCGGCGAACCCCGACTTCCGGTTCGTGAACATCAGTTGCTGGGAGAGCGCTGACGCATTCCGGGCCGCGACGTGCAGTCAGGAGTTCCAGGCCGCGTCGGCGAGGCTCCAGCCCTTCTCGCTCCACGCCTCGGCGTACGAGGTCGTCCGCAGCTGACTCTCAGCCGGGGAGCACGGCGCGGCGGACGGCTCGGACCACCGTGCGCTCGTCGACTCGGCGCACGGTCAAGTCGTCGGTGAGCGCCCGCACGACATAGATCCCCCGACCGGTTTCCGCTTCCAGGTCGGGATCCTCGAGCCGGTGGCTGAGCTCCATGCCCGGCCCGTCGTCCTCCACCTCCACGACGAGCGCGTCGCCGTCGGCCCAGGCCCGCATGGTCAGGGCACCCGGCGTGCCGCTGGCGTGGCGGACCGCGTTCGAGCACAGCTCCGAGGCGACAAGAAGCAGGTCGGCCCGCTCGGCGTCGTCGAGCGCGAGGTGCTCCATCCAGTCGCCCAGCAGGTGGCGGGCCAGCGGCACGGTGGCCAGGCTGGGTGAGAACCGGTACTCGAAAGCCCCCAAGGCGGGACTGGAGTCGGTTCCCGGCGGTATCCGACGGCGGAGGACGAGGGCCAGGGAGTCGTCGCGCCGCATCGCTCCGGATAGAGACCGCTCGACGAGGGCCCGGGCCAGGTGGGGGGCGGGGTACTGAGCCGTCTCGGCCGCCGCCCTGGTGATGCGCTCGAGCCCGAGGAGGATGTCCTTGCCGGCCTCGATGAGGCCGTCGGTGTACAGGATCAGCGTGTCGCTCCGGTCGAGAGTCAGCTCGACCACCCGTGTCGTGCCCGCGCCCGGGTAGCCGATCGGGATGCCGGGCGCGGCGACCTGGTGGGCTTCGCCGTCGCCCGTGACCACCAGGGCCGGCGGATGGCCGCCACCGGCCAGTCGCACGTGGCCGTCGGCCGGCCGGTACCGGGCCACCATCACCGTGGCCACCAGGTCGGGGCTCTGGGCGGTGGTGAGCGTGTCGGCCCGGGCGACGAGGTCCTCCATGGGGCAGCCGTCGAGGGTGAGCAGCCGCAGGGCGTGGCAGACGCTGACCGCCTCCTTGGTGGCGCCCACGCCCTTGCCCATGACGTCGACGATGGCCAGGTGCAGGTCGCCGTCGGGGAGCACCAGCCAGTCGTAGAGATCGCCGCCGGTGGGGGAGCTGGGGTCGGCCGAGACGTAGTGCACGCCCAGCTCGGCGGCCTCGGCCACCACGGCGGGGGGCTGGACGGCCTCCTGGAGCTGGTGGACGATCTCCCGCTGCACGGCCTGGAGCTCGGCCAGCCGCTCCATCGTCTCCAGGTTGTCGAAGGCCACGCCGAGGTGGTCGGCGAGGGCGGCGGTGGCCGCCTCGTCGATGGCCCCGAAGAACTTGGTGTCGGGGTGGACGAGCAGCAGCGTCCCGTGGGCGGTCGCGTTGGCGCCCATGACGGCCACCGCGAAGCAGCTGGCGTCGGCGGGAAGCTCCATCCGCTGGAGGAAGCGGCGATGGCGGCGGTCGAGGGCCAGGTCGTCCGAGCGCAGGATCAGCCCTCGCCCCGCGTCAGGACGGACCATGCGGGCCAGTGCCGGGCGGGCGAAACGGTCGATCTCGCCGACCGGTGCGCCCGACACCGAGATCATGTCGACCCGCGCCCCCAGGCCGACGAAGGCGGCGAACGCGGCCTGGGTGAGCGCCCGGGCCTCCTCGGTCACCCACTGGAGCTTGTCGGCGATCTCACCTGTGCCGTGGACGGCCCGAGCAGCCCGAGCGAGCACCTCCACGTGGGAGCGCATCGGGTGAGGCTAGCGGGTCGGTAGCGTGCGGAACATGCGCTGGAAAGGGGACGCTGACACCGCGAACGGCGTCCGGGAGCGGGCGTTCGAGGTCGAGGTCGACGGTCGGGCGGTGCCCGGCATCCTCTGGGTGCCCGACGACGGGCCGGGACCTCGGCCTCTCGTGCTCCTCGGCCATGGCGCCACCCGTCACAAGCGCGTCGACTACCTCCTGGCCCTCGGCCGGCGTCTCGCGAGCGACTACGGGTTCGCAGTCGCAGCCATCGACGGCGCCGGCCACGGTGAACGGCGGGCGCCCGGCCACAACGACGACATCGCCCTGTTCAGCGCCTTCCTCACCGAGTGGTCGCGTGAAGGGTCGACCGACGACATGGTGGCGGACTGGCGGGCCACGCTCGACGCCCTGCGCGAGCTGGACGAGGTGGGCGACGGCCCGGTCGGCTACTGGGGACTGTCGATGGGCACGATCTACGGCGTCCCGCTCGTGGCGGCCGAGGCCCGTGTCCAGGTGGCCGTGTTCGGACTGATGGGGCTCGTCGGCCCGACGCGGGACCGCATGGCCGCCGATGCGGCGTCGATCAGCTGCCCGGTCCTGTTCATCCAGCAGTGGGACGACTCACTGATCCCCCGGCCGGAGACGTTCGAGCTGTTCGACACCCTGGGCTCGCTCGACAAGCGACTCCACGCCCACCCCGGCGAACATGCCGCGGTTCCCGTCGAGGAGATCGTCTTCTCGGCGCGGTTCCTGGCCCGCCACCTCGCTCCTCACGCCGGGGAGGACGCCGAGGGGAGGTGAGCGGCGTCCCGGGGGCAGCGGGTGACGACGTGGCCCGGGAAGACCTGCACGGCCAGCCGTCTCCCGCACTCCGGGCAGAAGCGCGGCGGGTCGAGATCGCTCGTGCAGCCGCCCGGGCAGCCGGCTGACGGTCGCCCGCAGCCGGTGCAGAAGGCGGTGGATGTCACAGCACCTTCGAGAGCGCCCCCACCGGCATGCCGAGGTCGGCCAGCAGGTCGAGGTCGTCCTGGGGGGCCCGGCCCAGGGTGGTGAGGTAGTTGCCCACGATGAGGGCGTTGATCCCGGAGGTGAGACCGAGGGCCTGGAGCTGGCGCAGGGTGACTTCCCGGCCGCCGGCGTAGCGGAGGATCACCCCGGGCAGGGCCAGGCGGAAGAGGGCGATCCAGCGGATGGCCTCGAGTGGCTCGACCAGGGCACGGTCGGCCATGGGCGTGCCCGGGCGCGGGTTCAGGAAGTTGACCGGCACCTCGGCCGGATCGACGTCTCGCAGCTCGCCCAGGAGCTCCAGCCGCTGCTGGTCCGACTCGCCCATGCCCAGCAGCACGCCACAGCACAGCTCCATGCCGGCCTCGCGGACCAGGCGGCAGGTGTCGACCCGCTCCTGCCAGGTGTGGGTGGTCACGACCGAGGTGAAGAACGAGCGGGCCGTCTCGAGATTGTGGTTGTAGCGGTGGAGGCCGGCCTCGGCCAGGCGCCGGGCCTGGTCGGCGGTGAGGATTCCCAGGCTGGCCGCCACCTGGAGGCCGGTGCGGTCGCCGATGAGAGGGACCGCCTCGATCACCCGGGCCAGCGTCCGCTCGTCGGGGCCGCGCAGGGCGACGACGATGCAGAACTCCGACGCCCCGAGCCGGGCCGTCTCCTCGGCCGCGGCCAGCATCTCGTCGAGGCCCAGCAGCGGCGCGGCCCGCACCGGCGAGGCGAAGCGGGCCGACTGGCTGCAGAACCCGCAGTCCTCCGGGCAGCCGCCGGTCTTGGCCGAGATGATGCCCTCGACCTCCACGGTGGGCCCGCACCAGGCCAGGCGGACCTCGTGGGCCAGGGCGGCCAGGGCCGGAAGGGACTCGGGCCCCAGGGCGGCAAGGGTGGCGAGCTCGCCGGCGGTCAGCAGGCGCCGCTCCTCGAGCAGGGCGGTCGCCGCGAGATCGAGGGCGGGGGTCGTCACCCGGGCAAATCTAGATCGCTCAAGCCCGGCCACCCCCCTGTCGATGGCCCGAAGGATGACCGTGACCTTTGCCGGAGTTGTGCAACAGCTCTCGCCGCTCGGAGGCCCGCTGGCCGGGCGCGAGGCGGAGATGGAGGCCCTGCGCCGGGCATGGGCGGAGGCCGTCGGCGGCTCGGGGCGGCTGGTGCTGCTGGCGGGCGAGCCGGGCGTGGGGAAGACCCGCCTGGCCGCCGAGCTGGCCGGTGAGGTCGACGCCGGCGGCGCAGCCGTGCTGGTCGGGGGCTGCCCGGCGGGAGGGGCTGAGCCCTATCACCCGCTGGTCGAGGCCCTCGGTGCGCTGCCCACCGCCGAGCGCGATCGGGCCGCCATGCTGGACGCCCTGGCCGGAGCGGTGGTGGCCCGGGCCCGCCGGGCGCCGTTGCTCCTGGTGCTCGACGACCTGCACCGGGCCGACCGGTCAACGGTGCTGGCCGTCCGGCGGCTGGTGGAGGTAGGTTCAGGGTCGCCCCTCCTGATCGTGGCGACGTACCGCGATACCGCGATCGACCGCTCCCATCCGCTCACCGAGCTCCTGTCCGACGTCTTGACCTGGCCGCACGTCCAACGCATACGCGTGGAGAGCCTCTCGTCCGAGGCGGTGGTCGACATGGTCGGCGACACTGAGCTCGGGCGTCGCCTCTGGCGGGAGTCAGGCGGGAATCCGGTCTGGGTGGCGCAGCTGCTCCGGCCTGGCGCCCTCGACCGGCCGCCGGCCGGTCCATCCGACTTCGACGAGCTGGTGGCCCGGCGAGTCTCCGCGCTCACCTCCTCGGCCCGCTCCGTCCTGCAGGCCGCCGCCGTCGTGGGCTCCGAGTTCAGCGTCGACGTGGTTGCCGCCGCGGCCGGCATGCCTGTCGACCGGGCCATCGCCGCGCTGAAGCAGCTGGCCGCCGCCGGCCTCGTCGTCGAGGAGCCGGGCGGTGCGGGGGAGAACCGCCGGTTCGGTCACGACATGGTGCGCGAAGCGGTCGAGCGCAACATCGCTCCGAAGGCGCGCGTGCAGCTCCACCTTCGTATCGGGAAGGCCCTCGACCGCCCCCGCCGGGCCCCGGGTGCTCCGGCCGCGCTCACCGCCTGGCACTTCCGGGCCGCGGCGCCGGTGGGAGGTTCGTCCCGAGCGCTGCGCCACTCGGCCCGGGCGGGCGACCGGGCCATGGAGCTACTGGCCTGGGAAGAGGCTGCGGTCCAGTACGGGCATGCCTTGGCTGCGGCGACGGGTGCGACGCGGGAGGTCCGAGCCGACCTGCTGCTGGCGCTCGGGGAGGCCCAGCGGCTGGCCGGGGAGGCGGCACGGGCCCGGCAGGCGTTCCTCGAGGCCGCCATGCTGGCCCGGTACTGCGCCGACGGGGCCCGGCTGGCCCGGGCCGCCCTGGCTCTGGGCCAGATCAGCGCCGTCTGGGGCGCCGATGCCGAGCTGGAAGCCGTCGCCTCCGAAGCCCGGGCGCTGCTCGGCCAGGCCGGTCCGCAGCCGGTGTCGCCGGCCGTCGGGCGGCTCACGAACTTCGACTTCTCGACCGGCTCGCTCTACGACGTGCTCGACGGCGTCGCCCCCATGGCTGACTCCGAGCAGGTCCCCACCGAGGCGACCGCCGGTCACCGGAGGGAACGGGGCGATGCGGTGGCTCTCCTGCGGGCCCGGCACCTGGCGCTGGCCGGTCCGGAGCACGCGGCCGAGCGCTTGGCTGCTGCGACCGAGCTGGTCGCCCTCGCCGAGGAGGCGGGCGACGACGAGCTGGCCGTCACCGGCAGGGGCTGGCGCCTGGTCGCCGCCCTGCAGCTTTGCCACCTCGACCAGGTCGACACAGACCTGGGCGAACACGCCGATGGTGCCCGCCGCCTCGGCCGAGCCGGCCATGCCGCCGACGCCGCATCGTGGTCGGCCATGCGGGCCCTCCTTGACGGAAGGCCGGACGACGCCCGGACGTCGGCCGCCGACGCGTTCGAGCGGGCCGTGGAGGCAGGCGATCCCGAGGCCGACGCGTCGTATCTGCTGCAGCGCTGGTGGCTGGCGGTGGAGTGGGGAACACCCGAGGCCCTGTCCGGGATCACTGCCGAATGCCGGGAACGGGCGTCGAACGGCGCCGGTGGGCGTACGTGGCGAGCGGCGCTCGCCCTGGTCCTCGCCCGGGACGGAAAGCTGGACCTGGCCGCCGAGGAGCTGCGCCGGGTCACCGATCACGGTCTCGGTGAGCTCGTGCGCGACGCAGGACGGCTGCAGCCCCTCGCCACCCTGGCCGAGGTGGCATGGATGGTGGGAGACGGCCATCGCGCCGCCATGGTCGGCTCGCTCCTGGAGCCGTTCGCCGACCAGCTCGTCGTGGGCGGCCGGGCGCTCGTGTGCCAGGGCTCAGTGGCTCGGGCGTGCGGGATGGTGGCCGCGGCGACGTATCGGTGGGACGAAGCCCAGCGGCACTTCCAGGCCGCCCTTGCCGTTCATCGTCGCATCGGCGCCCTGCCGCTGCTGGCCCGCACACAGCTGGAATGGTCGGGCGTGTTGGAGCAGAGGGGCCGAAAGATCGACCGGCGCCGGGCCGCCGACTGGCGACGCAAGTCGGCCGAGCTGGCCGGCGGCCTGGCGATGTCCCGCCTGCTGCAGGAGATCGGCGGTCCCGCTACGTAGCATCGGCGCACTGTGACGATCGACGTGGTCATCCCGGCGCGCAACGAGGCGACGACGGTCGCCGACGTGGTGGCGGCCGCCCTCGGCTGTCGCTTCGCCCGCGAGGTCGTCGTCGTCGACGACGGGTCCACCGACGGGACGGCCGAGCGGGCCCTCGCCGCCGGCGCCAAGGTCGTCCGCCGGGAGACGCCCACCGGGTCCAAGGCCAATGCCATGGAGCTGGGGGTGGCCTCGACCGACTCCGACGCCATCCTGTTCTGCGACGCCGACGTCGTCGGCCTGACGGCCACCCACCTGGACGACATCTGCCGCCCCTACGTCGAGGGGCGGGCAGCCATGTCCGTCGGCTGGTTCGACTACGGCATGCTCAACCCGCTGGTCCGGCGCCTGCCGCCGACCAGTGGCGAGCGCGTGGTGCCGCGATGGGTCTGGGACTCGGTCCATCCCGGCAAGCGCACCGGCTACTCGATCGAGATCATGATCAACGAGGTGATCGCCGAGGGCCGCCTGCCCACGACGGTGCGCATCATGCCGGGCGTCACCCACCGCACCAAGCGTCACAAGCTGGGCGCCCGCAAGGGTTACCGCGAGACGTGGCGGATGTTCTGGCACCTCATCGGACTGCCGGTGCGCGGGGTGGTCCGGTGGCGGACGTGCTGGTTCTACCTGCGCGGGCTCACCGTCGAAGGGTGATCGCGCTCCCGGCGAGCGTTACCGCCGCTTAGGAAGGTGCCGTCGAACCCGGACAAGCATCCGCACCATCTCTTCAGCCAGATCCTCGTTGGCCGCACGTGGATTGTTGTAGAGCACGTACTCCTTCGCGACGAGGGTTGCGAGGTAATCCAGGAGGCCGCTCTCGTCGTTCCTGACCACCAGATAGTCCTCGTGGCGGTCGTTGTAGAAGACGATGCCGCGCTCCACCTCGAACCGGCTGCGGGCGTCTCCTGGATCAGGATCCGGGCTTACGGATGGAAGGTCCGTGGTTCGGCGCCGGTCCGGGCGCGCTTCACGGTGAGGAGGATCGCTCGCTGCATCCCCACCGGCGTCGTCGAGCTCCGGCAGCTCCGGCACTCCGGGAGGCGCGCTGGGGCCGCTCGACCCGTTCTTCGTCGGCCCCGCGCCTTGCACACCTGGCTCTTCGAACAATCCTCCGACGCCCGGCTCGTCGCCGACCTGGGTGCGCATCGGGTTGTCGAGATCTGCAAGCTCCTTGAGCACGCGGCCGAAGACCCGCCGGAGAGTCTCGGCGAGGCGGTCAGCCGCTTGGGCGTCGACCTCCTGCGCGAGCCTTTCGGTTGCTCGCCGAACCGCCGGCTCAACGGCCTTGACCGCGTCGACGAACACCGGGAAGGCGTCTCGGTCACGGAGCACCGCTCTGCGACCGGCCGTCTGCTGCAAGGCGGCGAACACCACCTCGCCCGCGACCTGACCACTGCTCCATGGCGGCATCGCGAACTCCTCGATGTCAGCGATATCGTCGACGATCGTGGTGCCGGCTCGGCCGACGACCGCCACCCGTCGCCGCCGCGTGTCGGGTGGCGAGGCATAGAGGACGAACTCGATCCTGCCCCACAGCGTTGGTCGAGCGGGAACGTCCAGCTTGAGCCCATCGGGCTTTTCGGGGCTGACCACTTCGACGGAGCGGCCCTCGACGACCTCGATGCTGTAGTCACCCCGCGCGAGCGCCGGACCACGCCGCCCCCGCAGGTAGTCGACGACCTTCCGTTGGGTGAGCACACGCAGGACATCCGGCTCCAGGTCCGACAAGACGACCGTGGTCCCAGGAACCTGTCGAGCCTTCCTCCTCTCCCGCTCGAGCTGTGCCGTCGCCTTCCCTCGTTCGAGGCGCAGCACCCATGTCTCATCGGAGCCTTCGGCCCGCGAGACGACATCGCAGCGGCTTCCAAGCTGTTGGAAAGCGAGGATGCCGATCGCCTTCTCGCCGAGCGTCCGGTCGTCACCCGCCTTGGCCGATTCGAAGAGGCTCCGGGCGATCTCCCGGAGTCGCTCGGGTGTCATGCCTCGCCCCGTGTCGTCGACCGCGATGACCGGATACCGACCTTTCCGACGCAACATGACGCGGATTCGCTCCCCGCGCCGGCCCGCCTCGACGTACTCGTCAGCGGCGTTCGAGACGAACTCGTTCAGCGCGTCCTTCGGGTCCTGATATGCCTGTCCCGACACGAGGACAGCCTTCGCCAGGTTGCCGATCCGCAACCGAAGTCGTTCAGGAGGCACCGCCTCATGCTACGGATGAGCCGTCCGGGGCGCAGTGACCGCCTTGTTGAACGGCCGTTTGCCCCGAGATTCAGGTGATCGACCGTTCCCTGACCGGCGGCACGCCGGAGGGGGCGTCCTCCGGTCCCTTGCGGCGACGGATGTCCTGGGCGCCGATGACGACAACCAGCCCACCGATGGCCACGGCGATGGCTGCTCCCAGCAGGCCCGCGACCCATGGCGAGATACCGGTGTCCACCTTGCCGAACACCTCGGCGGGCGGGGCGTAGCGGACCCGGGTGAAGTAGATGTCCTGGTTGCCGTTCTGCTCGTTGCCGTTGCGGGTGTCGTCCCACGCCACGAACGCAGCCTCGTCGGTGGACACCAGCCCCAGGGGCCCGTAGATGCCGCCGGTCCGGCGGGGGCCGAAGCGGCGGTCGATCGGACGGTCCTCGAGGGGCCGGTTCTTCGACCAGGTGAGGCCGCCGTCGCTGGAGGACGCGTAGTAGACGTCCTGGAAGTTGTTGCGGGTGTCACCCTCCTTGAAGGTCGGGTCGTTGCGGTAGTCGTACCAGGCGACGTCGATGCGACCGTTCGGCGCCACGTTCATGGTCGGCATCTGGTCGGAGAAGTCCCAGTCGCGCTTGGGGTCGCCGTCGTTGATCTTCTTCGGCGGGCTCCATGTTTTGCCTTCGTCGGTGGAACGGGAGAAGAGGATCTGCGGCACGCCCTGGCCCAGCTCCTCCCAGGTCACGTAGAGGTCGCCGGTCTTCGGGTTGACCGCCGGCGACGGGCCGCTCAGCCAGTCCGAGGTCGACGTCGACGACCTGCCGTCGGCCGGCGCCGACTGGGTGTGCACCGGGGACACGGTGAAGGTCCGTCCCTGGTCGCGCGAGGCCGAGGAGTACAGGTGCGCAGGCGGAGCTTTGCCTTCCTCGAGGGTCCGGGTGGCCTCTCCGAAGAAGGCCTGGATGGCGCCGTCCTTGCCCTGGGTGAGATAGGGCTCGGTGGTGCAGTGGCCGACGCCCGGGGCCATGTCGACGGGGTCGGAGAACGTGCCACCACCGTCGCGGGAGACGGAGAGCCACGGACGGGAGATGGCCCGGTTGTCGACCAGCCGGCACCAGATCGAGCTCGACGCCCCGGTGATCGACTCCGGCATGTTCCAGACCGCGTTGTTCGACCACCAGCCGACGTAGACCAGGTTCGGATCGTTTCGGTCGACGACGATCGACGGCATGCTGTCGGCCCCGAACTCCCGTCGCGACGGATTGGGCCCGATGCGCGGCAACGCGGTGGTGTCCCAGGTGAGGCCCAGGTCGGACGAGCGGGCGAGATAGATGCGCTGCTGGTAGGTGGTGGGCTGGAAGGCGCTGAACGCGTAGTAGAGGGTGCCGTCGGGTGCGAAGGCCAGATCGGCGAGCGCCCCGGTGACCGCGAACCCGCAGCCGGGCCAGTCCGGCGGGGTCGGCGGCTGGGTGGCCGGCGACCAGCTCAGGCCGCCGTTCCGGGAGATGTGGACCATGCACCGCGACGTGTAGGCGTTGCCCTCGGCCAGGACCAGGGTCTGCGGGTCGTCCGGGTGCATGGCCAGCACCGGAGTGGCGTGGCCCCGCCCTGCGCTCGGATCGGCGGTGACCTGGACGGCCGCATCGACCTCGGGCTCCTTGAGAGGAGCGGCGCCGGCCGATGCCCACGGCCCGAGCGCCAAGGAGGCGGCGAGCCCCACGAGCAACGAAGAACGACGAATTCCCATGCCCACCCTCCGGAGCTACAGGTGCTGATCGGCGCCAGGCTGGCACAGGCCATCCGGCCTGTCACTAGCTGCAAACGGCAGCTACTCGAGCGATTCCGGGCTTCAGTTCGCGTCGCGGGCCACCACCGTGACCAGGGGGTGGGCTGATGCGACCCGAGGAAATCTGCGGCTTCGAGGTTTCGTGGATCGCGTCGCTGGGCAGCTAGCCAGCGCCCTGCCCGCGGACTAGATGCAGGCCGCACTTATTGAGAGCGGACAGGTACGGCCGGATACTGAAGGGGACAGCGACGAGAGCACGGCGTTGCCGCGCTGCTCAGCACTCCATCGGACGAGGAACAGAGAAGAGGCAGGGTGACGATGCGGAGTACGCGAACGTTCGGGACCGCGGTTTTGGGGGTCGCAGTGGCGTCGGTGCTGTGGGCGGCGACGGCGTGGGCCTGTATCGCCGGCCCCACCCTCGACGTCGTCCCTCGCCAGGCCGGCGTCGGTTCGCAGGTCACGCTCAAAGGGGTGAGCTACAACCCCAACCCGGTCGTGGTGAGGTTCAACGCGCTCGACGGGCCGGTGATGACCAGGCGCTGGATGATGTTGTCCAGCGACGCGGCGACGAGGTTGCCCTTCATCGCGTCCCCGAAGTTCGAGGCGGTGTACTCGGCCAGGCCGTTCGTGGAGTTCTTGAAGGCCACCAGGCTGCCGTTGGGCCGGATCTTGGCGGTCTCGGCGCCGGCGGAGCGGTGGTCGCACTCGATCGCGCTGGCCTTGAACGTCGCCGACTGGCCGCCGAAGGTGTTCGCCGGGTTGGCGCGCGTCGGGTTCGGGTGCCCGCCGTAGTAGCCCGGACCCGTGATCGCGTGGAGGCTGTCGAGGGTCGTCGGGCCGCCCTCGGCCAGGGCGTTGGTGCACCCCGCGGTGCCCTCGCCGGCCGGGACGTCGCCCCAGGAGGCGTTGCCGCCGTTGTCGATCGAGAACATCCCGGCCTGGGTCAGGACGACGTCGTACGGGTTGCGGAAGCCCGGCGCGTGGACCTGCACGGGCCCGCCGGCCACGAGCTTGGCCTGGTTCTTGCCGTCGTTGCCGCCGAACGGGTCGTGGACGTCCGGGCTGCCGGGCCGTGTCTGGTC
>CADCTB010000223.1 GCA_902805665.1 uncultured Acidimicrobiales bacterium
GCCGGGGCCATCTTCGTCAAACGGTTGGCCATCAGGAGTGCCTCAGGCGACCGGAGCCGCCGTCCGGGCCGTGCGCTTGGCCGTGCCCTTCACGGTGGTGGACGACTGGGCGGCCGTGCCCTTGACCGCGGTGGCGGACCTCTTCGCCGTCCCCTTGACCGTCCGGGCCGACTTCGCGGCTGTGCCCTTCACGTCCTCGACGGTGCCCTGGGCGTCCTGCTTGACCTGGTCGACTGCGGAGGTGGCGACCGCCTTGACCTGCTCGGCCCGCTGCTGAGCCATCGGCTTAAGCTCTTCGGCCACGTTCTTGCCGGCCTCGATGGCCTGCTCCTTCAGGGGCGCCAGCCGCTCCTTCAGTCGGTCGCCGGCGGGCGTGCCCATCAGGCGGGCGCCGGCGACCACAGCGGCCGCCGTGCCGATGATCGCGGCCCGGGGACGCTGGCGCACGACGCGCTGCGCGTCGGCCAGCAGACCGGCGGAGCCCTTCTCGTCGATCCCCGCGGCCACCGTCTGCATCTCCCGGCCGGCCCGCCCGACCAGCTCGCCGAGCTGGCCGGCCTGGTCGGCGTTGCCCCGAGCCAGGGCCAGGGCCTGTCCGGCCACCCGGTGGAGGGACTCGGCGATCTGCTCGAGCTGGACCTCGGCCTGGCTCTCGAGCTCGGACACGGTCGTGTCCACCAGCTCCCGGGCCTCGGCTGCGGCCACCTCGGCGACTTCGGCCGTCTCCTCCTTGACCACGCCGACGACCGCCGTGGCCTCGTCCTTGGCGGTGGAGACGACGTCCTGGGCCTGCGTCTTGGCGGAAGCCGCCACGTCGGCCGCCTCGGCCTTGGCGGTGGCGGCGACGTCGGCTGCCTCCTCCTTGGCGGTGGAGGCCACGTCGGCGGCCTCTGACTTGGCCGTGTCGAGCGCCTCCGACGCCTCCTCGACGACGGCCGGCTGCGAGCCGCCGCCACCCTCGTAGTAGCGGTAGAGCAGCTGCTCGGTCTCCTCGGTGACCTCGTTGTCGAGGGCGGTCAGCTGAAAGGGCGCGTCGAGCACCATGTCCAGGTCGTAGTCCACCGAGATGCCGCCCTGCGCCGGAGCGGCGCTGGACAGGGGTACGAGAGCGAGGGCGTCAGCGTCGAGACGAACGGCCGCCCACTCCGGCCTGCGGGTGACGTTGTCGAGGTAGATGCCCTCGATCTCGCCGATCCCTTCTCCGCTCGCGTCGAAGAGCATCTGGCCCTGCAGGTCCTGCGGATTGGGCATGGTGATCGTCACGCCGCTCCTCCTATGTGGTTCGGGCCGGGGCTCCGGCGTCGTCGCCCGTAACAGATCCCCAAGAACCGCCTTCTTCAAGCGTGACCCGGTCGGCAATCTCGGAATCGGCCTCCACTTCGACCCGTTCCCGGCGGAGGTCGGCCTCCACCAGCCGGTCCTCGGTGACGGTGTGCTTGCGCACGATCACCCGCTCCCGGACGACGAGTCGCGTCTCGATCACCAGCTCCTCCTGGAAGACGGGGATGGAGATGGAGCCGTCAGGCAGCACCTCCACCTCGCCCGAGTCGGCCTCGGCGACGGGGTAACGCTCGACGTCGGCGTGCTCCGTGCCGACGGGGACCACCGTGGCGGCCCGCTCGACGTCGACGACCTTGCGCACGCCCAGGCGCCCCGCCTCGCGGGCGGAGGTCTCGACCGACAGCTCCTCCTCGCGGCGGATGACGCCGGTGACGTCGGTGTCGGGTGTGACGCCGCCGTCCGGGATGACGTTGGTGTCGTCGAGACGGTCGTCGCGGGAGAAGCGTTCCGTGCTCATGAGGCCCTCACGATCCGGCGGGGCTGACCCACGGCGCCCGGGCGGGTGTGGGCCACCAGCGAGTCGGCTCGGCGGTGGTAGCGCTCACCGAGACGGCCGCCCAGCCATCCGGCGCCGAGCATGACGGCCAGGGCCAGGAGGCCGGTGGCGATCGCCGCGCCGGTGAGCGCGTCGCTGTCGAACCACTGGGGCAGGTTCACGTTGCGGAAGACGTCGTACTTGTCGCCCGCCCACGCGCCGAGCGCGGCGGTGCCGGCGGCCAGGAGCACGAACCACAGGGCGGTCAGCAGGCCGTTGCGCCCACCGTCGTAGCGGGCCACGCGCCCGGCCACCCAACCGCCGACCAGGAAGGCCACGAACAGCGTGGCCAGGCCGCCGATGAGCCCACCGGTGGTGAGCTCGTCCGTGGCATTGTCCCGGCCCATCTGGTAGCCGACCGTCCCGGCGCCGGCCAGCACGCCGGCCAGCAGCGCGGCCGTGCCCAGGGCGGCGAGGGCGCCGGCCAGGGTGGCGGGGATGTCTACGCCCCCGAAGCGGGAACGGGCCTCCTCGACACCGACGTCGCCGGTGACATCGGTCACCCGCACTCCTGCCGGGGCGGATGCCCGCCCCGGCTCGTCTCTACGGTCCATGTCGCTATCGCCTGATGTCCGGGTCGACCTCGGCGTCGATCCTCTCCTTGCGGAGGTCGGCGTCGACCTGCTGCTCCTCGACGACGGTCTCCGTCTCCATCCGGATGCGCTCCTTGGGAACGGTCTCGACGCCGGCGACGGCCTCCTCCTCCATCAAGGTGACCTCGTGGACGCCCTCGCTGATCTCCTGGCCCTGCAGGGCCCGGTCGGCGTTGGTGTCGGTGATGGGCTCACGCTCGATGCGCACCTCTTCACGGGCCACCGGGACGGTGGTCTGCACGTGCTCGGTGTCGACCCACTTGCGCAGGCGGGCGCGGCCCGCCTCGCGCTGCTGGGTGCCGACCCGGAGCTCCTCCTCGGAGCGGGTCATGGCGTCGTCGGTGCCGGCGGTCTCGGTGGCGGCGGCCTGGTAGCCGGCGTCGCTGCCGCCCGCGGGCAGCCCGGTGTCCGACTGGACGTCGCTGTAGGGCAGCCCGTAGTACTCGTACAGCCGGGCCTCCTCCTGCTCCGACAGCTCGCCGTCGGGCTCGGCGTTGGGGGCGTCCTTCACCTGGGCCTTGGAGTACGGCACGGCCACGTAGTCGCCGGTCGGCTGGGCCTCCGCGAGGGGGATGAAGGTGATGCGGCGACCGAAGAGCCCGGTCCGCACGGCCAGCCACTCCGGCTGGTCGGTCTGCTGGTCGAGGTAGATGTCCGCGATCTCGCCGATCTTGTCACCGGTGGGGTCGACGACTTCCTGGCCCTTCCAGCGGGTGATGTCGGTCATGGTCATGCTGGCTCTCCTTGGTTGGTGGGTACGGGCTACTTCCGGGCGCGCTGAAGGGCGCGTGATCTCGCCCTCCGAAGACGAGAGATCGTCACGACAACGAACCTGAGGCCCCCGGTGACCGAGCACCGAGTTGCTCAGCGCCCTACTCGGGGGGCACTTACCCGCCGCTTCTCATCGCCATGCAGTTTCGGGCCGAAAAACCCCCAACCGGTTGACATCCTGGGTATTACCGTCAAACCGGCGCGCGACCAGGTCATGGGCCTGGTGACATCGTCCGGGCCCGCGGCGATTCTTCACCGGATCGTGAACGTTGCGGACACACTCCGTTCATGAATCGCGGGCAAGATCGTCTCATGCACGTGCGCGTCGGATGTGAGTTCCGCTACCGGGCCCCGGCTCCTACGCCGACGATCTGGCAGATCCGGCCCCGGCCGGAGGGCCCCCACTGGTTGCTTTCCCATAGCTGGAGCACCACTCCGGCCCTCCCCGTGTCGACCTACCTCGACGTCTACGGCAACGTGTGCGACCGCCTCAGCCTGGTCGAGGGCGAGAACCTGCTGCGCTACGACGCCATGGTCGAGGTGCCGTCCGGCGTTGACGACGCCGACAAGGATGCGCCCCAGCTCCTCATCGAGGACCTGCCCAACGAGGCCCTGGTCTACCTGCTGCCCAGCCGGTTCTGCCTGTCCGACGTGCTCCACGACGAGGCGTGGGAGCTGTTCGGGTCGGTGACTCCGGGGTGGGCCCGGGCCCAGGCCATCGCCGACTGGGTGCACGAGAACATCACCTTCAAGCAGGGCGCCAGCACCCCGACCACCACTGCCGTCGACATCTGGGAGCAGCGGTTCGGCGTGTGCCGGGACTTCGCGCAGCTCGGCGTCACGTTCTGCCGGGCCATGAACATCCCCGCCCGTTACGTCTTCGGCTACCTGCCCGACATCGGCGTCGAGTCGCCGCCCGACGAGCCCATGGACTTCTGCGCCTGGTACGAGGCCTACCTGGGTGACCGGTGGTGGACCTTCGACCCCCGCAACAACGTCCCCCGCACCGGGCGGGTCCTGATCGGCCGGGGCCGCGACGCCCTCGACGTGGCCATGGTCACCACCTACGGCGGCGCGGTGCTCGAGTCCATGCAGGTCTGGGCCGACGAGGCCTAGCCCATGGCCCTCACCCGACTGGTCCTGCAGCAGACGTTCCGCTACGACTACGCATCGCCCGTCGGCCGCCTGCACCACCGCCTGATGGTCGTGCCTCCCGCCTGCCACGGCGACCAGCGGCGGATCTCCTCCCAGATCGAGGTCACGGGGGCCGAGGTGCGGGTGGTCGAGTCGCTCGACGCGTTCGGCAACGCCCTCGTCGAGGTCCGCGCCGCCCGGGTGCAGGCCTGGGTGGAGTTCGTCGTCCGAGTGGTCGTCGAGCGCAGCACCGGGCGGGGCGCAACTGGTGGGCGGGACGACTCCGCCCCGATGCTCTTGCCCTCAGCCCTGACCGAGCCGGACGCCGCCCTGGCCGCTGCCGCGCACGAGCTGCTCGCGTCGGGCGACACCGGCCTGGCTCTTGCCGAACGGGTGAGCGCCTGGGTGGCGGCGACCATGCACTACCGCCACGACGTCACCGGTGTGCGCACGACTGCGGCCGAGGCGCTCGCCGTGGGCGCCGGCGTCTGCCAGGACTACGCCCACGTGATGCTGGCCCTGTGCCGGCTGTGCGCCCTGCCCGCCCGCTACGTGTCCGGCCACCTGGTGGGGGAGGGCGGGAGCCATGCGTGGGTGGAGGTGCTGCTGGCTTCTGCCGATGACCCGGCGTCGCTCGTCGCCGTCGCCTTCGACCCCACCAACGACCGCCGGGCCGGGTCCCGGTACCTCACCGTCGCTGTCGGGCGCGACTATGCCGACGTCGCCCCCACCTACGGCACCTTCAGCGGTCCTGTCGGTGGTGTCCTGTCCACGACCAAGACGCTCGACGAGGAGACGGTCGATCTCGTCCTCTGCTGAGGAGCGCGGCGGCCCGTCGGTGTGGTACATCGTGCAGCGTCATGACCGACGACTGGGTGTGGCCATGGGGGATGACCGAGGCGGATCCCGACCCTGCCTCCCGCCCCTGGGTCTTCAATCCTCGGGGGTTCCTGCTCGTCGTTGTCGCGGACGCGGCGGAGGCTGAGCGGGCGGCGGTCGCGATCGAGGAGGCCGGCTTCCCGCCGGCGCATCACCGGACCTACACCGGTGAACAGGTGCTGGAGGACCGGGCCCGGTTCGTCGCCCAGCAGGGCATCGCCCGGCGCCTGGTGGAGACGGTGACCATCGACACCGAGGTCCTCGACCTCCTCATCGACTACGCACGGGCCGGTCGGGCCTTTCTCTGGGTCCGGGCTCCCGAGCGGGATGACGCCAATCGGGCCATACGGGCGCTGTCGACCCACGATGCGCTGTATTTCCGCTACTACGGCAACGACGGCGTCGAGGAGATTCGCATGCCCTGACCCCGGGGATATGGTTCGAGCTCCGGGGACAGGGAGGACATCTTGGCGGCATCGTTGCGGGGTGCGATCTTCGACGTCGACGGGGTGCTCGTCGACTCGCCCCACGAGAAGGCGTGGCGGGAGTCGCTCCGGGAGCTGATGGAATCGGAGTGGGCAGGCGTCCTCGGCCAGACGACATGGTCTCCGGAGGGCTTCACCTCCCACGTCTACCAGCAGCACGTGTCGGGCAAGCCACGGATGAGCGGGGCGCGCGCCGCGCTCGACTACTTCCAGGTTCCCGACCCCGACGTCCGGGTCGTCGAGTACGCCGACCGGAAGCAAGCCATGGTGATGCGGCTCATCGAGGCCGGCGACTTCACCGCCTACCCCGACGCCCTCCGCTTCATCATCGCGGTGAAGGACGCCGGGATGCTGGTGGCCGCGGCGTCCTCCTCCAAGAACGCCGGCATGTTCCTTCGCAAGATCCGGCTGGACACCTTCGCCGAGGAGCAGGGGATCACCTCGGCCTCGGTCCGGCCCGGGACCACGCTCCTCGAGTTCTTCGACGCCGACGTCTCCGGGCGCGACTTCGCCCACGGGAAGCCGCACCCCGAGATGTTCCTCACCGCGGCCGAGCAGTTGGGGGTGGAGCCCCAGGCGTCGGTGGTGATGGAGGACGCGTCCGCCGGTGTCGAGGCGGCCAAGGCCGGCGGCATGGCCGCCATCGGCGTCGCCCGCTTCGACGACGCCGACCTCCTGGCCGCCGCCGGCGCCGACATCGTGGTCGCCTCACTCGACGAAGTCGACCTTGCCGCATTGGCCGGCGGGAGCCTCGACACCCGCGACGCCTGACCCGCCCCGGGTCGGTCAGGACCGGGCCGCCCGTATCCGCCACAGCAGGATCGACGCCAGTCCCATGCCGAGCAGGACGCCGGCGCCCAGGAGGAGCCAACCCGGCACCCCACCCCCGCCGGTGTCCGGGCCGTCGGCGGTCCGGCCGTCGAGCGCCAGAGATGCGGAGTAGACGTCCTCGGCATCAGTGTCGAGGATGGCGTTGCGCGGGTCCTGCCAGGCGAAATAGACGGTGTCCTCGGTCGACGAGATGCCGACGTTGAACTTGCTGTCGAACTTCCAGCCGCCGAGGTTGCGGTCGGCGCCCCGGTCGGTGATGCGGACGTTGGGGCTCACCGTCCGGCCCTGGTCGCTCGACGAGGCGTAGTAGATGTCTGACACCCCCCGCTCGGCGCCCTGGCCCACGGTGGGCACCGGGGGCGCGGGGCTGTGGCGGAAGTCGTACCAGGCGATGTCCAGCCGGCCGTTCGGCGCGACCGACACTCCCGGCTCGAACTGGTTGGCCTTCGTGCGGTCGTCGTTCACCATCACCCGGTCGCCCCAGCTGCGGCCACCGTTCGTGGAGGCCCGGAGGAACACGTCGTGGAACCCCTCGAAGCCGGGAGCCTGGTTGTTCACCTCGGCGTTGGTGTACCAGACCATGTAGACCGCCGAGGACTTCGGATCGGCGGCCAGCACCGGGGGCCGGGGGGTCGACTGGTTGCCCGGGTCGATCGTCTCCCCCTTCGACCAGGTGCGGCCGCGGTCGGTGGACCGCACGTACTGGATCGGCCGGGGGGGACCCGGGGTGTTGGAGGCCCCGGGAGGGAAGGTCCGGGTCCAGTAGATCCCGTGCACCGTTCCCTCGCCGTCGACGGCGAGGCCCGGGTAGTCGCCACCGCGCTCGTCGGTGACCTCCATCGGACGGCCGAACGTCCGCCCGCCGTCCGAAGAAGCGGCGATGTTGGTCTTCAGCTTCTCCTTGGCGTTGGCGGCGAAGATGCCCTGTCGCCAGCCGACGTAGACCCGCTCGGGGGCGTTGGGGTCGACGGCCAGCATGGGTCCCTTGTTGAGCCCCTGATCGGGGTTCCCGTCGGGGGCGTCGAACACCCTGGTGGTGTCGAACGTGCGGCCGCTGTCGGTGGACCGGGCCAGGAAGACGTGCCGGGGTATGTCGTTGCGGGCCCGGTTGAGGAACTCGCTCGCCACGAACGCGACGTAGAGGTCGCCGTTCTTCCCGAAGGCCAGCGTGGCGTAGGGCCCGTACTCGCCGTAGAAGCCGCAGTCCGTCACCGGCTCGACCATCGGATCGCCTCCGGCGGCCCACGTGCGACCTTCGTCGGTCGAGACGTGGACGGCGCACTTGCGGGTGCCCCGGACGTCGCTCTCCACCACGACCAGCTCCCCGTTCGTGGGGTTGCGGGCTATCTGGGGGGTGTTGTGGAACCGCACCGGCGCCGGATTGCCCGTGACCTGCACCGCAGCGGTGACCGCCGGACGCGAAGAGGACTCCTGGGCACCGGACGGCGAGGTGGCCACCGCCACCGAGATCGCGCCGACAAGGGATACGGCCCAACGACCGCGCCGCGCCATGTCTGTCATCTCCAGGACCCCCGCTCCTCCGCCGGCCGTATGAACGCAGCGTCTCTACCCAGGCCGGGACGGCGGAACCACGACGCCTGCCTCGGAAGCAGCGTCGGGATGGCTTTGTCGGTTGCGGGGCCCGCCGGCGCTAGCCGGTCGTCCTGGCCACCTCCGGCTGGGACCGGCTCCGCCGGCCGACGAGGAAGACGAGAAGCATGGCGAGCCCCATGCCCACAGCCACTCCTGCGCCAGTGAGGGCCCAGCCCGGGACGCCGGAGTCGTCCTCGACCGAGACGCCCGGTGCGTCCAGCAGGAGGGAGGCGAAGTAGACGTCCTCGGAGTTGGCGATGCTGTTGCTGTTGCGGGTGTCCTGCCAGGCGAAGTACACGCCGTCGTTGGCCGAGGCGATGCCGACGTTGAAATGGCTGTGGACGTTGTTGGACCACACGCCGAAGCGCCGGTCGGCGGTCCTGTCGCTGATCCGGATGTTCTGGCCGAACGACCGGCCCTGGTCCGAGGATGAGGCGTAGTAGATGTCGGTCATGCCGCTGTTGTTGAACGGCGCCGCCGCCAGCTGGATCTCGGGCATGGGGCTGTTGCGGAAGTCGTACCAGGCGATGTCCACCCGCCCGTTCGGCGCGATCGAGATGCCCGGGTCGTAGTGCTGGACGTTCGGAGAGGCGGCGTCGTCGTTGACGGTGACCCGGTCGCTCCATGTCGCCCCACCGTCTCGCGACGTGCGGACGAAGATCTCGTTCTCGTCCTCGGCGCCCGGGCGGGTCTTGGCGTTGCCGTACCAGGTCAGGTACAGGTTCCCGGATGTCGGGTCGGCGGCGAGGAACTGCTTGCGGTTGTGCGAGAAGCCGGCGCTGCCCTGGTCGATGACGACAGGGGGAGACCAGGTCCGGCCCTTGTCCGTCGACTGCCGGTAGAAGATGGGCCGGACCAACGCCTCGGGCGTCGGTGCGCCGGGAGGTCCCTGGGGGGCGAACCCGCCACCCGGGTACACGGCATGGACGACGCCGTCGGGCGTCACCGCCGGCCGCGGCTCGTAGCCGCCCTGGGCCTCGGCCTCGGCCAGGTCGACCGCCGGGCCGAACGTCCTGCCGCCGTCGGTCGAGGCCGCGAACATCGACCGGGCCTTCTCACCCATCGAGCTCTGGATCCAGGCGACGTAGACGTTCTGCGGGTTCGCCGGGTCGAGCGTCACCCGCCCTCGCCGGTTGTTGATGGTCTTCGGGTCGGACTCGGTGACCTGGTAGGCGATGTTGGTGCTGAAGCTCCGACCGCCGTCCTCGGAGCGGGCCACGAACAGCGGACGGGGCCGCTCGGCCCGGTTGAGCGCAGCCTTGGCCGGGTCAGCGGCGGTGAAGGCCAGGTACAGCACGGCGTTCTTGTCGAAAGCGGCGGTCACGTACGGGCCGTTGATGGCGTAATCGGAGTTCCACGTGAAGGGCTTCATCATCGGGTCGCCGCCCGGCGCCCAGGAGCGGCCCTCGTCGGCGGATATGTGGACGTTGATGCCGAAGCCGCCGTACACGTCGGTCTCGACGATCACCAGCTCACCGTTGTCGGGGTTCCGGGCCAACTGGGGCGACGAGTGGGCCCGGGTGGGGTTGGGATTGGGGGTCACCTGGACGGCGGCCGTGACGACAGGCTTGGTATCGGAGCCGTTCTCCTGCGCCTCAGCGGGGGCGACCAGGCAGGCAACGGCAACGACGGCCAGCAGACGGGAGCGGAACTTCACAGGCACTGTGCGACCTCCTAGAACGGCTCGACGCGATATTGGCCCATCTGCCGGTCAGGCAATAAGAGCAAATCGCATATAAATCAACGAAGCTTCGAAGCCGGTGCGCTTCCTTCAATGAGTCGACCACCGCCTCGAACGTCGGGGCGCGGGCGTCGAGCAAGCAGGGAAGGGGTCGCCCGCCGGCTCGAGCGCCGCGTCCGACTGGTCGCAACGGTCCGGTGGCCGGCCCGGCCCAGCCTCAGGCGCAATGGCGGCCCCGGTGATCGTGCACTGATCCCGCCGCTACGATGGGGCCTCCGCTTCCACGACCGCGAAGCGGTGGCACTAAGGCCAGGGGACGTAGCTCAGTTGGCTAGAGCACCTGCTTTGCAAGCAGTTGGCCGTTTCTTGGCGCAACGCTGTGACCTGCATCTTTGGCATTCCCCCACGGAGTCAGGTGATTTTCCCCCACTTCGTCCCCCAGACGCTGGGCGGGCGGCATCCGGCCGACCGACGTGGCGCAACAGGCATCAAGACCCTCGCTCGCCCGAGTGGCGCTGCGTGAGGTCATACCGCTGGACGACGGCATCGTCGCGTATGGGCCAGCGCAACCCGGCGGCTATTGGCGGCTGCGGTGGGTCGAGCTAGGCCGCCGCCACGATACGACGGCGCGCTCCCGTGCCGAGGCGCTCGCGAAGGCCGCGGAGCTGTCCGAGCGACTGAACATCGGGATCCCCACCTCCAAGCTTCGAGCGAAGGGCCTGACGCTGGTCGAGCACTACCTCGACCCGCGCCGCCGGCCGAGCCGCGCCAGCACACCACGTCGATGCGCGCGGCCCTGGCCCCCGCCCAGCGTTGGCTGGCGGGCGGGCGCCTGGTCGACTGGCTCGTCATCCTGCTGATCGCCGCGTACGTTGTCGCTTCGCTGCCCGGGCTCACCCGCTGGCCGCCGCTCGTGAACGACGAGGGCCGCGAGGCGAATCTGTTCTGGGTCGCGTCCGGCGCCGACCCGACCGCCGAGCGGATGAATGCCCATCGCGGGTTTCCCACCTGGGGCAACGGCGGCCTCCAGGGGTTCACCGCCGCCGTCATCTTCCGCCTGGCCGGCCTGGGCGTCTCCCGCATGATCCTCGGCAGTCCCGGGCTGGCCGAGATCGAGCGCCTGGGCACCGACCTCGTCGACAAGTTCGCCGACCTCGAGCCCGCCGCGCCCTGAGGCGGCTGTCCGGGGATGGATCGTCGCCGTACGGAGGACGATCCATCCCCCGAGGGAGCTCAGCCCTTGATCTGGGACATGAACATCTGGTTGTCGAAGTAGTCGCGCCAGAAGGTGATGAGGCCGTCGTTCACCTCGAAGACACCGGCCACGGGGATGGCGATGTCCTTGCCCTTGATGACGAAGCGGTCGGTGCGCTCGTTGAAGACGATGTTGCCGGTGACGGCCGAGCGGTGGACCTCGAACTCGACGGGGCCCTTGCTGCGGAAGGTGGGCTCGAGGAAGGCCCGCATGGCGTCACGCCCCCGCATGTCCCCCACGGGGACGTTGTCGTAGTAGACGTCCTCGGCCACGAGGGCCATGGCCTTCTCGACGTCCTTGGCCGCGAAGGCGGCGATGAACTCGTCGACGACCTGCT
>CADCTB010000224.1 GCA_902805665.1 uncultured Acidimicrobiales bacterium
CGATCTGCGCAGCGCTGCAACAGGAGCTCCAGCGGGCTACGGATCCCCGTGTTTTCCTTTTCATCCAGGAAGGTCTCGTGGCCGCCGGGTGCGCTGCCATCTCCTCGACAACCACGACATCAACGTCTCCGACGCCGACGAGTACCTCTTCCACCTCCACGAGCACGTCGTCCACCTCGACGACGTCCACCACGTTGCGGACGACGACGAGCACCACGACCCCCCGAGACAGCGCCGTCTGCGCAGCCCTTGCCGAGCAGCTGGAATCAGCAACCGACCCGACCGTGCGACAACTGCTCCAGTCCTTCCAACGAGACCTGGGATGCATTGAGCAGTAGCCGCCGACAGGTTGGTCCGGCACAGTAAGAGCGGATCAGCCGGTGCGCGAGGCGAACCAGCGCAGGACCTCACCCGCGCCGCCCTCCATCGACGTCCACGACTTCCAGCCCAGGTGGATCTCGGCTCGCGTGGGGTCGAGGGAGGAGCGGGCCAGCTCGCCCGAGCGGGCGGGAGCGTACTGAGCAGGCAGATCGGAGCCGGCCGCTCGCGCCATGGTGGCGTAGAGGTCGTTCACCGACGTCTCTACTCCGGTGCCCACGTTCATGAGCAGTCCGCTGCCCTTCCGGGCCGCCCGGGCGAAGGCGTCGACCACGTCGTCGACGTAGACGAAGTCCCGGGTCTGGTTGCCGTCGCCGAAGATCGTGCACGGCTCGCCGGCCAGCAGCCGACCGGCGAAGATGGCGACCACGCCGGCCTCGCCGTGGGGATCCTGCCGGGGGCCGTAGATGTTGGCCAGGGCCAGGGCGGTGAACTCGATGCCGTGGAGCTCCCGGTAGGCGGCCAGGTAGTCGCATGCCGCCTTCTTCGACACCCCGTAGGGAGACAGGGGCCGCTGCGGATGTGACTCGGGGACCGGCAGCTTCTCGGGCTCGCCGTAGAGGGTGCCGCCGCTGGCGGCGAAGACGACCTTGCGGCTGCCGGCCGTCCGGGCCCCTTCCAGCACGTTCAGGGTGCCGACGACGTTGACCTCGGCGTCGAACGCGGGACGCTCGACGGAGACCCGCACGTCGGCCTGCGCCGCGAGATGGAAGACCACCTCCGGCCGGCGGTGGGCGATGAGCTCGATGACCGCCGGCTCACGGATGTCGAGGCGGTGGAAGGTGAGCTCGTACCCGGGGGTGGCGCGGGCCTCGGCCAGGTTGGACAGGGACCCGGTGGAGAGGTCGTCCACCACGTCGACGGCGTGCCCTTCCGCCAGCAGCCGGTCGACGAGGGTCGAGCCGATGAAGCCGGCGCCTCCCGTGACGAGGGCTCTCACGACGCAGGGAGGCGGACGCCGTCGAGGCGGGCGCCAGGGTCGACCACGTAGCCGTCGCCCAGCACTGAGACGCCTGTCACCTCGGCGTCGCCGCCCACCCGGGCTCCGCGCCCGAGGATCGAACGGCTGACGAGTGCGCCCTCGCCCACCACGACGTTGGGCAGGAGGACCGAGTCCACCACCCGGGCGCCCGGATGGACCCGGCACCCGGCGCCCACGACCGAGCCTTCGATCGATGCCTCGGCCGCGATCCACGCGCCCTTGCCCACGAAAGAGGGGCCGTGGACGCCGGGACCGACCTTGGCCCCACCCACGGTCCAAACTCCATCCGGGCCGGCGGTCGCGCCCGGCGCAGGTGGGCCCGGGCGCCGCCCGGAGATGAGGGCGAGCTGGGCCTCGAGGTACTGCAAGGGGGTGCCGGTGTCGGTCCAGTAGTCGGCCGAGTGGAAGCCGTAGAGCGTGCCGGCGGTGGCCAGCACGGGGAACACCTCCCGCTCGATCGACACCCGCCGTCCCTCGGGGATGCGCTCCAGCACCGACGGCTCCAGGACGTAGGTGCCGGCGTTGATCAGGCTGGGGCCCACGGCGCCGGGGGCGGGTTTCTCGACGAACGCCACTACCTTGCCCTCCCCGTCGATGGGGACGAGCCCGAACGCGGAGGGGTCGGCGACCTTGGCCAGGGAGATGCTGGCCTGGGCCTTGCGCTCGACGTGGAACGCCACCATGGCGGACACGTCGAGGTCGGTGAGGATGTCGCCGTTGACCACGAGGAACCGCTCGTCGATGCCGGCGTACCGGGCGGCGAACCCCACTGCGCCGGCCGTGTCGAGCGGCTCCGGCTCGACGGCGTAGGTCAGGCGGACGCCGCCCGCGGCGCCGTCGGGGAACAGGGCCTCGAACGCGTCGGACAAGTACCCGAGGGACAGCACCACCTCGTCGACACCGTGGGACTCGAGGTAGGTGAGCACCCGCTCGATCATCGGCACCTCGACGACGGGCAGGACCTGCTTCGGAACCGTCAGCGTCAGGGGGCGCAGGCGCGTGCCGGTGCCACCCACCAGCACGACGGCTTTCACGGGACGCGGGTGGTGGACGAGGTAGACGCCGGGGGGGACGTGTTCGGGTCGGGGACGGAGGACGTCGTGGAGGCGGTCGGGTCGGGCGCAGTCGTGGTCGCGGGGGCCGTGCTCGACGTGCTGGCGGTCGGCGGCGGCGTGACGTCGCTCAGATTGTCGAGCGTCGGCGTCGACGGGGGCTTGGGGATGTCCGCGCCCTCCGGCACGAAGGCGATGGTGATCAGCTGGTTGTCCTGTGGCCGGATGGCCGACGGGTCGCCCTCGATGATGCGGCCCGGGTCGTCCGGGTTCCGCTTGTCCCAGACCTTGGTCTGGATTCTGCCCGGGCCGTCCTCACACCGGTCGCCGGTGCGCTTGGTGTCCTGCCCCGGGAGCTCGATCCTGTCGTCGGAGATGTCGGCGCCCACCGTGTCGAAGTAGACCTCGAGGGTGGCCCGCTTGCCGGCGGACGAGTTCACGAAGGGGTGGATGTGGACGACGTTGTCGCCGTGGCCGTGTATGCCGAGTGGGTCCTCGCCCTCCGGCAGGTTGGGGACGAAGGTGCCGCAGATGTAGTAGCCGATGGCTGCGTGCCAGTGGTCGGCCGGCCTGCCGGGGGCTGCGGCGAAGGGCCGGGTGTTGTCCGGCTGACGCTGATCACGGCTGTAGACGATGCCTGCGGTGCCCAGGATCACGACCGCCGCCATGAGGCCCGGCCAGACCCACGACGTGGTCCCCCGCCTCGTGCGGCCACCACCTGTGCGAGCGGCCCGGGCCACTTTTTTGGCTGAGGATGCCTTTCCCATTGGGATCCGACCGTACTAGGTGCCCGCGACCCGCTCAGGTCGAGCCGGGAACCAACGGGTGCTACTCGGGTACGCCGCTGCCGCCGAGCGCGTGGTGGGCCCAGGCCGCCAGCGTGCGCAGGGCGAGCCCGCCGGCCACCACCGGCACCATCGCCCGGCCGGGGCCGGAGGTGGACTTGGACACGAAGCGCAGGAGCGATCGGTGGTGCTCGGCGATCATCCGGTAGGGAACCAGCCGGCTCGATCCTCCCAGCGCGTGGACCACCCGCCCACCCGGCTCGTAGCCGATCCGCCAGCCGGCCTGGCCGAGGCGCCAGCACAGGTCGACGTCCTCCACGTACATGAAGTAGGCCTCGTCGAAGCCGCCCACCACGTCGAACGCGGCCCGCCGGACGAGGACGCAGGCGCCCCCCACCCAGTCGACGTCGGCCGCCGGGTGGTCGTGGTCCCAGTCGAGCATGCGGTACCGGCGGGTGCAGGGGTTCGCCGGCCAGACCAGCCCCAGGAACGCGTGCCCGACGGCCACGCCGAGGTCGGGAAAGCGCCGCACCGAGGGGTACAGGGTTCCGTCGAGGTTCTCCATCCGGGGGCCGACGACGGCGAGGCCGGGATCCCGGTCGAACGCCTCGGACAGCGCCTTCACCGTCCCGGGCTCGACGACGGTGTCCGGGTTGAGGATGAGCACATACTCGCTCAAAGTGGTGGCCACACCTCGGTTTGCGGCCGACCCGAACCCGAGGTTCGCCCCGGTCTCGACAACCCGCGCCTCCGGATCGGCGGCCCGGACGACGTCGACGGAGCCGTCCGAGGACGCGTTGTCGACGACCACGATGTCGGCCAAGCCTTCGGAGCGCAGGCTGCGGAGGCAGTCGGGGAGGTAGGTGGCGGAGTTGTAGCTGACGACGACCGCACTGACCTTCACCACCTCAGAGCTTGCCCCACCGGTACCGCACGAGGGTCGACAGTGCCCGCACCCCGTCGCGCCAGGCGAACTTCCGGCCCTCGTCGGCGCCTCGGCCCGAGTAGGACACCGGCACCTCGTAGATGCGGTAGCCCCGGCGGAGCACCTTGGCGGTGATCTCGGGCTCGAAGTCGAAGCGGTCCGAGTCGATGGTGATGTCGTCGAGCACCTTGCGGGTGAACAGCTTGTAGCCGCACTCCATGTCCGAGAGGCTGGTGTTGTACAGCAGGTTCGTGGTGAGGGACAGGAAGCGGTTCCCGACCCACTCGGAAGCGGCCATGCTCCCGCCCTCCCCACTGAAGCGGCTGCCGTACACCACCTGGGAGCGGCCGCGCAGGATCGGGCGCAGGAGCCGGGGCCAGTCCTCCGGGTCGTACTCGAGGTCGCCGTCCTGGATGAGCACCAGCTCGCCTCGGACGTGTTGAAGACCCGTGCGGATCGCCGCGCCCTTGCCCTGGTTGGTCGGATGCCGGACGACCTGGACCGTGGAGTCCTCGAGGGCGCCGAGGATCTGCGACGTCCCGTCGGTGGATCCGTCGTCGACGACCACGATCTCGAGGTGGACCGGGAGCTTCACCCGGCGCATCCGCCGCAACACCTCCACCACCGTGTTCCGCTCGTCGAAGACGGGGACGATGACCGACAGCGTCCGGCCTTCCGGGTCGAAGTCCTCCTCGTCAGTGCCCGGCTGCTCAGCCAACGCTTCCTCCAGCGAACCACCGGGAGGTGCGGGCCAGGCCCTCGTCGAGGGAGATCTCCGGCTTCCAGCCCAGCACCGACCGGGCCAGGGTGAGATCGGGACGCCGCTGGGTCGGGTCGTCGACCGGGCGGGGGTCGAAACGGAGCTCCGAGGAGGAGCCGGTGATGGCCAGCACCTTCTCCGCCAGCTCCAGCACGGTGAACTCGGTCGGGTTGCCGATGTTGACCGGGCCGACGTAGTCGGAGTCCAGCAGGGCCAGCAGGCCGCGGACCTCGTCGTCGACGTAGGAGAAGCTGCGGGTCTGCTTGCCGTCGCCGTGGATGGTGATGGGCTTGCCGGCCAGGGCCTGGACGATGAAGTTCGACACCACCCGCCCGTCGTCGGGCCGCATGTACGGACCGTAGGTGTTGAAGATCCTGACGATGCGGACATCCAGGCCGTGATGGCGGTGGTACGCCATGGTGATGGCCTCTGCGAAGCGCTTGGCCTCGTCGTAGACACCACGCGGCCCGAGAGGGTTGACGTTGCCCCAGTACGTCTCCGGCTGCGGATGGACGAGCGGGTCGCCGTACACCTCGCTGGTCGAGGCCAGGAAGTAGCGGGCCCCCTTCTCGCGGGCCAGTCCCAGGGTGTTGTGGGTGCCCAGGCTGCCCACCTTGAGGATCTGGATCGGGATGCGGTCGAAGTCGACGGGCGACGCAGGGCTGGCGAAGTGCAGGACGGCGTCGACCGGGCCGGGGACGTGCAGGAAGTTGCTCACGTCGGAGTGCACGAACGTGAAGTCGCGGTGACCGGAGATGCCCGTCAGATTGTCGAGCGAGCCGGTGATCAGGTTGTCGACGGCCACGACCGAGTCGCCCCGGGCCAGAAGCGAGCGACAGAGGTGCGACCCCAGGAACCCCGCTCCTCCGGTGACCACGACCCGCTGGTCAGCCACGGAGGCTCACCGGCCTATTCCTTCGTAGGTGAAGCCCCGGCGGCGGAGCGCAGCGGGGTCGAGGAGGTTGCGGGCATCGACCACGCGCGGCTCGTCGAGGGCGGCGGCCACCTTGGCGAAGTCGAGCCGGCGGAACTCCTCCCACTCGGTGAGCACGACCAGCACGCTGGCTCCGTCGCAGACGCCATAGGGGTCCCCGCCGACCGAGATCCCCTCGAGCCGCCCGTCGTTCTCGGCCACCGCGCGGGTCACGGCGGGATCGTACGCCCGCACCTCCGCCCCCATCTCCCGCAGCCGGTGCAGCACCTCGAGGGCGGGCGACTGACGAAGGTCGTCGGTGCGGGCCTTGAACGTGAGGCCCCACGCCGCGACCACCTGGCCGTCGACCGAGCCCCCCGCCATCCGCTCGACCTTGGCCACCACCCGGGCGAACTGCTCGTCGTTGACGGCGTCGACGCCGCGCAGCAGATCGAAGTCGTACCCCGCGTCCTCGGCGATGCGGATCAGCGCCCGTATGTCCTTCGGGAAGCAGGACCCGCCGTAGCCCGGCCCGGGCTTGAGGAACTCGAAGCCGATGCGCTTGTCGTAGCCCATGCCGAGCAGCACGTCGCGGACGTCGGCCCCCACCCCCTCGCACACGTTGGCCACTGCGTTGGCGAAGGTGACCTTGGCGGCCAGGAACGCGTTCGACGCGTACTTGATCGTCTCGGCGGAGGCGGGGTCGGTGACGATCACCGGGGCCCGCAGCGCGCTGAACAGCGAGGCCACCCGGGCCGCGGCCACCTGGTCGTGCGACCCGATCACGATGCGGTCGGGGTTGAGGAAGTCGTGGACCGCCGACCCCTCGCGCATGAACTCAGGGTTCGAGACGACGCTCACGTCGTCGCGGCCGAGGACCTCCTCGACCACCCGGGTGGATCCGACCGGAACGGTGGACTTGTTGACGACGATGCATTCGGGAGCCAGCAACGGGCCCATCTCGGTGGCCGCGGCCCGGATGTAGGAGAGGTCGGCGGAACCGTCGTCGCCCTGAGGAGTGGGAACGCACAGGTAGACGAACTCGGCCCCCTCCACCGCGGCGCCGGCGCCGAGGACGAAGGACAGGCGCCCGCCGTCAAGACCTTCCCGCACCAGCTCGGACAAGCCCGCCTCGAGGATGGGGATGTCACCGCGGGACAGCCGCTCGATCTTCTCGGGGACGACATCGGCGCAGGTGACCTTGTGGCCGAGGTGGCCGAAGCAGGCGGCCGTCGTGAGCCCGACGTAGCCGGCGCCGATCACCGCGATCGTGCTCACGTCATCGACCCCGAACTGACGAGCTCCTTGGCCAGACGCTCGAGCGGCTCGTGGTGGTCGGCCAGGAGCGGCATGCCCGAGATACGGAGGGCGGCGTTGTCCAGCACGCTGTAGGCGGGGCGGGGCGCAGGGCGCGGGGGCTGCATCTCGGCGGTGGTGATGGGCGTGATCAGGGCGACATCGAGGCCAGCCGCCTCGACCGCGTCGCGGGCGAAGCGGTACCAGGTGGTGGACCCCTGGTTCGTCACGTGGAACAGGCCGGGGAGTCGCGCCACCACCAGCCGGCGGATCATCGTCGCCAGGTCCTCGGCGAAGGTGGGGCAGCCGTACTGGTCGTCGACCACCGTGAGCTGCTGGCCGGCTGCGGCCCGCGACAGGATGGTCCTGACGAAGTTCCGGCCCTGACGGCCACAGACCCAGGACGTGCGCACGACGGTGTCCTGAGGCCCGAGGGCCGCCTCGCCCCCCAGCTTGGAGCGTCCGTAGACCGACAGCGGGTTGACCGCGTCCCACTCGTGATACGGCCGGGTGCGGGTGCCGTCGAAGACGTAGTCGGTCGACACGTAACACACGCGCGCCTCCACCATGCGGGCCCCCTCGGCCACGTGCCGGGTGCCGAGGGCATTGGTCGCGTAGGCGTGGTCGGGGTCGGTCTCGCAGCCGTCGACGTCGGTCCACGCCCCGGCATGCACGATGGCGTCCGGCGCCGCCGCGCCGATCACCTGCAGCACGTGGTCGCGATCGGTGACGTCGAGCGCGGCCCGGTCGCACGGGACGACTTCGTCGCCGGCCGCCGTGCAGAGGTCGACCACCTCCCTACCCAGCTGCCCGCCCGCGCCGGTGACCAGGACCCGCATCAGGGGGTTTCCGCGGAGCCCTCGGGAGTCTGCTCCTCCCAAGCGGTCTCCTCCACCGGCGCCCGGTCTCGGAGGGGCTCCCACCACTCCCGGTTGTCGGCGTACCACCGGACCGTGTCGGCCAGGCCCTGCTCGAACGGCACCTGCGGCTCCCAACCGAGCTCGTTGCGGATCTTGGAGGAATCGAGCAGGTACCGGCGGTCGTGGCCGGGGCGGTCGGGGACGATGGTCTTGAGGTCCGAGGCCTTCCCCAGCGACTCGAGCACCCCGTCGGCGATCTCCTCGATGCTCCGCTCCACCCCGCTGCCGACGTTGTAGGTCTCCCCCACTCGTCCCCGCTCCAGCACGGCCTCGATGGCCCGGCAGTGGTCGATCACGTGCAGCCATTCCCGGCGGTTCTTGGTGGAGGCGTACATGGGGAGGGCGACGTCGTCGAGGGCGAAGGTGGTGAACAGCGGGATCACCTTCTCGGGGAACTGGTAGGGCCCGTAGTTGTTGCAGCAGTTGGTGACGGTGACCGGCAGCTCGTAGGTCTCGTGGTAGGCCCGCACCGCGTGGTCGGCGCCGGCCTTCGACGCGTTGTACGGAGTGCGGGGCCGGTACGGCGACTCCTCCCTGAAGGACTCGTCGGTGTCCAGGTCGAGGTCGCCGTAGACCTCACATGTCGAGATGTGGTGGAAACGGGCGACGCCGACCTGGCGGGAGGCTTCGAGCATGGCCTGGGTGCCGAGGACGTTGGTCCGGAAGAACAGGGCCGGGTCGAGGACGGCCAGGCTGTTGTGTGACTCGGCGGCGAAGTTGACGACCACGTCGATCGACTCGTCGCGCATCGTGTGCTCGGCCGTGGCCTGGTCGCAGATGTCGCCGCGGACGAAACCGATGGAGTCCTCGAGGCCGGCGAGGTTGGCCCGGTTGCCGGCGTACGTCAGCAGGTCGTAGACGACGACTCGGTCATCGGGATGCGTCTCGGACCAGTAGCGGACGAAATTGGCACCGATGAAGCCGGCTCCGCCGGTCACGAGAAGTCTCACGCACCAACGGTAGGTGACTGGAACGGAGAGGGTCGACTCTGGACCCCCCCCTCCATGCGCTGGGGGGAATCAGCACGGCGGAACGGTGGTGCCCTTCGGCAGCGGGACGGGACTGATCTGCGGCGCGGCCGTGGTGGTGGGCGCGACGGTGGTGGGGGCGGCCGTGGTCGGAGCGGACGTGCCCGCCGACACCGTCGGCTTCAGGCCGGTGTAGTCGGCGCCCAGGAGGAGGGCGACGTCGACCTTCAGGGCGGCGTCCTCCCGGAGGACCGCCGGCGTGAGGAGTGCGCTCTGCAGGAGCTGGGCCTTGGCCAGCTGCCCGGTGGCATAGGTGACGGTGGTCTTCGGCGCCAGGGAGGGCGCGTCTCCCTTTTCGGCCACCACGTACCCGGAGGCGGTAAGGGTCGTGGCCGCCTTGGCCGCCGCGCCCGGCGTGCCGACCCCGTTGAGGACGCGCACCCTCACGTCGGAGGGCTTGACCCCGGGACGCGCCGTGCTCGAGCCGGGAGCGCTCGTGGTGGGCCCGGTGCCGGCGACGGGGCTCGGGGTGGTGCCCATCTCTCCCCGACCGTTGAGCAAGTCGATCATGGGCTGGGCCTGGGCGGTCTGGAGCTTGAGCACCGACTTGCCGTCGATGTCGGCCGGCGAGGTGGGGAACGTGCTGAGCGCCACCCGGTCCGGGTCGAGGGAGCTGAACCGGCGGCCCAGTGCGGTGATGTCCTTGGTCGACAGGCCGGAGTCAAAGGTGACGTCCTTGACGCCGATGCCGATCAGCCGGTTGAGCTGCAGAGGGCTCGAGAGGCCCGAGCCGACCGCCTTCTTCATCATCCGGCGGATGAAGTCCTGCTGCCGCTCGATCCGACCGAGGTCGCCGCGTCCATCGGCTTGCCACGTGCCGTCGATCAGGAACTCCATGGTTCGGCTACGGACCCACGAGAGCCCTTGGTTGCCGTCGAGCTCGAAGCAGCCGGCGCGCCCGATGTCGAGGCCACTGCCGGTGTCGCGTACCGGATAGGGCACGTACATCGTGACCCCGCCCACTGCGTCGACGATGTCCTTGAAGCCCACGAAGTCCACCTGGACGTAGTGGTGGATGGTGACGCCGAAGGCCTTCTGGACGGTGGCGATGAGCTGGTCGGGGCCACCGAGGGCGAAGGCCGCGTTCACCCGGTCGGAGAAGTTCGTGCCGGCGATCGGCACATACAGGTCCCGGGGCACCGACACGATCGCCGCCTTCTGGGCCCGGGGATCGATGTGGAGGATCATGACCGTGTCGCTCCGCTGGCCTTCGACCTGGTCCTTCCCGAACCCGGCGGCGACCGACCCTTCGAGGTTGGCGCGGCTGTCGGAGCCGACGAGCAGCACGTTCATGACCGGCCCGCCGTCGGTGCCGAGGGCCGGCAGCTTGAGGCGCTCGATCTGGTCGAGCTTCCACTGCACGTACACGTATCCCAGACCGACGAAGAAGGTGCAGAAGGCGGTAAACCCGGTGAATGCGATCAGCAGCCGCCGGCGGCGCCGCCGCTGCCGGAGCACCTTGGCCCGTTCAGGGGACACCCGGGTGCGGGTTTTCGGCCTCGTCGCCGGCACGGCCGCCGGCGTGTCACCATCCGGCTCGCCCGCCCGCATCGCCGCGATCCGCAACCCTTCGCGCTCCGCCGCGGGGCGCTCGGTCATCACCACGTCGCCACCACCAGCACCGTGCCGGCTAGGGCCGAGTGGCGATGGGCAGCAGTCATGACCTCTCTCGTAGGATCCATCCGGTGGACACGGCCGTCGTGGGCGGATGCCGCTTCACCGGCCTGCGCGACGTCACCGACGACCTTACTGTCCTCGACGCGCCCGGTCACGGTCGGTGGGCGGTCGTCGTTCCATTTGACGCCCCTCCGGTCTGCGCCCGGTTCGACACCTCAGCTCCCGTTTCGGGACCGGCGCCAAGTGCCACGTCGCCGGTGCCGCTCGGTGGGTGGAGGTCGAGTCTCGACCGGGAGGGGTTCGCCAAGGGCGTCCGCGCCGTACGCGAGGCGATCAGGAACGGCGACGTCTACCAGGTGAACCTCTGCCGGCGCCTGAGCGCGCCGCTCCCTCCCGACTTCGACATCCTCGGTCTCGCCGGTGCGCTGGCGGAGGGCAACCCGGCACCGCACGCCGCCGCAGTCAGGGTCCGGTCGGCCGGCGTGGAGGTGGCGTCGGCATCGCCGGAGCTCTTCTTGAGGCGCCGGGGCGGCGTCGTCGAGACCCGCCCGATCAAGGGCACGGCCGCCCCCGGCGCGGCCCTGCTGGCCAAGGACCGGGCCGAGAACGTGATGATCGTCGACCTCATGCGCAACGACCTGGGCCGGGTGTGCGAGTTCGGTTCGGTGGCGGTGCCGGATCTGT
>CADCTB010000225.1 GCA_902805665.1 uncultured Acidimicrobiales bacterium
AAGGTCACAGGCGTGGGTGGTGTCCCGGCTTCCGGCGTGTCAGCAGTCGTGCTCAACGTCACCGTCACCCAGCCGACGACCGGAGGCTTCCTGACCGTCTTCCCGAACGGCACCACCCGTCCGCTCGCCTCCAACCTCAACTTCACCGCCGGCCAGACGGTCCCCAACCTGGTGGTGGCCAAGGTGGGCGCCGACGGCAAGGTGGGCGTCTACAACAACGGCGGCTCCAGCCATGTGATCCTCGACGTGGTCGGTTGGTACTCGACGTAGTTCACGCGCCGCGGCCGTCACCTCCGGTCGGTGCATTTCGCCGATCACGCCGCGAGGGTGTGACACAGAAGGCGTGAGGCAATGCCTGGTGCCGGCTCGGGTGGTCAACAGTGTCGGCGCGCCACAGGCACTCGATCGCGATATGAGGGCTAGCCCCGAAACGTTCTAGGGCTGACCCTGATGAACCGCGAGCGCGTGCTCCCTAGGGTGAATCACAGTCCACCCGTTCACCGTCGACCCGATCGGCGGCCCAGGCGACCGAGCCCCAACGGCTCGGTCAGGACTCGGTTCTGCCACGTCCCCCAACCAGCCGCGCTTTGCATCGGGACCGCGAAGAGGAGATTGCCATGTCAACCATGCAGCAGACGGAGGAGAGCATTCGCACCCGCCGCGTCACGCCTCAGGTCGGGTGGGGACTGTTGGGCGGCGGCGCGTTCTTCTTCGTCGGGGGGTCGATGCACCCAGGCGAGGATCCGCCCGGGCTCAGCGTGAAGGAGCACCTGCACCTCCTGTTCCAGGACCCGGCGTGGTACCCCTCACATGCCCTTCTGCTGGTCGGTATGGTCCTCATTGCCGCCTCGCTTGTCGCTCTTGTGCGGGGCGGCGCCCTGGCGTCGGTCCCCCGAGCGCAGAGGGTGGGTGGCATCGCCGCGGTCGCCGCGGTGCTCGGAGCGCTCGACATGCTGCTGCACCTGGTCGTGGCGTCCGAGGCCTCCAGCATCGCCGCCGGCGAAGGAACCCCCCTCACCGACCTGCACGTCGTTGCCGAGACCCTCACCCTTCCCGCCTTCGCATTCAGCATTGCGGCCCTCGGCGTGATCGGTGCGTCGACCCGCACCATCGGCAATCGGCTGACCGCGGCGCTCGCAGTCGTCGGCGGCGTGACCTATGGCCTCGCGGGCGCAACCTTCCTGTTCACCGACAGTCTCAACTTCTTGTTTCCTGGTGGCGGTGTCATCGGGCTGTGGGCTGTCGCTACGGGGATCGGGCTGCTCCTGCGGTCACGAGCCACGAACCTGGCCGCTCCTGCGACGTAGGCCCTGTCCGCGTCATCGGGTATCAGGCGCGTAGAAACGCGAGGACAGCGAGCACCCGCCGGTGATCGGTGGCCGCCGGCGGCAGGTCGAGCTTGGTGAAGATGCTGCGAACGTGGGCCTCGACCGTCTTGGCGCTCAGACACAGCTCCGTCGATAATGCGCTGTTCGAGCGTCCTTGGGCCATCAGGGCGAGGACCGCTCTCTCTCGATCGGTCAGCTCACCGAGTGGATCGCGCTGACGCTTCTTCGCCACCAGCCTGGCCACCAGTTCAGGGTCGAGCACGCAGTCCCCGTTACCGATGCGGCGCACGTCGCTGGCGAAGCTGGCCAGGTCGGAGACCCGGTCCTTGAGGAGGTACCCGACCGCCCCGTCGAACTCCGTCATGAGCCGCATGGCGTAGTGGGTCTCGACGTGCTGGGACAGCAGGAGCAGTCCGACGCCCGGAGATCTGCGTCGGATCTCCACCGCGGCCTCGACGCCTTCGGTGGAGTGCCCAGGTGGCATGCGGATGTCGATGACGGCGACGTCGGCGCAGTCTTGGTCGACGAGGTCGAGCAGCTCCGAGGCGTTCCCCGCCTGGCCCGTGACCACGAAGCCGGCCTCGGTCAGGATGCGGGCCATCCCCTCGCGGAACAGCACCGCGTCGTCGGCCAGGATCACCCGCACGGGATCTCCGCCCGCAGCCGGGTGCCCCCTTCCACCGGGCTGTCCACCGTCAGGCGACCGTTGAGCGTCGCCAAGCGGTCGGCCAGACCCTGCAACCCACTTCCGCGGCGGCCGTCCGCTCCGCCCCGACCATTGTCGCTGACCTCGATCGACAGCCGGCCGCCGTCGACGCGCGCGCCCACGACGACCCGCGGCGCGCCCGAGTGCTTGGCCGCGTTGGTCAACGCCTCACTCACGATGAAGTAGGCCGTGGCCTCCACCTCCTGGGGCAGGCGCCGGCCGAGATCGACCTCGAGCTGCACCGGGAGGGGCGAGCGCTCGGCGAGAAAGCCCAGGGCGGCATCGAGGCCCTCCTCGGTCAGCATGGCCGGGTGGATGCCCCGGGCCATCTCACGCAGCTCGGCCAACGCCTCGGTGAGCTGGCCGCGGGCATCGTCGACTTTGAGGGCGAGACCCTCATCTCCACCGGACGCGGCGCGCTCGGACACCGCCTGCAAACTGAGGGCCAGGGTGACCAGTCGCTGCTGCGCGCCGTCGTGGAGGTCGCGCTCGATGCGCCGGCGGGCGTCGTCCTGGGCGGCCACGATGCGCTTGGCGGCAGCCCGGAGCTCGACCGCCTGGGCCGAGATCTGGTTCAGACGGTGCTGGAGCTCTGCGGCGAGGCCGACGTTGTCGATGACGAGCCCCGCCTGGGCGACCAGATCGCCCAGCAGGCGATCCTCGGCCCCGGTCAACGCCTCGCCCGGCTCCTTGGTCAGCGTGACCGCCCCCCGGAGCGCGCCCTGGTGCACGATGGGCCTCACGTGGGCTCTCCCGCCCTGTTCCAGCGAGGCGAGACCAGCGGCGGCGGTCCGCGGTGCGTCGGGGCCCACATGCGGTGGCCACGAGGCCACCGCCACGAGCTCGGCCTCCGAGCCGACCCACAGCGTCGCCTCGGCGGCCCCCACACCATCGGCGAAGGTGGACGCCAGCCCGGCCAGCAGGTCGGCCCGCTGGCCATCCAGGCTGAGCTGGGTCGACAGTCGAGCCAGGGCTTCATACGGCGTCGGCCGGTGGCCGTAGACGAGGCGGTCGGCCCACCGCTGGACCCGGCGGCGGGCGGGCTCGAAAGCCACGGCGACCATGGCCGTCGCCACCAGGGACAACATCAGGTTGGGGCTGGCGGAGAATCCCAGCAGGCCGCCTGCTCCGACGACGAGGGCCACGTAGGTGGCGGTGATGAGCCCGGCCATGGCCCCGACCACCAGGGTCTTGTTGATGACCAGGTCGATGTCGTAGAGGCGGTACTTGACGATGGCCACGCCGGCGGCGACGGGAACGAGCGGGACGACCAGCACACCCAGCGCAGGGGAGCCCAGGAGCACCAGGCTGGAGACCATCGCCACCGCGCCCATGGCCACGGCATACACGAACCACTTGAGCTGCTGGGCCTCGTCTCCTCGGGCTCGCCGGAGCCGGACGACGACGCAGGCGGCCCAGGCGATCTGGAACAACGGGTAGACGGTCTTGGTCAACGAGGGCCACAGCGGGCCTGCGGTGTCGTAACCGCCCACCTGTAACGGGTGGGGCACTGACAGTGAGTTGCGCGCGTACTCGACCGGCCACAGCGCCGAGCCCAGAGCCAGCAGCGCTCCGGCTGCCACCATCGTGGCGACCACCGGCCGCCACCGGGGCAACGGCAGCCGGCCGTCGGGAAAGCACATGATGGTGACGCCGGACAGCACCAGCACCAGGGCGAGCGGCCACACGCCCATCCACGTCACCCACGACACCGCGGGCAGGGTGTCCCCGTGGTGCGAGCCGGCGTACAAGCCGTACTGGCGTCCGAAGAACATCACCGCGTGAGCCATCCCGGTGGCGATGAAGAGCCGGCCCTCCCGGTGGCCCGGGCGCCGGAGAACGACGAACACCCCCACCGCCGTGAACGCGGCGGCAATGAGGCCGTTGTGGAGGTTGGGCATGTAAACGCCGAGCAGGAAGCCTCCGGCGACCAGTAGCGCGCAGATCAGGCCCAGCCCGTAGGCAACGACGGTCGACCGGCGACCACCAGGGGCTGGCTGCTCCCGGTCGATCGGCATGCCGGCGTCAGCCAGGTGGGGCGTGACGCCACTGGCCGCGACGCCGTTGCCGGTGATCATTGCCGCCCGACCACCTCCGCCAGGGACTGCGCCGAGAGCTCGGCCTTGGTGATGAACCCGGCGGCCCCACTGCGACCGACTTGGGTGCCATAGTCGGCGGCCTCCCGGCTGGAGATCAGCACAATGGTGGGACCTCCGAGCCCGGCGTCGAGCTCGGTGATCAGCCGGAAACCGTCGGTGTCAGGCAGTTGCACGTCGAGCAGGACCACATCCGGACCGAGGGTCGAGATGGCGACAAGCGCTGACCGCCCGTCGGCGCATGAGCCCACGACCTCGTAGCCGGCGGCTCGGAGCATGTGGGCCGCCTGGGAGCGGAAGCCGTCGTGGTCATCGACGATGACGACCGTCCGTGCCACCGCTCCATCGTGTCACGGCGTCTTCGGGGCCGCATGAGGGCTAACCCTGGAAAGTTTCGAGTGGTAGCCCTGATGATTCCCCATCGTGTCCTTCCTATGGTGACTCGACATCGGCCTCCGCTGGCCGAGATCCCCAGAGGGCGCGTTGCGGGACGAGGATGCCCGCCGAGACACGGCTGGACGGACCGCGGACTCCCTCCTGACACAAGGAGCAGCATTGACCATCAAGAAGTTCGCCGCGGCCGCAATTGTGGGCGGCCTCGCGCTGATGACATCGCCGAACCAGGTGCTGGCCGAGACGAGTGGCACTCAGCGCTTCACCGTGCTGATACCGGCCGAAGGTCCCGGCACGGTCATCGCCACGGGTCTGGTCACCGGGGTGGGGAGCGAGGTCGACACGAGGGAGCAGGTCCCTCCGGGCAGCCCGTTCCAGGCGACCTACACCTTCCCGGAGGGCCAACTGTTCGCCACTGTGGCCGCCGCAGGCCGGCCGCAGATCGAGTTCAACCCCGTGAGCTGCGTCACAACCATCAACCTCGTCGATACCGCCACCATCACCGGCGGCACCGGAGCGTTCGAAGGGGCTAGTGGCAGCAGCACGGACACGGTCCGTGTGATCTCAGTTGCCGGCCGTGGCGATGGCGGGCGTTGCCTCGGACCGGAGCACCCACCCATCTTCGAGCTCGGGATCATCCGGTCGGAAGGCACCCTGACCCTCCCCTGATTCGGCCCGACATGCAGCCTCCGACGGGTCGCGGCATGGAGGTTGCGAGTGCGGCCCCGGCGGTCGTCCCTCACGGTCCGCCGTGAAACCTGAACGCCACCCGAATCCCGCACGAACCTTCCTACGCATGCTGCCTGACACCAGGTGTCAACGGCCTGCGTTGCGCCGGCGGCCGGCCGAAGCCGGCCCATTCCACACAAAGGAGAGGTACATGGAGACCAGGTTGGACGTACGCCCCACGCGCACCCAGGCGGGCGGAACGCCCCCGAAAGGGCGTAGCCGCCGGCTGAAGGTGCTGGTGACGGGGGCCGTTGTCGTCCCCGTGGCCGCCGTCGCATCGGCCTGGGCGCTGTTCTTCACACCCGACTCACCCACCGAGCTGCGCCTGTCCACCCAGTCCGCTGACACGGCCTTCGCCGTTCCTGTCGGGGTGTGGTCGGCGGGCGAAGGGTCAGTCGCCGGTTATCGGGTGCGAGAGAAGCTGTTGCGCCTGCCCGCCTCCAACGACGCGGTGGGCCGGACGAGCGCCATCACCGGCGCCTTCCGCCTCAACGGCGACGGAGGCGTGCTCCGGGTCGAGAAGGGCATGCGAATCGACGTGGACGTCTCGACGATCAAGAGCGACGAGGCGCGCCGCGACGACCACATGCGGACCATGGCGCTCGAGACCGACCTCTACCCCACCGCCAGCTTCGTCACCACGTCCGACATCGTGCTCCCCGCCGACATCGTCGCCGAGGGCCGGGCCTCGATCACGGTCCCCGGCGACCTCACCGTCCACGGGGTCACTCGACCGGTGGCCATCCCGCTGCACGCCCAGCACGCCGGCGGCCGGATCGAAGTCGTGGGGACGCTGAGCTTCCCTTGGGACTACTTCGAGATGAAGCAGCCGAACCTGTCCTACGTGACCGTCGAGGCGGACCCGACCCTGGAGTTCCAGGTCTTCTTCGACCACGAGTGAATCGACCGGCCGGTCCTGAGGTCTGTGTCTTGTCCCGTCCCGCCGCCGTCGGGACGGGAGCTTCAGACCTTGTTACGGAAGCCGGCGACGGTCTCGGCCAGCTGATCGGCCTCGAGGACGTCGGCCATCACACCGATCTGGGCTTCCCAGACGTCGTCCGGGATGTCGGCGTGCACCTCTTCTTCGAGCACGTGGTAGGTGAGGAGGCCCAACTGGGCTCCGGCCAGGGCACCTGCGTAGGACGGGTCACCCTCGATGACCGTCTCGGCGGCGATGCTCGCGCTCTCCGGGTCTGGAGAACCGAGCAACACCAGCAAGTCGGCCTTGTCGTGGGTCTGGCTGGCCCGGAGAATCGACTCCTGGCTCTGCAGGTCCATGGCCCCGGCGGCGGTTCAGACGAAGCACTCGGTGGCCACGAAGACCACCTCGGCCCCTGCGGCTTTGGCACACGCCGCGATTGCCGGCCCGGAGATCCCGTCCCGTTCCCCGACGGCGATCACCTTCTTTCCTTGGAGCATTTACGTTCTCACCTCCGATTCATTCCTCTCGAGTAGGACGCTCATTCCGTCCGACAGTTGGCACATGCGACCGAGGAACAGGCTGCCCTTGGCCAGCAGCATGACCTTACGGGCGTCACCGGTGGTCAGTCGATCCAGGGCGTGGGGCAGATAGCAGAGCGAGGACGCCAGGTGACCCTGGGTGGGGGCGAAGCCGGGCATCCCCCGCTCGGTGACGAAGGCGGCGATGTCGGTGCGGGCGATGTCGCCCTTGGCCGCGGCCAGGGCGGCGATGGTGCGGTAGTTCCGCTCGGGGACGTTGCCCGAGCCCTGCGGCTCGGTGATCTCCGGGTTGTGGAGCTCGGTGGCGAAGTCGTCGATGTCGGTCATGGGGATGTCGTGGCGGACGAGGGGCTCGACCGCCAGGGCCTGCATGACCTGGGGCGCCGAGCCGCCGGCGGAGATCCGGTGCCGGCCGACAACGTCGAGGCGGATGCGGGGCGACCGCCCGTCGTCGGCCTCGACCAGGGCGGCGGTGCCCCCCAGGACGTCCTCCATCACGGGCAGCTCCTTGGCCAGGTGGCCCTGGAACTTCATGCCCAGCTTGGCCAGCGACCCCCCGGCGATCACCGCCACCCGCTGGAACACGCCCGCGCCGACGAGGGCCGAGGCCATGACCAGGGCGGGGATGGGGGCGGCGCAGAAGTTCTTGACGTCCGCCCCGGAGGCCTCGGTGAGCCCGGCCGCCTCAGCGACCGCCTTGGCCAGGTTGCCGCCGCCCCGCTGGTACCGGTCGCCGATGGCCTCCTCGCCGCAGCCCAGGACGTACTCGACCGACGTGGGGTCGATGCCCGAGCCCTCGAGGAGGTGCAGGAGGGCCAGGGTGGCGGTGGCCTTGGAGGCCAGGTTGTCGATGAGGACGTGGGCGGCGAGCGACTCGTCGTCGGCCTGGCCGCAGCGCATGACCGCACCGTCGGTGAGCCGCAGCGCTTTGGGCTCGGCGGCCACGGCGTCGACGTCGGCCACCGCCTTCTCGATCCGGTCGAGGTCGAAGGCCTTGGCCAGCGGATGGGCGCTCAACGCAGCCACGGCGCGCTCGGCCAGCTCCGGCGAAAGGGCGAACAGGCCGAAGTCGTCGACCGCGGCCAGGAGGCCGAAGAACTCGTCCTCGGGCATGATCTCGCCGAACCGGCCCGTGCGCTGTGGCGCGCCGGCTTTCTCGCTCCACGGGCGCGCCGGCAGGTCGCGGGGGTGGAGATTGCCGATCCACACCTGGTGGGCGGGATAGGCGGCGGCCTCGTCGAAGCTGCGAAGCGAGGCCGCGAAGCGCTCGGCCACCTCGTCGCTCTTGGGCAGCTCCCGCCTCGGCTTGGAGCCGTGGCGGGCCAGGCCGGGCACATGGGCCAGCACCTGGGTGGCAGCGGAGATCACCACATCGGGCATGGGTTCAGCTCACCTCGAAGAGAGTCGGCTCGTTGACAGGGGTGGACACGGCTTCCAGGGCCCGCTCCAGCAGCCGCTGGCGCCAGGCCCGCTCCTCGGCAGGATCGAGCGAGGGGTCACCGGCCGGGAACGGGATGCCCCGGGTCGGGACGATGCGCGGCGCGCCGACCCGCTCGGCGATCGACGTGAGGTTGCAGAGCAGCGCGGTTGCGATCCCCGCCCGTTCGAGCTCCTTTGCCAGCGTTGCCCCGCAACGCGTGCCCGTCCCTCAGGTGGCGGTGAGGATGGCGGCACGCGCCCCGGAGTGGCGCAGGTCGGCGGCCCACTCCACCCCGAAACGCCGGGCGTTGGCGACCGAGGTGCCGTTGCCCGCCGTGACCAGGTACTCCTCGTGCAGCTTTCCGATGGCGCCCTCGCGCTCGAGCTGGCGGGCCGCGTCGAGCGGCAGGATGCGGTGGGGGTCGGCGTTGGCGTGCACGGTGGAGAAACCGCCGTGCACCGACCGCCACTGCCCGGGCTCGAGCTCCTCCAGGCCGGCCAGGGAGTAGCGCAGCCACTTGGTGGCTCGGGCCGACTCCAGGGCTCCCGGGTTGTCGTCGGGCACCAGGGCGCCCTCGGTGAGGATGGCCACCGTCGCCGAGGCCAGGTCGCGCACGGGCGGGGCCGGAGTCACCTTGTCGAACCGGGGGAGCGGCACCTCGGTGGCGTCCCGGTCGCCGCCCAGGCGGGTCAGGGCCAGCTCGACCGCCCGCTCGGCGGCGTTGCGGTCGGCCATTCGAGGCTGACGCGGAGCGAGGCCGACCAGGCCGTCGTCGGCGGTGAGCGCCTTACCGGCGAGCACCTTGGCGACTGCGGCGGACAGGACGTCGAGGGCCGACCCCATGAGGCGGGCCGCTTCGCCACTGGCGACGACCGGCGCCGCGCCCGCCTCGTCGATGCCGGGGTTGTCGGGGTGCATGGCCGCCACCGCCGGGATGCCCGCGGAGGCGGCGGCTGCGGCGACCCGGGCGCAGGCCAGGCCGTAGCGGCCGCTGGTGAACGCGGGCCCGGCGACGACCAGGTCGGGCTGCGCCTCTTTGATCAGCTCCAGGATCTCGCCCACGGCCTCCGGACGGCCGGCCGCGTCATCGTCGCCGCACGACACGGTGGCCACGATCTCGTGGTCGTCGCCGAGCAGGTCGGCGAGCTTGCGTCCCGGCCCCACCGCCCCCTCGACCAGGGTGGGTCCCTGCCCGGCCGAGTCCTCGCCTCCCACGCCAGCAAAGAACTGGTTGACGTAGTGGACCACGCGAGCCATGGCCACAGTGTGCACCCGTTGGTGCCCGTGCCGGCAAGCCCCCGGGTTTCGTCGTGCTGCGCGAAGGCGGGAGCTGGCGGTCAGGCCTGCTGCGGCGGCTAGCCCTTGCGGTAGAGGCGGGTGGTCAGGGGCGCGAACACCGCTGTCAGCGCGACCGCAACGGCCAGCACGATGGAGATCTGGCCGGCGTCCGCCCCTCCGGCCATCAGGCCCCGAGAAGCGGTGGCCAGGATCGAGATCGGGTTGACGTCGACGAACGCCTTTAGCGGGCCCGGCAACGTGTCTGGATCGACGAAGACGTTGGACAGGAACGTGAGCGGGAAGATCCCCATGAAGCCGGCGTTCATCACCGCGCTCGGCGAGCGCAGGAGGAGCCCCAGCGTCGTGAACACCCACGACAGGCCAAAGGCGAACAGCACCACAAGGCACAGAGCGGCGACCACGCCCGCTACCCCGGCGTCAGGCCGGTAGCCGAGGATCACCCCGAGCACGATGATCACGGTTCCCGACAGCAGGTATCGCACGCTGTCGCCGAGAAGGGAGCCGAGGAGGGGCGCCGAGCGGGCGATGGGCAACGAGCGGAAGCGGTCGACGACGCCCTTGGTGAGGTCGGTGTTGAGGGCGACGCCTGAGTAGACCGTGGTGAACAGCACCGACATCACGAGTATCCCGGGGAGCAGGTAGTTCAGGTACTCGCCGGTTGAGCCGGAGATGGCGCCGCCGAAGATGTAGGTGAACATCAGCACGAACATGACCGGGGTGATCGTCACGTCGAGGAGCTGCTCGGGCACGTGCTTGACCTTGAGCATCCCCCGCCAGCCGAAGGTGAGGGCAGCCGACAGCGCGTTGGGTGCGGGAGGCCGCGAGGTCGACGAGATCGCCCGGCGGACCGCCGCCTCGTCGGCGGAGGTCGTGATGTCGGCCTGCTTCGTCGGCTTCGAGCTCATGTCGCCTGCTCCTCGTCCACCTGGTTCGCGTGTCCGTCTCCGCCGTCGTCCGCTGGGTGGCCGGTGAGGGCGAGGAAGACCTCGTCGAGGCTCGGCTGCCCAAGCGAAAAGGCGGCGATGCCGATCCCGGCGCGGGCCAGCTCGGCCACCGCCTCGGCGCCCCGGTCGGCGTCGGCGCACGAGGCGGACAGGCCGGCCGGGTCCGCCTCCAGGGTCACCGCCCCCAGCTGGCGGTCCAGCACCTGCTCGGCCTCGGATCGCTGTTCGGGGTCCAGCAGGCGCACGTGCAGCGCGCCGGAGCCGACCGAGGCCTTCAGCTGGGACGGCGTTCCCTCGGCGATCACCTTGCCCCGGTCGATGACGGCGATCCCCTCGGCCAACTGGTCGGCCTCCTCGAGGTACTGGGTGCACAGGAGGATGGTGGTGCCCTCGGCCACGAGGACCCGGATGATGTCCCAGACCTGGTTGCGGGAGCGGGGATCGAGCCCAGTCGTGGGCTCGTCGAGGAACATCAGCTCCGGGGTGACCACGAGGCTGGCGGCGATGTCGAGCCTGCGCCGCATCCCGCCGGAGAAGTTCTTGACCAGCCGACCCGCAGCTTCCGAGAGCCCAAAGGCGTCGAGCAGCTCGGTGGCTCGCGCCTTTGCCGCCGGACGCTTCAGCCCGAGGAGGCGACCAACCAGGATCAGGTTCTCGCGGCCCGTCAGGTCCTCGTCCACCGAGGCGAGCTGGCCGGTGAGGCTGACGGAACCGCGAACTGCGTCGGCCTCCTTCACGATGTCGTGCCCGAAGACCCGAGCGCTGCCCCCATCAGGGCGGACGAGGGTGGCCAGCATCCGGATCGTCGTCGACTTGCCGGCCCCGTTCGGGCCGAGGACGCCGTAGATCGAGCCGCGGCGCACGGCGAGGCTGACGCCGTCGACGGCACACGTCTCTCCGAAGGACTTCACGAGGTCGGTGGCTTCGATGGCCAGGGATG
>CADCTB010000226.1 GCA_902805665.1 uncultured Acidimicrobiales bacterium
CCCGCCGCCGTGACGTCCCGGTCACCGCTTCGGTGCGCAAGTAACAACTCGCAGTAACCAGTAGTTCCGTACTCTGCCGGGCCCTCGGGCCCGGCAGAGTCGCGTCCGGGGCCAGGTCGGCGAGCCCGCCCCCTTCTTCGGGCTCCCTGAACACCGTGGCGGTACTCCCGGGCCCGAAGGACGCCCAGGGTCAGCTGCGGTGGAGGGCCATCGACGCCAGGGGGGCGAGCACCCGGCGCACGGCGCCGCCGTTGAGCGGGCGCCGGACAGTGCGGTCGGAGGCGCCGGGCTCCGACGCAGGCGTCGCCGCCACCGGCTCGGTGGCCGGCTCGGGGGGCGGCTGATCCCAATCCTGCTTCCAGCGCCGGACGTGGGTGAGGTTCGGGTCGCTGCGGAGGGTCTTGAGCAGCGTGAGGGTGATGCTCGGGCCGGTGCCGTCGGCGTTGAGGGCCCAGCGCAGGTCTCCGAGCAGGCGTTCGTCGTCCGCCGCGGTCAGCAACCCGTCGTCCGTCGACGTGGTGGCGTCCCCCTTGGGAGTGAACGCCTCCTCCAGGGCGGTGGCGGTGCGGATGCCGAGGCGGCGCAGCATCTTGCGGTCCGACCCATCGCCGCCCTGGGGCGCCAGGTGGAGGTAGAGGTGGGCCTGGTCCACCCAGTCCACCAGCCGGGAGACCGGCACCCGACTGTGCAGGGTCACGTCGACGAGATTGGCGGTGGCCAGGTTCTGCATGTCCTCGATGCCCAGCTCGAGGAGCCGGGCCTCGTACCAGACGCTCAGCCCGTCGAGATCGCTCAAGGGGTAGCTGTTCCGCAGGCTGGGCACCACGGTGCGGAGGGCCAGGGCAGCAGCCTTCTGGAGGGCCTGGAGGCCCACCAGGGGAAAGAAGCCGATGACGAAGGCCACGGCCACCGTGACCTCCGACGACGTCTCCGACGGCATGGCCAGGTGCACGACCAGAACGAGGACCAGGGCGCTGGCCACCCGGGTGACGGCGTTGACATAGGCGCTGGCCTTGAGATCGGCCTGGAAGTAGCGCCGGACCAGCATCTGCAGGGTGAAGAGGTACGCCCCCATGAAGCCCAGGCGAAGGACGTCGGCCGTGGACCGGTCGATGCCGGCCGTCGAGGGCCCGAACAGGGATGGGCGGAGCAGGACCGCGGCCCATCCGGCGGCGAAGACAGCGGTGGCGAGGAACACCGGGAGGAACGTCTCCGCTCGGAGCTGCGCCCCGGTCCCCCGAGCGGCGGCGGGAGAGACACCGCCCTGGTCGCGGGCGGTGCCGTTGCCGTAGTGGGCCTCGAACTTGTCGCGGTAGATGTTGGGGCTGCCCGCCAGCCCGGGGCCCCCGGCGGCCAGCCAGCGGCCGTGGTAGAGCGAGTTCGCGGGCGGCTCCGGCAGGTGCGCGGTCCGGTCGATGCCGAGGCGGTGCAGGTTGAGCACGTACTCGTCCCAGACCGACGACGCCCGCACGGTCACGAAGCGCAGGAAGAGCCAGCCCGGCAGGAACGAGAGGGTGACGATGGCGAGGATCCTGAGCAGGAGCCACTCGGCCTCGTCGTCCAGCTGGAGCGGCACCAGCGTGGTGGCGGCGATGGTGACGATGAGCAGGAGTGAGGCCAGGGGCAGGAGCCTGAGACGGCCGGCCCTGGTGCGCAGGCTGGTGTTCCGGTCACGGTCGGTCATCGTTCTCCTTCCCCAGGTACTGCAGAGAGGAGTACGGGAACCCGCCCGGTGATACCTGGTGCTAGCCCCCTGAGACGTCCTGGGGGCGGGCCTTGCCGGAGGAGATCCAGGGCATCATGGCCCGCAGCTCGGCGCCCACCTTCTCGATGGGGTGGTCCTGGCCCTTGGCCTTGAGCTCGTTGTAGCGGGGACGGCCGGCCCGGTTCTCGGCGATCCACTCCTCGGCGAAGCTGCCGTCGCGGATCTCCCCGAGGATCTTCTTCATCTCGGCCCGGGTGCCCTCGTTGATGATGCGGGGGCCGCGGGTGAGGTCGCCGTACTCGGCGGTGTCGGAGATGGAGAAGCGCATGCCGGAGATGCCGTTCTCGTACATCAGGTCGACGATGAGCTTGAGCTCGTGCAGGCACTCGAAGTAGGCCGACTCGGGCTGGTACCCGGCCTCCACCAGGGTCTCGTAGCCGGCCATGACCAGCTCGGTGATCCCTCCGCACAGGACCACCTGCTCGCCGAACAGGTCGGTCTCGGTCTCCTCCTCGAACGTGGTCTCCAGCACGCCGGCCCGGGTGGCCCCGATGGCGTGGGCGTACGCCAACGCGAGCGATCGAGCTTTACCTGATCCATCCTGGGACACCGCGATGAGCGCCGGCACGCCGCCGCCCGATTCGTACGTGCGCCGCACCAGGTGGCCGGGGCCCTTGGGGGCCACCATGCCCACGTCGATGCCCTGCGGAGGCTTGATCTGGCCGAACCGGATGTTGAAGCCGTGGGCGAACAGGAGGGCGTCGCCGTCGGTCAGGTTGGGCTCGATGTCGGCCTCGTAGACCGACTTCTGCTCGGTGTCGGGCAGCAGGATCATCACCACGTCGGCCTCAGACGTGGCCTCGGCCACCGTCGTCACCCGGAGACCGGCCGCCTCCGCCTTGGCCCGGGACGCCGAGCCCTCACGGAGCCCGACCCGGACGTCGATCCCGGAGTCCTTGAGGTTCAACGCGTGGGCGTGGCCCTGGGAGCCGTACCCGATGACCGCCACCCGCCGGCTGGCCAGGAGCGCCGGGTCGGCGTCCTTCTCGTAGGAGATCTTGGCCATGTCCTATCCCACCTTTCCGAGAGAGCGAATGCCGGTGTTCGGCAGGCGCTGGGCCTGCCGTTCCAGCCTGGGCAGCGCCACCCGGCCCGTGCGCTGCAGGGCGCTGATGCCGTAGGCCCGCATGAGGTCCTCGAAGTCGTCGAGCTTGGAGGGAGGCCCGGCCAGCTCGACGGTGAGCTCGCTGTGCCCGACGTCGACGATACGGCCCTGGAACACGTCGACCAGCTCGATGACCTGGCCCCGGGTGCCGGGCTCGGCGTTGACGGTGACCATCATCATCTCCCGCTCGACGGCGTCGGCCGGGTCGAGCTCGCTGATCTTCACCACGTTGATGAGCTTGAACAGCTGCTTGGTGACCTGCTCCAACGGGCTGGACTCGACGTCGACCACGATCGTGATGCGGCTGAACCGCTCGTCGTCGGTGGGAGCCACGGCCAGGGAGTAGATGTTGAACCCCCGGCGGGCGAACAGGCTCGAGACCCGAGCCAGGACACCGGCCTTGTTCTCGACGAGGACGGTCAGGATGTGGTGACGGGGGCCGGCCCCGGTGGCCGCAGTGCCGGCCATCAGTGCCCGCCCTCGCCCATCTCCGGGCCGAGGATGACGTTGTCGTTCGACGTGCCGGCCGCCACCATCGGGTAGACCTTCTCGGTCCAGTCGACCCGGAAGTCGATCACCACGGGGCGGTCGTCGATGGAGTTGGCCTTCTCGATGGCGGGAACGACCTCGTCCGGGTGCTCGACCCGCATGCCCACGCAGCCCATGGCCTCGGCCCACATCTTGTAGTCGGGCAGGTCGGGCGAGAGGTACACCTCGCTGTAGCGCTCCTCGTAGAAGAGCTCCTGCCACTGGCGGACCATGCCGAGGTAGGCGTTGTTGAGGATGGCCACCTTCACCGGGATGCGCTCGGCGCTGGCCGTGACCAGCTCCTGGGCCGTCATCTGGAAGCAACCGTCGCCGTCGATGGCCCAGACGGTGCGCCCGGGCATGCCCACCTTGGCCCCGACCGCGGCGGGCACGGCGAAGCCCATGGTGCCGAGGCCACCGGAGTTGATCCAGGTGTAGGGGTGGTTGAACCGCCAGAACTGGCTCGACCACATCTGGTGCTGGCCGACGCCCGACACGACGATGGTGTCCTCGGGCGAGTTGTCGCGCAGCATCTCGATGCAGAACTGGGGCTTGAGGGCGTCGCCCTCGTTCCAGCCCTGGTCGTAGTGGAGGGGGAACTGGGCCTGCCACTGCTTGAGCTGGGCGTCCCAAGGAGCCCGGTCGGGCTGGGCGATGCCTCCGCTCTCGGCCGCTGTGGCCTGGAGCTGGCGGACCTCCTTGATCAGCTCCTCGATGACCGCTTTGCAATCCCCCACGATCGGCACGTCGGGCCGGCGGACCTTGCCCAGCTCGGCCGGGTCGACGTCGACGTGGATGATCTTGGCGCCGGGAGCGAAGGCGCCCACCTTGCCGGTGACCCGGTCGTCGAAGCGGGAGCCCAGGGCGATCAGCAGGTCGGACTGCTGCATGGAGGTGATGGCCGTGTAGTTGCCGTGCATGCCCGGCATGCCGAGGCACAGAGGATGGGAGTCGGGGAAGGCGCCCCGGGCCATCAGGGTGGTGACCACCGAGATGCCGGTGAGCTCGGCCAGCTCCCGCAGGGCCTCGGCGGCCCGGGCCTTGAGGATGCCGCCTCCCGCGTAGATGACCGGGCGCTGGGCCTCGCTGATGAGCTTGGCCGCCTCCCGGATCATGCGGGGGTGGCCCTTGACCGTGGGCTTGTAGCCGGGCAGGTCGACCGAGTCCGGCCAGTACCAGTCCATCGCCGAGTTGGGGTTGTTGGGGTCGACGATGTCCTTGGGGATGTCGACCAGCACCGGGCCGGGGCGGCCGGTGGTGGCGATGTGGAACGCCTCGTGGATCACCCGCGGGATGTCCTGGGCCGAGGTGATCAGCTCGTTGTGCTTGGTGACCGAGCGGGTCACGCCGATGATGTCGCACTCCTGGAAGGCGTCGGTGCCGATGGCGGCGCTGGGCACCTGCCCGGTGATGACCACCATCGGGATGGAGTCCATCATGGCGTCGGCCAGCGGGGTCACGATGTTGGTGGCCCCGGGCCCGCTCGTGACCATGGCCACCCCCGGGCGGCCGGTGGCGTGGGCGTAGCCCTCGGCCATGTGCCCGGCGCCCTGCTCGTGGCGGACCAGGATGTGGCGGATGGGGGAGTCGATGATGGGGTCGTACACGGGCAGGATGGCCCCACCCGGGAGGCCGAACATGACCTCCACGCCTTCCATCTCCAGGCTCTTGATGAGGGCTTGGCCCCCGTTCAGCTTCATCGCTGTGCTCTCCTGATTCGGCAGCTAAAGGAAATCGTTCCGGGAAAAGAAACGACCTCCCGGCTGGGAGGTCGTTGGGCGCACGCGTCTGGTGAGGCGTGCGCTAGGTCAGAAGTACGAGGGCGCGAAAGCGGCTCATGACCCGATCAGTGTGACACGGGCCCGACTCTCGGGGCAAACCAAGCGCTGCCGAGGAGGCGACGCCCAGCAGCAACTTACCGGTCGCCGCCGAGGCCGAACCCGAAGCCGGCCATGGGAACGGCGGCCGAGCGGGCGGCCATGCGGCGGCGCTGAGAGGCCACCAGCAGCATGCCTCCCCCGAGCAGGGCGCCGGCGATCATGCCGAGGTCGGCGGTGTCGAGGCCGGTGCGGGCCAGGGTGGCGGTTCCGGACCGGACGGCCTGGACCCGGGCGGCGGGCACGATCACGCCGGGGCGCCCGGCGGTCACGGTGGTCACCTGCGGGCACCCTTCGCTCTGGCCGACCTGCGTCACCGAGTTGTTGCCGACGGCCGTGGCCGGGCCGGTGTTGATCACCGCGGTGCCGCTGGAGTTGTTGACCGGGCCGCCGATGGTGATGCCCACGCCGAGCAGCCCCCCCGAGACGGTCTGGCCGCCCGACGCGAAGTCGTTGGTTGAGTTGTTCCCGATGGCGACGTTGTTGCCCGTGTTGGCCTCGGCCTGACCCTGGTTGCGGACCCCGACCTCCTGGATCGAGCCGAACCGGCCGCTGCCGCAGGGGGCGGCGCCCACCCCGGCGCCACCGACGCCGGCGACGGCGCCGGGCCGGGCCACGGCACCGCCCTGGCCGCCGCCCTGCCCGGAGGACTGGCCGACGTTGGTGGCCGAGGTGTTCCCAGCCGCGTTGGCGGCCCCGCTGTTGATGGTGGCGGTGCCGGTGGAGGTGTTCACTGCGCCGCCGACGCTGACGCCCACGCCCACCAGCCCACCGGCAGTGTCGCCGGCGGTGACGGTGTTGGTGGAGTTGTTGCCGATGGCGAGGTTGCCGCCGCTGTTCGCGCTGGCCGAGCCGGCGTTGGTGACCCCGGCCGACTGGCTCTGGCCGGCGAGGAAGCTGTTGACCGTGTTGCCGGACGCGTTCGACTGGCCGACATTGGTCTGCGACGTGTTGCCGGCGGCCGTGGCCGGACCGGTGGTGACGGCGGCCGCGCCGTCGGAGGTGTTGGCGGAGGTTCCCAGCTGGATCGGCACGCTGATGAGGCCCGGGCCGCCCGAAGTCACGGTGTTGGTGGAGTTGTTCCCGATGGCGGTGTTGCCACCCGTGTTGGCGCTGGCGGAGCCGGAGTTCGTCACCCCGGCCGTCTGGCTGCCGCCGATGGGGATGACGATCTGGCCGAAGGCCATGGGCGCGGCAACCAGGCCGATCCCGCTGGCAGCCAGCACGGTCATGGAGGCCATGGCCACGCGTCGCGCAACCGTGTGGTCGGAACCCTTACTCCGTGTCATCGCGCACTCCCCGCTCAGGCTGCCAGAAGACTGTCGCAGAACCGCCGCGACCGGCAAGCATTCAGGCGGGACCTTACCCCATCCTGTGGCAGCTCACCCGCATCTAGGGCTCGGTGACCGCTCCTCGGTCGGCGCCGGTGACGAGCCGGGCGTACTTGGCCAGCGCGCCGGTCGGATAGCGGGGCTCGGGGACCTTCCAGTCGAGCCGGCGGGCGGCCAGGGTGGCATCGTCGACGAGGAGGTCGATGGTGCGGGCGTCGGCGTCGATCACGATCGGGTCGCCGTCCGCGACCAGCCCTATCGGCCCGCCGTCGACCGCCTCGGGGGCGATGTGACCCACGCAGAACCCGTGGGTGCCGCCGGAGAAGCGCCCATCGGTCACCAGGGCCACGTCGGCGCCGCGGCCGACGCCCTTCAGCGCGCCGGTGACCGCCAGCATCTCCCGCATGCCGGGCCCGCCCTTGGGGCCCTCGTAGCGGATGACCACCACGTCGCCGGGACGGATCCGCTCGGCCAGGATCTCCTCCATCGCCGCCGCCTCGCCGTCGAACACCCGGGCCGGGCCTTCGAAGCGGAGCTTGTCGGCGTCGATCCCCGCGACCTTGACGACGGCTCCCTTCGGGGCCAGCGAGCCCCGGAGCACAGCGATGCCGCCTTGGGCGTGGATCGGGTCGGCGAGGGTGTGCACCACCGTGCCGTCGGGCGCCGGGGGGTCGAGGGCGGCCAGGTTCTCGGCGACGGTCCGGCCGGTGACGGTGAGGCAGTCGCCGTTCAGCAGGCCGGCTTCCAGCAGCTGGCGCATGACCACCGCCACCCCGCCGACGCCGTCGAGGTCCACCATGTGGAACCGGCCGTGGGGCTTCATGTCGGCCACGTGGGCCACCCGGCGGCCGATGCGGTTGAAGTCCTCGAGCTCCAGCTCCACCCGGGCCTCGTTGGCGATGGCCAGCAGGTGCAGGACGGCGTTGGTGGAGCCGCCCAGGGCGTTGGCCACGGCGATGGCGTTCTCGAAGGCGGCCTTGGTGAGGATGTGGCGGGGCCGGATGCCGGCCTCGACCAGGGCGATGACCGCCTGGCCGCTGGCGTAGGCCAGGTCGTCACGCCGGCGGTCGACGGCAGGGGCCGACGCCGACCCGGGCAGCGACATGCCGAGCGCCTCGCCGATCGCCGCCATGGTGTTGGCGGTGAACATGCCGGCGCAGGCACCGACAGTGGGGCAGGCGTTGCGCTCGATGAGGGACAGCTCCTCGGCGGTCAGGCCGCCGCTGGCGTGGGCGCCCACCGCCTCGAACACGCTGACGATGTCCAGCGCCTCGCCCTTCGAGCCGCGCCCGGGCAGGATGCTGCCGCCGTACATGAAGACGCTGGGCAGGTTGACGCGGGCCGCGGCCATGAGCATGCCGGGCAGGGACTTGTCACAGCCGGCGAAGGTGACCAGGGCGTCGAAGCGCTCGGCGTGCATCATCACCTCGACGGAGTCGGCGATGACCTCCCGGCTGACGAGGGACGCCCGCATGCCCTCGTGGCCCATGGAGATGCCGTCGGACACCGCGATGGTCATGAACTCCAGCGGGAACCCGCCCGCCTGACGTACCCCTTCCTTGGCCCGCTTGGCCAGCCGTTCGAGGGGCATGTTGCAGGGGGTGACCTCGTTCCAGGAGCTGGCCACCCCCACCTGGGGCTTGCTCCAGTCCTCGTCGGTCATGCCGACGGCCCGGAGCATCGCCCGGGCCGGGGCCCGCTCGAATCCGGCCGTCACCTCACGGCTGCGCAAATCCATGGAGTCGATGGTGACACACTGGTCGCGGTGGACGTTCGCCAAAAGGTGGCGGGAGACCTCGAGTCGGCCAGACGCCGGTCCCTCGACCTGCTCGAGCCCCTCGATGACGACGGCCTGCGCCGGCAGCACTCCCCCCTCATGTCGCCCCTGGTGTGGGACCTGGCCCACATCGGGAACTTCGAGGAGCTCTGGCTGCTGCGGGAGGCCGCCGGGGCGACGGCCATCGACCCGTCGCTCGACGACATGTACGACGCCTTCCGCCACCCCCGCCCGAACCGGCCGGCGCTCCCCCTGCTCGGCCCCACCGAGGCCCGGCGCTACATCGCCGAGGTCCGGGGGCGGGTCATCGACACCCTGGAGCAGGTCGACCTCGAGGGGACCGGCCTGCCGTTGCTGACCGGCGGCTTCGTCTACGGCATGGTCGTCCAGCACGAGCACCAGCACGACGAGACCATGCTGGCCACCCTCCAGCTCATGGGCGAGCCCGGCTACCGCCCGCTGGCCCCGCCCCCGCCCGCCGGCTCTCCGGTGCCCGGCGACGTCCTCGTGCCCGCCGGGCCGTTCACCATGGGCACCGACGACGAGGCGTGGGCCTACGACAACGAGCGGCCGGCCCACGTCGTCGACCTGCCGGCGTTCCGGATCGATGCCGCCCCCGTCACCAACGGGCGGTACATGGAGTTCGTGGCCGACGGCGGCTACGACGAGCCGCGGTGGTGGACCGACGACGGCTGGGCCTGGCGGCAGAAGGCGGACCTGCAGGCCCCGGAGTTCTGGCGGGCCGAGGGCGGCGGACGCTGGTCCAGGAACCGGTTCGGGTGGCGGGAGGATCTGCCCCTCGACGAGCCCGTCCAGCACGTGTGCTGGTACGAGGCCGACGCGTTCGCCCACTGGGCCGGCGGGCGGCTGCCGACTGAGGCGGAGTGGGAGAAGGCCGCCTCGTGGTCTCCCGAGGGTGTGAAGCGGCGCTGGCCGTGGGGGGAGGGCGACCCCACCGCCGAGCGGGCCAACCTCGGTGGCGCCCGCTTCCGACCCGCCCCCGTCGGCGCCTACCCGGCGGGGGTCAGCGCGTACGGCTGCCACCAGATGATCGGCGACGTGTGGGAGTGGACCTCGTCGGACTTCGAGCCGTACCCCGGCTTCGTCAGCTTCCCCTACCGCGAGTACTCCGAGGTGTTCTTCGGCTCCGGGTACAAGGTGCTGCGGGGCGGGTCGTGGGCCGCCTCTCCCCTGGCCGTGCGCACCACGTTCCGCAACTGGGACTACGCCATCCGCCGCCAGATCTTCGCCGGCTTCCGCTGCGCCCGGGATGCCTGACGGCGTGACGGAGCCGATAGTCGAGGTCCACCTCACTCCGCCGGAGCTCAGGGCCGCCTTGCGGCGCGACGTGGCTGCCGGGCTGAGCTCGTCGCCCAAGGAGCTGCCGCCCAAGTATTTCTACGACGCCCGGGGCTGCGACCTCTTCGACGACATCACCCGGCTGGCGGAGTACTACCCGACCCGCTGTGAGCGCAGCATCCTGACCGAGCGGGCGGCGGAGATCGCCCGCCTCTCCGCCGCCGACACCCTGGTGGAGCTGGGATCGGGCACCTCGGAGAAGACCCGGCTGCTCCTCGACGCCCTGGCCGCCGAAGGCCGCCTGCGGCGCATCGTCGCCTTCGACGTGAGCGAGCCGACCCTGAGGTCGGCTGCGGACACCCTGGCCCACGCGTATCCCCAGGCCGAGGTGCGGGCGGTGGTGGGCGACTTCGAGCACCACCTCGGCGCCATCCCCCGCGGTGGGCGACGGCTGGTTGCCTTTCTCGGCGGCACGATCGGCAACCTGGCCCCCAAGCAGCGGGCGCTGTTCCTGTCCGAGGTGGCGTCGCTCATGGCGCCCGGCGACGGCCTGTTGCTCGGCACCGACCTGGTGAAGGACGTCGCCCGGCTGGAGGCCGCCTACGACGACGCGGCCGGTGTGACCGCCGAGTTCAACCGCAACGTCCTCCACGTGGTGAACCGGGAGCTGGGCGCCGACTTCGTGCCCGAGCGGTTCACCCACGTCGCCCGCTTCGACCCGGACGAGGAGTGGATCGAGATGTGGCTGCGGTCCAGCAAGGCGCAGGAGGTCACCGTGGCCGACCTGGGCATGACCGTCGGCTACGGGCGCGGTGAGGCCATGCGCACCGAGATCAGCGCCAAGTTCCGCCGCTCGGGCGTCGAGGCCGAGCTGGGCGACGCCGACCTCGCCCTGGCCCGGTGGTGGACCGACAGAGACGGCGACTTCGCCGTTTCCCTGTCGTTCAAGGAGTAGAGGTCCGCCGTTCAGAAAAGAAGAAGGGCGCCCCGAGGGGCGCCCTTCCTGCTCAATCGTTGAGGTTGCGGCTTACCAGGGGCGCTTGGTGAACAACCGGCGCTGCCAGTTGCCTGCGCTGCGACCCTGCGACGGAGATCCGTCGTTGTCGGGCCCGGCACCCATGTCGCCCATCTGGGCCAAGGCGTCGAGCGCCGGGCCGTCGAGGCGCCCATTGGCGCCGGCTGCGACGATCCGAGCACCGCCGGCCGGAACCGGACGGAACATCGGGTGGCTGGTGAACAGTCGAGCCGCCTGGTCGGGCACACCCTGGGTCCCGAAGAACATCAGCATGCCGAGGACGGTGAGGACGAAGGCGACCAGCACGACCGGGCCCATCGTGGCACCGGTACGGGCCAGCAGACCTGTGCCGGCCACTGCCGTGCCGCCGCCACCGCCGGCGCCGCCGCCACCCCCTGAGCCCCCGCTGCCGCCGCCGCCACCAGCACCGCCGCCGCCGCCGGTGCCGCCTCCGGTCGTGCCACCGGTGCCTCCTGCGCCGCCGGCGCCGCC
>CADCTB010000227.1 GCA_902805665.1 uncultured Acidimicrobiales bacterium
CCGACCGCCCAGGCCCACACCGGGTTCAGGTTCGCGAGCCATCGCCCCCGCTCGCCCATCACCTTGGCTGCCCCCGGCCGCAGGGCGGAGCTGGTCGAGGCCGTCTGCAGGAGCCCGGGCAGGCGATCGGGCGGCACCAGCCGCCCCGACCCCGCCACCAGCCCCAGCCACTCCTCCAGCACCGGCCGGAACCGGCCGGCCATCATCACGTCCAGCCGGTACGCCGCCGCCTCCGAGCAGTGGGGCCGGACCTCGGGCGGGCTGGCAGGAGGCGGCGGTCCGTTGTCCGCCGGCAACCGCACGCCCGCGTGGCGGTACAGGCCCAGCACCGCTCCGGCAGTGAGGATCGCGCCTTCCGCGTCGGTGGGGTCGATCGCAGCAAGCACGTCGCCCAGGGCCGAGCCCGGCTCTGCGGCGGGAATGGCCGGCGGCCGCCGGGCCGTCCCCACCAGGGCGCCGGCCACCAGGTCGTCCCAGCTCATGGCAGGGTCACCAGCCCGCGGTCGGTCCAGACCGACAACGGGCGCAGGGCGCCGTCCTGCCACTCCCCGGCCAGACCGACCGGGCGCCCACCCGAAACGGCGGCCAGCGTCCACCACCCGGCCTCGTCCAGGCGGAGGTCCACCGCCGCGCCGGAGGTGTCGCGGGCCCTCCACCCGACCTCGCGGGACACCGGCACCACGTCGGACAGCACCATGGGCAGCCGGTCGAGCCACGGGTTGGTGGCCAAGGCGGCGGCGTTCCCGGCCAGCGCCTCTTCGAGCGTCGGCGAGCCGTGCCACTCCGACATCGACTCGGCCTCGCCGCGGAGGGCGGCTACCAGCGCCCGCTGGGGCCAGGCGCCCGGATGGAACGCGAGGTCGGCGTCGACCACAGTGCCCGGAACGAGCTCGGCGGGCAGGGGCGCGCCGACCGGCACGAAGTCCAGGATGAGGGCGGTGCCAGCGGTGGCCGTCCCCACCAGCCAGCTCCGCTGGATGCGGAAGCGCTCCTCCTCGGCCACCGAGCGGGCCACGACCTGCCACCGGTCGGCAACCGCGGGCCTGGAGCCCAGCACCTCCTCGCTGGTCCACGACCACCCGACGGCGGTGCGGAGGTCGGCCTGGGTCTCGGCCGGAAGGGTGTCGAACCGCGACCAGGCCTCGGCCAGCAGGTGCAGCCGTCCGGCATGGGCCAGCAGGCGGCCGGGCCAGCCATCCCCGCTCCGCACGATCGACGCCATGCGGCGCACCTGGCTGCCGACGCCGGGGGCCTGGGCGTCGACCATGCGGGCGGCGACGTCGTCCCAGTAGTGGAACGGCCGGCCCTGGGCGGATGCCAGCCCGTGGCGGACAAGGTCCCGCAGCCACAGGTCGAGCTCCTCCAGCCCCGCCCCGATGCGCGACGCTCGTCCGGCCATGCGCCGGGCCCGAGCTTCCGGATCGACCGGCTTCTTCTCGGTTCCGGCCGGGGCGCGGGTCGCGCGCCTGGCCCGAGCCGCCAGCCATTCGTCGACCCAGGGCGGTGCCGCAGCCGGGCGGACGGCCTCGGGCGACGACGCCCACAGCATGAGCAGCCCCAGGGCGTGCTTGCACGGCACCTTGCGGCTCGGGCACGTGCACGAGAACGCCGGATCGACCAGATCGACGGCTGCCAGGTAGCTGCGGCACTGTCCCCACGCCGCCCGCTCGTCGTGCCCGGTCGACGACCACAGCCGGGGCCCCGCCACCTCACGCGCCGCGGCGATCGAGGCGGCGTCCGGGGCCAGGGAGGCGACCTGCTCGGTGGTCCACGTGGACATCGGCGACCACAGGGTAGAGGGCCGCGGTCTAGTGTCGGGTTCGTGGACGAGCCCGACGGCCTGCCTCCCGAGGAAGAGCCGGCCCTCATTCATGGCGCCATCTCCTCGCTCTCGCGGGGCCAGCTGGTCGTGCACGCGACCCAGGACAACTACCTCGACCTCGTCGGCTCCCTGTACGACGACGGCTACCGGGTGTGTGTGGACCTCACGGGCGTCGACTACCTCATGCACATGGAGCGCCGGCTCCCGGCAGGCGTGCAGGCCGAGCGGTTCGAGGTGGCGGTGAACCTGCTGTCGACGGAGGCGCGCCGGCGCATCCGCGTGCGGGCCCAGGTGCCCGAGGCCGACCTCCGGCTCCCGTCGATCTTCCACCTCCACCCCACCGTCGAGGTCATGGAACGGGAGACCTACGACATGTTCGGCATCGTCTTCACCGACCACCCGGACCTGTCCCGCATCCTCATGCCCGACGACTGGGAGGGCCACCCGCTGCGCAAGGACTTCGGCATCGGCCGCATCCCGGTCCAGTTCAAGGGGGCCCCACCCGCACGATGACCTCGTCGACCGAACTTTCCGAGGGCGCCCAGGAGATGCAGCCCAAGGCCCGTACCGCAGGGGTCGAGTACCTGCGGGAGGCCGGCGCCGTCCTGCGCATCCCTCACCTGCCGGAGGAGGTCGACGAGGTCCGCACCGACGACGACACCATGATCGTCAACATGGGGCCCCAGCACCCCAGCACCCACGGTGTCCTGCGGGTGATGATGGAGCTCCAGGGCGAGACCGTGCTGCGGTCCAAGCCGGTGATCGGCTACCTGCACACCGGGATGGAGAAGACCGGCGAGGACCTCACGTACCTCCAGGGGCCGACCAATGCCACCCGGATGGACTACATCTCGCCGCTCTTCATGGAGCTGGTCTTCTCCCTCGCCACGGAGAAGCTGCTCGAGGTGGAGATTCCTCCCCGGGCGACATGGATCCGCATGCTCATGTGCGAGCTCAACCGCATGTCGTCCCAGTTCCTCTGGCTCGCCACCAACGGCATGGACCTCGGCGCGGTGTCCATGATGATCTACGGCTTCCGCGAGCGGGAGGGCATCCTCGCCTTCTTCGAGAAGGTCACCGGCCTGCGGATGAACCACAACTACATCCGCCCCGGCGGTGTCGCCGTCGACCTGCCCGAAGGGTGGCGCGACGACGTCCTGCAGTTGCTCGACATCTTTCCCGAGCGCCTCGACGAGTACGACACCCTTCTGACCGGCCAGCCCATCTGGCAGGAGCGCACCCAGGGCGTCGGCATCCTCACCGTCGAGGAGTGCCTCGCCCTCGGGATCACCGGCCCCCTGCTCCGCTCCACCGGAATGGCCTGGGACCTGCGCAAGGACGAGCCGTACCTCTACTACGACCAGGTCGACTTCGACGTCATCGTCGGCAGCTACGGCGACAGCTTCGACCGCTACGCCATCCGCCTCAACGAGATCCGCGAGTCGATGAAGATCGTCCGCCAGATCCTCGACAAGATGCCCTCCGGCGACTATCGGGTGCAGGACAAGAAGGTCACCCCGCCCCCGCGCCACCGCATCGACGAGTCGATGGAGGCGCTCATCCACCACTTCAAGATCTTCACCGAGGGCTTCCGGGTGCCCGAGGGCGAGGTCTACGTGGCCGTCGAGTCACCCCGCGGCGAGCTGGGCTGCTACATGGTGTCCGACGGCAGCGCCAAGCCCTACCGGTTCCACGTCCGCGGCCCGTCGTTCGTCAACCTCCAGGCCCTGCCCCACATGCTCCGGGGCGGCATGGTGGCCGACGCCGTCGCCAGCATCTCCTCGATCGACCCCATCATGGGCGAGGTCGATAGATAGCTCGGTTCTCACGGCGGCGGGAGGATCCGGTCGAGGTTCTCGACCGGCACGTCCGCGAGTACTTCTCCGGTCATTCCATCGAGCTGCTGCCGCTCAAGGACCCTCTGATGGAGACCCGGGTGCCGGACCTGCGTGTCTTCCGTATCGCGCCTCAGCGGCCCACGGGGCTGTGGACGTACGTATCGGTAGGTGTTTGGGCCGCGACCGAGGAGGAGGGGGTCGGTCTCGAGTTCGTGCTGGCCGCTCCGAGCGACGACAACCGCTACGCGAATCTCCTCGGCTCGGTCGTCTACCACCACGCCGGTCCGCCTGAAGATTGGCTCGGGCTCGGTAGCATCGTCCCGATCGGCGAGCCCCTGGTCGAGGGGTCGGAGTGCGACCACTTCCTGGTCTCGCTGCCGTACCCGTACGGTCCGAAGCTGAAGAACTGTGAATGGGACGGGGGCCACGCCCACTTCCTCTGGCTCCTACCGATCACCGACGCCGAGCGTGTGTTCGCACTAGCAAACGGCTTGGAGGCGCTGGAGGTCCTCTTCGAGCAGAGTGCGTTCGAGCACTGGAACACGCACCGGCCGTCAGTGGTCTGAACGGTCTCCGGGCTTCTGAACACTGTCACGGTGTTCCAAAGCCCGGAAAGGCCAGCGGCTCAGGCGCCGGCGAGCGCGGGCTGGCGGCGGCGCAGCCAGCGTCGGTGGCGGATGCGCTTCGACGCACCCTTCGAGTAGGTCGCCAGGACGTCGTTGAGGGCGTCGCTCATGAGGTTGATGCCCAGGACGGAGATGGCGATGGCCAGGCCGGGGAAGACCGACATCCACCACGCCACCCGCAGGAAGCGCTGGGCGTTGCTGACCAGGTAGCCCCAGCTCATGACGGAGGGGTCGCCCAGGCCGAGGAAGCTGAGGCTGGCCTCCAGGAGGATGATCCGCGAGCCGGTCAGCGCGATGACCACCATGGCCGTGGGCAGCACGTTGGGCAGCACGTGGCGGAGGACGATCCGCCGGTCGGTGGCCCCGATGGAACGGGCCGCCTCCACGTAGTCCCGGTCGCGCACCGACAGCACCTCGGCGCGCGAGACCCGGGCGAGCGTGGGCCACGAGGTCAAGGCCAGCACGTAGATGAGGTTGTCGAGGCCGGCGCCGAACAGGGCGACGATGAGGAGCACGAGGAAGAAGCGGGGGACCGACTGGAACAACTCGGTGATCCGCATCAGGAGGTCGTCGATCCAGCCGCCCCGGTAGCCGGCGACGATCCCCACCGCCAGGCCGACGACAGAGGCGATCGCCGACACACCGAGCACGACGATCATCGACGTGCGGGCGCCATGGATCACCGCGTCGAAGACGTCGCGGCCCAGGTTGTCGGTGCCGAAGAGGTGGGTTCCCGAGGGTTCCAGGAGGGGGTCGCCGGCGGTGCGGAACGGGTCGCCGGGCGAGATCACCTCGGCGAGGAGCCCGGCCACGATGACCAGCAGGGTGAGGAGCAGGCCGGTGAGGCCGGCGGGATGGCGGAGGAAGCGACGCAGCGCGGCGCGCCAGCGGTGCGGGGCACCGGGGGCGTCGGCGGCCCCGGTGGCGACGTCGAGCCCGGCCGGCCCGGGGGCGCCGGCGCCCGCCTCAGCGGTAGCGGATGCGGGGATCGACACGGGCGTACAGGAGGTCGGTGAGGAGGTTGGACAGCACCAGGCTGAAGGCGACGACGAGGACCATGCCCAGCAGGAGCGGATGGTCACGCGTCTGCGCCGCGGACAAGACCAGCCGGCCGAGGCCCGGCCACCCGAACACGGTTTCGACGAGGACCGCCCCGGAGAAGAGGAACCCGATCCGGGTGCCGACCACGGTAACCACCGGCAGCAGGGCGTTGCGCAGGGCGTGGTGCACGAGCGCGCCCGTGGACGACAGCCCCTTGGCCTGGGCCACCCGGACATAGTCGCTGTCCATCTCGGCCAGGATGCCGGTCCGGGCGATCCGGGTGATGAGGGCGACCTCCGACGCCGCCAGCACCAGCGAGGGCAACACCAGGTGGCGGGCGATGTCGAGGTAGTGGGCCAGGCCGCTGTAGTCCGCCCGGGCGTCGGTCATGCCCTGGATGGGGAACCAACCAGTCCGGAAGGCGATGGTGAGCATGGCCAGCTGCGCCAGCCAGAAGCTGGGCAGGGCGTAGCCGATGAGGGCGCCGGTGCTGAGGCCCAGGTCGAACGGCCCGAACGGCCGGCGGGCGGCGAGGGCGCCGAGCGCCACACCGCCGACGGTCGAGACCAGCAGCGCGCTGCCCATGAGGAGGAGGGTGGCGGGCACCCGCTCGAGGATGAGAGAGACGACTTCCTGACCCTGGACGAAGGACACACCCATGTCGCCCCGAAGGACGTTTGTGGCATACGTCCAGAACTGCTCGACCACCGGCCGGTCGAGCCCGAACTTCTCCCGCATGAAGGCGTAGTACTCCTCGTTGCCGCTCTCACCGGCCACGGCCACCACCGGGTCACCGGGGGCGGCCTGGACGACGGCAAACGTGACGATGAGAATGCTCGCCACCGCCGGCAGCACCTGCAGCAGCCGGCGGAGGACGTAGCGCCTGTTCATCTGCGGTTACTTCTTACAGCTGGCAGCCTCGGCGAAGAGCCCGGTGTTCTCGTGGTTGAACCCGGTGCAGCTGGCGTTGAAGGCCCGGAGCCCGGCGCTCTCCGTCAGCCAGACGTACGGAAGGTCACGGACCAACTGCTCCTGCAGCTGGCGGTAGATCGGCGTGCGCTTGGCCGGGTCGGGCTCCCGGGAGGCGGTGTCGAGCAGCCGGTCGACGTCGGGGTTGCTGTAGCCGGCGCCGTTGCTGAAGGCGGTGGTGCTGATCTGGCGGGAGTCGACCTGGCGCCGGAAGCCGATCTCCGGGTCGTCGCCGTTGCAGTAGGAGGCCACGCCGGTGTCGAACTGACGCTGGGCGAAGACGTTCCGGGAGAAGGTGGCGTTGTCCTCGGTCTTCACCTGCAGGGTGATGCCGACGGCGGTCAGCTGGCTGCGAATCTGCTCACCGTAGGTCGTCTGGTCGCCGGCGAAGCCGTGCCAGTCGATCTCGAACCGGGTGCCATCGGGCACGTTGGCCACGCCTCGCGCCGTCCTGGCGCCGCCGCCCTCGTCCTTCCAGCCGGCCTGGTCGAGGAGGGTCTTGGACCGGTTAGCGTCGAAGGTGGGCAGGTTGAGCCCGGTGGCGGTGGCGAAGGTGATACCGCTGTTGATGGGGGCGGCTGACACCTTGCCCTGCCCGAAGGAGACGGTACGGAAGGCCTGCTCACGGTTGATGGCATGCCAGACGGCCTGCCTCGTGCGCAGGTCGGCAAAGAAGGGCGTCCGGCCCTCGGGCGGCTTCATGTTGAAGATCATCGTCGTCGTGCAGTTGCCGCCTCCGGACCCGCGGGGCGACGTGGCCGTGCCGAGGGCGCGGTTCGCCTTGACCCGCTCGATGTCGGGGCCGGGGACCGACCCCACCCAGTCGATCTCCCGGTTCTCGAGGGCGAGGAGCTGGGTGCCGGGGTCGGGGATGACCCGCTGGGTCATGCCGTCGAGGTAGGGCTGGCCGGCCCGGAAGTAGGTCGGGTTCCGGACCATCTTGATCTCCTGGACGGTGTAGCTCTCCAGCTTGAACGGCCCGGTGCCGACCGGGGTCTTGTTGGCCGGGCAACCGGCGACCGTCGCCAGGTCGGTGCACCCCTCGTAGATGTGCTTGGGGATGATCGGCGCCTCGGTGACGTTCAGCTGCTGCAACAGGGGTGCGTAGGGGTTCGGGAACCGGAAGATCACGGTCGTGGGGTTCGGCGTCTCCAGCGCCACCTGCGCCGAGCCCAGAGACGCCTGGGTCCGGGAGTGCAGGCGCAGCAGCGCCCGCTCGAAGCTGAACTTCACGTCGTCGGACGTGAAGTCCCGGCCGTCGTGCCACTTGACGCCGGGACGCAGCTTGAAGTTGTAGGCCGTGCCGTTACCCTCGATGGTCCAGCTCTCGGCCAGCTCGGGGGTGGGCTTGCCGTCGGCGCCCCATCCCACGAGGCCGTTGAACATCATCTCCGAGGCGGTGTGGACGCCGCCGTTGGAGGTGACCGCCGGGTTCAGGCTCCCGGGGTCGGAGCTGATGGCCACGACGATCGTCCCGCCCCGGACGGGCGCCGCGGTGGTCGTGGGGCCGCTCTGGGCATCCGGCGCGGCGTTGTTGTCGTCGTCGTCACCGCCGCACGCGCTGGCGACGAGCGACAAGGCCAACGCGGCCACGATCAAGCGCTTCTTCATGCAGATCTCCCCAGGAAAAAATGTTGTTGTGGTGCTGACCTTTCACGCTACTACCAAGCGGGAATAGACAGCCGGTCACCCAGCCGTTCACCTCTCGGTCGCCGCGCTAGGGTTCGGCCGATGGACTGGCCTCGGGTCGCATACCGGCGCTGATGGCCCGGCTGACCGCTGAAAACCTCCAACGGGCGCGCCAGCTGATCGGCCTGTACCCCCAGTCACGCTCAGCCCTGATTCCGATGCTGCACATCGCCCAGGAGCAGGACGGCTGGCTCACGCCTGACGGCATGGCCCACGTGGCCGAACTCCTCGACATCGACCCCGCCGAGGTCTACGGAACCGCCAGCTTCTACGACATGTTCTTCACCCACCCGGTCGGGCGCTACCTGGTGTCGGTGTGCACGAACCTGGCCTGTCTCATCAACGGGGCCGACGAGCTGCTCGAGCATGCCGAGGCCCGCCTGGGCGTGGCGCCGGGAGGGACGACTGCCGACGGCGAGTTCACCCTGGAGGAGGTCGAGTGCATCGCCTTCTGCGGCGCCGCACCCTGCCTGGCGGTCAACTGGCGGTTCTTCGGCAACATCGGCAACGACGACTTCGACCGCCTGGTCGAGGATCTGGTCGCCGGCCGCCTGGCCGACGACGTGCCGCCCCACGGCACCCTCAACCGGGTCGGCCGGCGGGTGGGCCTCACCGCCGGCGCCGCCTCCAGCCCGCCGGCCACGCACGAGGACGACGCCACCCCCGAGCAGGCAAGGCCTTCGTGACCGGCCTCGCTGGCTGCGTGCGGAACGCAACGCCAGCTGCGTGCGGAACGCAACGGAAAGGTCGGTCCAAGTGATCACAGACGCCGCGCCCATCGTCACCGCCCGGATCGGCTCACCCCAGTCCTGGACGCTTCGGTCCTACCTCGACCAGGGCGGGTACGACGGCCTGCGCAAGGCCCTGACCATGGACCCGGGCGAGGTCAGCGAGGAGGTGCTCACCGCCAACCTCCTCGGCCGTGGAGGCGCGGGCTTCGAGGCCGGCAAGAAGTGGGGGATGCTCCGCAAGGCCGACCCCGTCTACCTCGTCATCAACGGCGACGAGAGCGAGCCGTGCACCTTCAAAGACCACATGCTCATGGAGGAGGACCCCCACCAGATCATCGAAGGCACCCTGATCTGCGCCTACGCCGTCGGCGCCAGCCAGGCCTTCATCTACGTGCGGGGCGAGTTCGCCCTGGGCCTCGAGCGCATGACCGCGGCCCTGAACGAGGCCTACGCCTTCGGAGCGGTGGGTCGCAACATCCTCGGTTCCGGCTTCTCCATCGACGTGGTCGTCCACCCCGGTGCCGGCGCCTACATCTGCGGCGAGGAGACCGCCCTCATCGAGAGCCTCGAGGGCAAGCGGGGCTATCCCCGTGACAAGCCCCCGTGGTTCCCCGCGGCCATGGGCCTCTACAAGGCGCCGACCATCGTCAACAACGTCGAGACGGTGTCGAACCTGCCGTGGATCGTCACCAACGGCGGCGCCGCCTTCGCGGGCCTCGGAGTGGGCCGGTCCGCCGGCACCCGCCTGTTCTCTGTCTCGGGCCACGTCAAACGACCGGCCAACTACGAGGTCGAGATGGCGAAGGTCACCTTCCGGGATCTCATGTACGACCCCAAGCTGGGTGGCGGGATCCGTGAGGACCGAGAGCTCAAGGCGTTCGTGCCCGGCGGCGTGTCGGCGCCGTGGTTCGGCCCCGACCAGCTCGACATGGGCCTCGACCAGGACGCGGTGGGCAAGGCCGGGTCCATGCTGGGCTCGGGCTCGGTCGTCGCCATGGACGACCAGACCTGCATGGTGCGGGCCGCGTGGAGGATCACCCGCTTCTTCCACCGTGAGTCCTGCGGCCAGTGCACGCCCTGTCGAGAGGGCGGCGGCTGGCTCGACAAGGTCATGCGCCGCATCGAGCTGGGGCAGGGCCGCGAGTCCGACCTCGACCTGCTGCTCGACGTGTGTGACAACATCGCCCCGGGCCTCGGCTGGCCTCCCCAGAAGACCACCATCTGCGTGCTCGGCCCCTCCATCCCCTCCTCGATCGTCTCGGGCATCAAGATGTTCCGCGACGAGTTCCTCGTCCACATCAAAGAAGGGGCCTGTCCCTTTGGCCGATGACCCCATCAACATCACCGTCGATGGGAAGGCCATGGAGGCCAAGCCGGGCGAGATGGTCATCGCCGCGGCCGAGCGGGGCGGCGTCTACATCCCCCGGTTCTGCTGGCACCCTCGTATGCGGCCGGTCGGCATGTGCCGCATGTGCCTGGTCGAGATCAAGGGGCCGCGTGGCTTCTCCCTGATGCCGGCGTGCTTCGTGCCGGTGGCCGACGGCCAGGAGGTCGTCACCGACTCGCCCAAGGTGAAGAAGGCCCAGGACGGCGTCCTCGAGTTCCTTTTGATCAATCACCCCCTCGACTGCCCGGTGTGCGACCGGGGCGGCGAGTGCCCTCTCCAGGACCAGACGTTCGCCTTCGGGCCGGGCGAGAGCCGCTTCGTCGAGGAGAAGCGCCACTGGGCCAAGCCCATCCCCATCAACCCCCTCGTCGCCCTCGACCGCGAGCGCTGCATCCAGTGCTCGCGCTGCACCCGCTTCGCCGACGAGGTGGCCGGCGACGCCATGATCGACTTCATCGGCCGGGCCGACATGACCGAGGTCAACACCTTCCCCGACCGGCCGTTCACGTCGAACTTCAGCGGCAACGTCGTCCAGATCTGCCCGGTGGGCGCGCTCACCGCCACCCCGTACCGGTTCAAGGCCCGCCCGTGGGACCTCGACGTCGTCGAGTCGACGTGCACCGCCTGTGCGGTCGGCTGCCGCATGGCGCTGCAGTCCTCGTCCAACCGGCTCATCCGGCACCTGGGCGTCGACAGCGACCCGGTCAACCACGGCTGGCTGTGCGACAAGGGCCGGTTCAGCTACGAGCAGACCGACAACCCCGACCGGCTCCGCACCCCGCTCGTGCGCAAGGGGGGCCAGCTGGTCGAGTCCAGTTGGAACGAGGCGCTCAGCATGGCCGCCGAGGGGCTCCGTCGCGTCCACGACACCTCCGGCCCCGAGGCCATCGCCGTCCTCGGCGGCGCCCGCCTGCCCAACGAGGATGCGTACGCCTGGGCCAAGCTGGCCAAGGGCGTGCTCGGCACCGACAACGTCGACTGCCAGATGGGCGACGGCCTCCCCGCCGAGCTGGTGCTGGGCCTGCCCCGGGCCACCATCGACGAAGCGTGCGCGGCCGCAGCCGTGGTCCTCCTCGCCCCCGACATCAAGGAGGAGCTGCCGGTCTTCTACCTCCGGCTGCGGGAGGCCGTGGTCGACAAGGGCCTCAAGCTCATCGAGCTCACGCCCCAGGCCACCGGCCTGAGCCGCCACGCCGAGGTCCGTCTCCAGTACCGCCCCGGGGAGGCAGCCGCGGTGACCCGCGCCCTCGCCGCCACCCGCGTGCCCGACGAGGGCGCCGGCGGCGTCTCGGCGGCCGACATTGGCGCAGCCGCCGAGGTGCTCGGCGCGGCCGAGTCGGTCGTGGTCGTTCTCGGGCGGGCCTCGCTGGCCGAGACGGCCGAGAGCATTGCCGACGCGGCCGGCGTGCTGGCCAACGCCCTGCCCGACGCCACGTTCCTGTCCGCCCTCCGGCGGGGCAACGTCCACGGCGCCCTCGACATGGGCCTGGCCCCCGGCATCCTGCCCGGGCGGGTCTCCCTCGACGAAGGCCGGGAGTGGTTCGCCGAGGCATGGGGCGACGTGCCCGGCACGAGAGGCATGGATGCCGCCGCCGTCCTTGCCGCCGCGGCCCAGAACACCGTCCAGGCCCTGGTGCTGGTCGGCGCCGACCCGGCCACCGACTTCCCCGACCGGGCCCTCGCCACCCAGGCCCTCGCCGGCGTCGGGTTCACGGTGGTCGTCGACCTCTTCGGAGACGGCAGTGGTCCGTCGGCCCACGCCGACGTCGTCCTCCCCGCTTCCGGGTACGGCGAGCGCACCGGCACCACCACCAACATGGAGGGCCGGGTGAGCCGGCTCGGCCAGAAGGTGACGGCGCCGGGCACCGCCCGCCCCGACTGGATGATCGCCGCCGACCTGGCCTCCCGTCTCGGCGCCGACCTCGGCTTCGAGTCGCTCGACGACATCGCGGTGGAGGTCGAGCGGCTGGCCCCGTCCCACGCCGGGCTGACCCCGCAGCTCCTCGCCCGTCCCGGCTACCGCGACGGTGTCCTTGTCCCGCTGGCCGACGGCATGCCGACGGAGGCCGACCGGCCGAAGGAGGCCATCGAGGTCACCGCCAACCGGGCTCACCTCGGCAACGTCCCGTTCGAGAACGAACCCGACGCTGACGCCCCCCTGGAGCCACAGGCGGAACCGGTGACGTCGCCCACCCAGGCGCCGGCCCGGAGCCGCCCCCCGGTGCTCCGCTACCTGCCCGGTTCGCCGGCCCGGCAGGCGCCTCCCGTCGACGCCTACTCCCTGCGCCTGGTGGCCGTGCACAACCTGTACGACGCGGGCGCCCTGGTGTCCCGGTCGCCGTCGCTGTCGGCCCTTGCTCCAAGCCCCTGCCTCCGGGTCAACCCGGCCGACCTGGGCCGCATGGGCGTGAAGACCGGTGACCGGGTCCGGGTGTCGTCGTCGCGGAAGTCGCTCGTGCTCGACGTGGCCGCCGACCCGCACGTCCTGAGGGGCTCGGCCGTGCTGGCCTTCAACGCCCCCGGTGAGGGCGCGGCCGACCTGATCGACATCTCCGAGCCGGTCACCGACCTCCGCGTGGAGACGGTGAAGTAGCGGTGGGCGACCCGCTCTACGCCGACGGGATCGACGCCGCCGTCCTCCTCATCGTGGCCGCCAAGGTCCTCATCGTCTTCGCCTTCCTGATGGTGTCGGTGCTGTTCATGGTGTGGTTCGAGCGCAAGGTCATCTCGGACATGCAGAGCCGGATCGGTCCCAACCGGGCGGGGCCCTGGGGACTGCTGCAGACCCTGGCCGACGGCATCAAGCTCTTCTTCAAGGAGGATCTGCTCCCCGAGCAGGCCGACCGCCGGGTGTTCCGCCTGGCGCCGTACCTGTCCATCGTCCCCGCCTTCGCCGCCTTCGCGGTGGTGCCCTTCGGCGGCACCATCTCTGTCTTCGGGCACCGCACCCACATGCAGCTGGCCGACCCTCCGGTCGGGGTGCTCTTCCTGCTGGCCATGTCCGGCATCGCCGTCTACGGCGTCATGCTCGCCGGCTGGGCGTCGGGCTCCAAGTACCCGCTGCTGGGATCCGTCCGGGCCTCGGCCCAGATGGTGTCCTACGAGGCGGCCATGAGCCTGGCCATCGCCGCCGCGGTGCTGACGGCGGGATCGCTGTCGACCCGCGACATCGTCATCGCCCAGGAGGGCTACCGCTGGAACCTGTGGGTGCTGGGCGTGGTCCCGTTCGTGGTCTACCTGATCGCGGCCACGGCCGAGACCAACCGGCCGCCGTTCGACCTGGTGGAGGCCGAGCAGGAGCTGGTGGGTGGCTTCCACACCGAGTACGCCTCGATCAGCTTCGCCCTCTTCTTCCTTGCCGAGTTCATGAACACGGTGACCGTCTCGGCGGTGGCCGTCACCCTGTTCCTGGGCGGCCCCAACGGCCCCCGCATCGGCTTCCTGCCCGACCTCTGGCCCGTGGTCTGGTTCCTGGGCAAGCTGCTGATCTTCCTGTTCGTGTACGTGTGGTTCCGGGCCACCCTGCCCCGCTTCCGGTACGACCAGCTCATGGACCTGGGGTGGAAGAAGCTGATTCCCCTGGCCCTCTACTGGCTGCTGCTGATCGCCGCCCTCCGCGTCGGACGCGATCGTGGGTGGGAGTGGTACTACGTCCTCGGCGCCGGCGTGGCCGTGGGCGCCGTGGCGTGGGGTGCGCTCAGCGCCGCGCTCCGTCAAGGCGACACGGTCAAGGTCGCGGCATGAAAGGCGCCACCTGATGGGCTACCTCGACGGCTTCCGGGTCACCCTCAAGCAGATGTGGGGCGAGCGCGTCACCAACGTCTATCCCGACGAGAAGCGGCCCAAGCCCGACCGGTTCCACGGCAGGCACGTCCTGAACCGCTACGAGGACGGCATGGAGAAGTGCATCGGCTGTGAGCTCTGCGCCGGTGTCTGCCCGGCCCGCTGCATCTACGTGCGGGGCGCCGACAACCCGCCCGACGACCCGGTCTCACCGGGCGAGCGCTACGGCTTCGTCTACGAGATCAACTACCTGCGCTGCATCCACTGCGACCTGTGCGTCGAGGCCTGTCCCACCGAGGCCATCACCGAGTCCAAGCTCTTCGAGTTCTCCTTCACCGACCGCCAGGACGCCATCTACACCAAGGCGGAGCTGGTGGTGGGCGACGACGGCCACCCGCAGAAGCTGCCATGGGAGGACTGGCGCCCGGGCGACGAGGAGCGCACGTCGGCCTGGGTCCGGGCCACGGCCCCCAACGGCTCGGCGGGCTACGAGGGTCGTGTGGGGTGGTCCGGCGAGCTGGGCTTCGGCGTGCGGGCGCCCGAGAAGGGTCAGACCGCCGAGAGCGACAAGGCGGCTGTCCCGACCGACGGCAAGAAGAAGAAGAAGCCGGCCCGAGCGGCCGAGAGCGGGAAGCACTGATGGACTGGATCGTCTTCGTCGTCGCCGCGGCGGCGGTGCTGGCCGGCGCCCTCGGCGTGGTGCTGTCCACCCATCCCGTGCACTCGGCGCTCATGCTGGTCCTCACCCTGTTCGGTATCGCCGTGCTCTTCGTGGCCCAGGAGGCCCACTTCCTGGCCGCGGTGCAAGTCATCGTCTACGCGGGCGCCATCGTCGTCCTCTTCCTGTTCGTCATCATGCTCCTGGGCATCGACAAGTCGGAGAACCTGGCCACCGAGAGGCTGCCGGGTCAGCGCCCGATCGCCTATCTGGCCGGGCTCGGCGTGATCGCCGCCATCTTCCTGCTGGCCCGCACCGCGTGGGTGTCGGGCGCCGAGTCGGTGGCCGGAGCGGCCGACGGACCGGGGAGCAACGTCGAGAAGGTGGCCAGCTCGCTCTTCACCCGCTACCTCCTGGCGTTCGAGATGACGTCGGTCCTGCTGGTCATCGCGGTGGTGGGGGCCGTCGTCCTGGCCCGCCACTCCCCGTCCGGCGGCGTACGAGACGCGGAGGAAACATGAGTGAGCACGGCGAGCGGGCGTGCCGGCCCAGCCGGAGCGCAGCGGAGGCCGCTGCCGGCAGGCCCTTGAGGCTCGCCGAGCGCAGCGAACAAGGGAATCAATCGTGAGCGTCCCCGGGGCGTGGTACCTGGGCCTGGCGGCCATGCTGTTCACCATCGGCGGCGTGGGCCTGCTCGTCCGGCGAAACGTGCTGATCATGTTCATGTGCATCGAGCTGATGCTCAACGCCGTCAACCTCACCTTCGTCACCTTCGCCCGCATGCTCAACGACATCGGCGGGCAGGTCGTCGTCTTCTTCGTACTGGTGGTGGCCGCCGCCGAGGTCGTGGTCGGCCTGGCCATCATCGTGTCCATCTTCCGCCGCCGCACCGAGGCCACCGCTGACGACATCTCCCTCCTCAAAGGCTGAGGGAGACAACCGCCCATGATGCACGCGGTCTGGCTCATTCCCGCCCTGCCCCTGGCCGGGTTCCTCATCCTGCTGGCCACCGGCCGGAAGCTCGGCGACCCCAAGGCGGGCTACCTGGCCACGGCCATGATGGTCGGCTCGTTCATCGTGGCCGTCGGCGTGTTCTTCGACCTGATGGGCATGCCCGGCGAGGAACGCCGGTTCGAGCAGGACCTGTTCTCCTGGATGGCGGTGGGCGGCCTCGACGTCCACGTGGGGTTCCTGGTCGACCCCCTGTCGGTCACCATGGCCCTGTTCGTCACAGGAGTCGGCGCCCTCATCCACCTGTACTCAGTGGGCTACATGCACGGCGACGAGCGCTACCCCACGTTCTTCGTCTACCTGAACCTGTTCGCCTTCTCGATGCTCATGCTGGTGCTGGCCGACTCCTTCCTCCTCACCTTCCTCGGGTGGGAGGGCGTGGGCGCCTGCTCGTACTTCCTGATCTCCTTCTGGTTCGAGCGGCCCACGGCGGCGACCGCGGGGAAGAAAGCCTTCGTCGTCAACCGCGTCGGCGACTTCGGGTTCATGCTGGCCATGTTCCTGATCTTCGCCACGTTCGGGTCGCTGAACTACGTGCCGGTTCTCGAGGAGGCCGGCACCCTGGCCAAGGGCACCGCCTCGGCCATCGCCCTGCTTCTCTTCGTGGGCGCGGTGGGGAAGTCCGCCCAGCTCCCGCTGTACGTGTGGCTGCCCGACGCCATGGAGGGCCCGACTCCCGTGTCGGCCCTCATCCACGCAGCCACCATGGTCACGGCCGGGGTGTTCCTGATGGTCCGGGTCAACCCCATCCTCGACATGGCGCCCGGCGTGCTGACCATCATCGCCACCATCGGCTGCCTCACCGCGTTCTTCGCGGCCACCATCGCCTGCGCCCAGAACGACATCAAGAAGGTGCTCGCGTACTCGACCGTCTCGCAGCTCGGCTACATGTTCCTGGCCGTCGGCTCGGGCGCCTACATCGCCGCCATCTTCCACATGGTCACCCACGCCTTCTTCAAGGCGCTCCTGTTCCTCGGAGCGGGCTCCGTCATCCACGGCATGCACGACGAACAGGACATGAAGCGCATGGGCGCCCTGCGCAAGTGGATGCCGATCACGAGCGGCACGTTCATCGTGGGCTGGCTCGCGATTGCCGGCGTCCCCCCGTTCTCCGGGTTCTGGTCGAAGGACGACATCCTCCTCGGGGCCTGGGAGAAGAACCGGCTCCTGTGGCTGATCGGGCTTATCACCGCGCTCATGACCGCCTACTACATGAGCCGCCAGGTCTTCCTCGTGTTCTACGGCGGCGAGCGCTGGAAGAAGGCCGACTCCAGGACGCCGGCCGAGGCCCATGGCGAGCCCGACCACGAGCCGGCCGCCACCGTCGGGGCGGCTGGGGACCATGGCGCCCACGGCGACTTCAAGCCTCACGAGTCACCGGGCACAATGGCCGCTCCGCTTGTCGTGCTCGCCGCCCTCGCCGCCGTCGCCGGCATCCTGAAGTCGCCCCTCGAGCACTGGCTGGAGCCGGTGCTGGCCCACCCACACCACTTCACATCCCCCAGCGGCACCAAGCTCGGACTGATCCTGGTGACGACCGTCGCCGCCCTCGCCGGTGTCGGCATCGCCTACCTCATCTGGATGCGCCGCCGGGTGAAGGAGGGGGCCGTGGAGCCCGAGGTGCTCCGCCGGGCCTGGTACGTCGACGAGCTGTACCAGAAGGTCGTCGAGGCGCCCGCCCGGGCCTTCGCCAACTTCAGCGCCTTCTTCGTCGACGCCAAGGTCATCGACGGCACCGTCAACGGCGTCGGCGCCCTGGTCCGCGCCGGGGGGAGCCGCCTCCGCACGGTGCAGTCCGGCTTCGTCCGCAACTACGCGCTGGCCGTGGCTGTCGGGGCCGTGGCCATCCTGGCGTACGCAGTGGCGAGGTCGGCGTAGATGTCGGAGAGCCTCCCCATCCTCACGCTGCTGATCCTGGTCCCGGTGCTGGGCGCCGCCGTGGTCGCCTGCCTCCCCAAGGGCAACGAGGGGCTGCTCAAGGCGGTGGGCGTCACGTTCGCCGGCATCGCGCTCGCCCTCTCCGTCGCCCTGGTCTTCGACTACCGGGCCGACGGCGGCGGGTTCCAGTTCATGTCGGAGCACGTGTGGGTCCGGTCCTTCGGCATCTCCTGGAAGCTCGGGGTCGACGGGATCTCGCTCTTCCTCGTCGGCCTGACCGGGGTGCTGTTCCCGCTGGCCATCCTCGGCCCGGAGGTCCACCGCGACGTCAAGGGCTACGTGGCCTGGATGCTGCTGCTCGAGGCCGGCTGCATGGGGGTGTTCCTCTCCCTCGACCTGTTCCTGTTCTTCCTGTTCTGGGAGCTGGTCCTGGTCCCGATGTACTTCCTCATCGGCGGGTGGGGCTACGACCGGCGCATCTACGCCACGCTCAAGTTCTTCCTCTACACGATGGTCGGATCCGCCCTGATGCTCGTGGGCATCCTGGCCGTCGTCTTCCTGCACCAGCAGGCCACGGGCCAGCTCACCTTCGACGTCATCACGCTGGCGGAGGAGCAGTCGCTGGCCTCGAGCACCGCCCGGTGGCTGTTCCTGGCCTTCGCCGCGTCCTTCGCCATCAAGGTGCCGATCTTCCCGGTCCACACCTGGCTGCCCGACGCCCACACCGAGGCGCCCACCGGCGGCTCGGTCATCCTGGCCGGGATCATGCTGAAGCTGGGCACCTACGGGTTCCTGCGCTTCGGCCTCTACATGTTCCCCCAGGCGGCCGTTGACCTGGCCCCGCTGTTCCTCACCCTGGGCACCATCGGCATCATCTACGGCGCAGTGGTGGCCACGATGCAGCGCGACCTGAAACGGCTGGTGGCCTACTCCTCGGTGGCCCACCTCGGGTTCATCGTGCTCGGCATCTTCGGCCTGTCGCAGCAGGGGCTGGAGGGCGGGGTCATCCAGATGGTCAACCACGGCATCTCCACGGGCGCCCTCTTCTTCCTCGTGGGGATGATCTACGAGCGACGGCACACCCGCCAGATCGCCGAGCTCGGTGGCATCCAGCGGGTGGCGCCGGTGTTCGCCGGCGTGTTCATGCTGGTGATGCTCTCGTCGATCGGGCTGCCCGGCCTCAACGGCTTCGTGGGCGAGTTCCTCGTCCTCATCGGCACGTTCGTCACCCGGCGGTGGTGGGCCGTCGTGGCCACGGCCGGTGTCATCCTCGCCGCCCTCTACCTGCTGTGGGCGTACCAGCGGGTGTTCCACGGGCGGGCCGAGGGCGCCAACGCCACCTTCCCGGAGATGACCATGCGGGAGCGGGCGATCATGGCTCCCCTCGTGGCCCTCATCGTCTTCCTGGGCGTGTACCCCCAGCCCGTGCTCGACCGCATCGCCCCGTCCGTGCGTGAGCTCATCACCCACGTGGAGGAGCACTCGGACTACCGCCAACCGGCAGTCGCCGCGGGGGCCGGTGAGAGATGATCGCCCAGTTGGATCCCATCAACCTGCCCCACGTCGAGTGGAGCCTGCTGGCCCCCGAGCTGATCCTGATCGGCGGCGCCCTGGCCCTGCTCATGGCCGGCACGTTCCGGCGGGACCGCACCATGGCCACCGCGTCCTGCATCTTCACCGTGGCGGCGGCGCTTGCCGCCCTCGTCGCCTCGTGGGGGATCTGGCAGGACGTCGGCGGAGGTCGCGGCGGCGCCCGGCTGGCCGTTTCCGACGCGGTGGTGATCGACGGGTTCGCCATCTTCTTCACCGTCGTCATGTGCATCGCGGTCGCCCTGGGCGCCCTGCTGGCCCACGGCTACCTACGCCAGGAGAAGCTCGAGGCGCCGACGTTCTACGTCCTCATGATGCTGTCGGCGTCGGGTGGCGTGCTCATGGCCAAGGCCAACGACCTGATCCTCATCTTCCTGGGCCTCGAAATCCTCTCCATCGCCCTGTACGTGCTCGCCGGCTACCACCAGCGCCGGGACGAGTCACGGGAGGCGGCGATCAAGTACTTCGTCCTGGGCTCCTTCTCCTCGGCCTTCTTCCTGTACGGCGTCGCCCTCACCTATGGCGCCACCGGGTCCACCAACCTCGGCTTCATCGCCGAGTTCCTGGGCACTCAGACGGTGACGGGCGGCGTCCTGCTCGGAGGCTTTGCGTTCCTGCTCGTCGGGCTGGGCTTCAAGGTGGCGGCCGTGCCGTTCCACATGTGGACGCCCGACGTCTACCAGGGCGCGCCCACGCCGGTGACCGGGTTCATGGCCGCCGCGGCCAAGGCCGCCGGGTTCGCCGCGCTGCTGCGTATCTTCTTCTCCGCCTTCGGCACCGAGCAGCTCGACTGGAAGCCCATCGTGTGGGCCCTGGCCGTGCTGAGCATGGTGGTGGGATCGGTGCTGGCCGTCGTCCAGAGCGACGTGAAGCGCATGCTGGCGTACTCCTCGATCAGCCACGCCGGCTACGTCCTGATCGGTCTCCAGGCGGCGAACGACAGAGGCATCGCCGGGTCGCTCTTCTACCTCCTGGCCTACACCTTCCTGATCGTCGGCAGCTTCGCCACCGTGGCCATCGTCAGCCGCAAGGGGGACCGCCGCACGGGGCTCGAGGCCTACCGCGGCCTGGCCCGCGACCGGCCCGGCCTGGCCTTTGCCTTCACCGTCTTCCTCCTGGCCCAGGCCGGCGTCCCGTTCACGTCCGGGTTCCTCGCCAAGTTCTACGTGATCTCCGCCGCGGTGGAGGCCCGCTCATACGCCATCGCCGTCATCGCCATGCTGGCGTCCGTGGTCGCCGCCTTCTTCTACCTGCGGCTGATCGTGGTGATGTACATGGGCGAGGACCAGGTCATGGCCGGGGTGGGCCCGGAGACGAGCACGGCCGGCGACGGAGCGGAGGCCGGCGGCGGGGGAGTCCTGACTGCGGTGGCGACGAGGGTCCACGTGCCCGCGGCTGCGGCACTAGCCATCGGGCTGTGCCTGGCTTTCACCATCGGCGCCGGGCTGCTGCCTCAGCCGGTCATCGACTTCGCCCGCCACGCCACGCTCCTTCGGCTCTGAGCGAGCACGCCGGCCGGGCCGACCGGCCATGCCGGAGCACGGCGGAGGTCCCCGCCGGTCGGCCCTCGTGGGCCGGCGAGCGCAGCGACCCCGAGACACTGAGCGAGCACGCCGGCCGGGCAGACCGGCCATGCCGGAGCACGGCGGAGGTCCCCGCCGGTCGGCCCTCGTGGGCCGGCGAGCGCAGCGACCCGAAGACACTGAGCCGGAGAATGGGTTTTCGGGTGCTGCGGCCGGTACCATCGCCGCACTGTCGAGCAGAGGCACCAGAATGTCGGTAGGAGATATGCGACGAGTGGACGATCATCGGGTGGATACAGGCGCCCGTATGCAGGTCGACGCCGACGGCGCCCGGTACTCGGTGCGCTGCTCGTGCGGTTGGAGCAGCGAGCCGTCCGTCACTGCAGTGCTGGCCGAGGCCGCCGGTGAGCAGCACCGGACCCTCTCCGAGACCCGTCGCCCGCACCGTCACTGACCCGCCGGTGAACTCGGCACTTTCCGACGACCTTCGTTAGGATCACTTCATGTCCGAGTTTCTCCGCCAGTACCTGACCGTCGCCATCTTCGGCGGCGCCGCGGTGCTCATGGTCGGGGCGATGCTCGGCATGGGAAGCCTGTTGCGGCCCACCCGCCCACAGCCCGGCAAGTACATCAACTACGAGAGCGGCGTGGACCCGGTCGGCAGCGGCTGGTCGCAGAGCCAGATCCGGTATTACGTGTTCGCCCTGCTCTTTGTGATGTTCGACGTGGAAGCGGTCTTCATCTTCCCGTGGGCCGTCCGGCTCGAGGAGCTTGCCGTTTTCGGGCTCGTCGAGATGGGCATCTTCGTCGTCATCCTCGCCCTCGGCCTGCTCTACGCGTGGCGCAAGGGCGTTCTTCGTTGGGTCTAGAAGGAGTGCACCACTAGATGGGCCTGGTCGAGAAGGGCACGTTCGCCAAGCCCTCCATGAAGCCGCTGACGTGGCTGCTCAACTACAGCCGCAAGTACTCCCTGTGGGTGTACCAGTGGGGCCTGGCCTGCTGCGCCATCGAGATGGGGGCCGCGTTCGGCTCCCCCCGCTACGACGTGATGCGACTGGGCGTGATCCCCTTCCCGGCCGGGCCCCGCCAGGCCGACCTGGTGGTCGTGTCCGGCACGGTCACCGACAAGATGGCGCCCGCCATCCGTCGCCTCTGGGAGCAGATGCCCGACCCCAAGTACGTGATCTCCATGGGCTCGTGCGCCAACTGCGGCGGCCCCTACTGGGACTCCTACTCGGTCACCAAGGGCATCGACCAGATCATCCCGGTCGACGTCTACGTGCCCGGTTGCCCGCCCCGGCCCGAGGCGCTGCTCGAGGGCATCGTGCTCCTCCAGGAGCGCATCCAGAAAGAGGACATGGCGGAGCGCTGGCGAGGGGAGCCGATTGTCGTCCGCTGACGTTCCCCCGGCGGCACAGTCCCCTTCGGGCGACACCGGAGCGTCGACGGTCACCGACGACCGCCACCAGGCGCTGCTCGAAGACCTCACCACCCGCCTCGGCGACGCCGTGGTCGGCTCGCACGTCGGCAACGGTGACCTCTGGGTCCGTGTCCGGCCCGACGCCTGGGTGCGCGCCGCCCAGGAGTGCAAGGCCATGGGCTTCGACTACTTCTGCTACCTGTCGGGCATCGACTGGATGCCCCACACCTGGCCGAACCCCAAGGTGATCGAGGCCCCCGGGGTAGTCGACAACGAGAACGCAGGCGACGATGCCGACGCCTCGCCCCAGGAGGCCGAGGCCGGCTTCGAGTCCGACGAGCCCGCCGGCGACGGTGCGATCGTCACCGGATTCGCCGGCGGCGACACCCGCTTCCAGGTCCTGGCCCGGCTGTACTCGACCATCCGCCACATCGGTGTCACCTTCAAGGCCGACCTCGACGACGAGACGCCGCGCATCCAGACCTGGACGGGCGAGTACCCCGGTGCCGACTGGTGCGAGCGGGAGACCTCGGAGATGTTCGGCTTCGACTTCGACGGCCATCCCAATCTGATCAAGCTCTACCTCCCCGGTGAGTTCGAGGGCTTCCCGCTGCGCAAGGACTTCCCGCTCCTGGCCCGTGAAGTGAAGCCCTGGCCGGGCCTCGTCGACGTTGAGCTGTTCCCTGCGTCATACGAGGACCCAGCGGAGGCAGCCACTCCCGCCGCAGAGGAAGGCGCCTGATGGCCGTCGCCGACCAGCAACGGATCTCCTACATCGCCTCGCAGGCGGCCGACGTCCGGCTCAACGTCGAGCTGCAGACCGAGGAGATGACCCTCAACCTCGGGCCGCAGCACCCGGCGACGCACGGCACCCTGCGGATCATCGCCCGCCTCGACGGCGAGCAGGTGGTCAAGGCCGATGTGGTCTGCGGCTACATGCACCGGGGCTACGAGAAGCTGGTCGAGGTCCGGACCTATCCGCAGATCAACACCCTCATCAACCGGATCGACTGGCTGTCGTCCTTCGCCAACGAGGTCCCGTTCATCCTCGCCGCCGAGCAGCTCATGGAGGTGGAGGCGCCACCGAGGGCCCAATGGATCCGCACCCTCTTCTTCGAGCTCAGCCGCATCGCCAACATCACCCTCTTCATCGGCGAGATGGGCGTGCAGCTCGGCGCCATCACCCCCGTCTTCTTCGCCTTCCGCGACCGTGAGTACGTGCTCAACCTGATCGAGGAGGCCACCGGCGGGCGGTTCCACCCCAACTTCGACCGCATCGGTGGCATCAAGGACGACCTGCCCAAGGGCTGGATCTCCGAGACCAAGGACGCCATGCGGCGCATCCGCGGGTACTGCGACCAGCTCGAGGACCTGCTCATGGGCAGCGAGATCTTCGAAGCCCGTACCCGCGGCGTCGGCGTCATCCCGGCCGACGTCGGGCTGTCCTACGGCCTCTCGGGCGCCAACATCCGGGCCAGTGGCGTCGACTGGGACCTCCGCCGAGACGCACCCTCCCCGCTGGCGTGGAAAGAGCTCGACTGGAAGGTCTGGACCCACCCCGACGGCGACTCCTTCGCCCGCTACTGGGTCCGCCTGCAGGAGACCCGCGAGGCCACGCTCATGGTCGACCAGCTCCTCGACGGCCTCCCGTCCGGTCCCATCCAGGCCAAGGTGCCCCGCATCATCAAGGTGCCCGCCGGCGAGGCGTGGGCCCACACCGAGAACCCCCTGGGCGAGATGGGCTACTACGTCGTCAGCCAGGGCGGGCTCGGCCCCTTCCGGGTGAAGATCCGGTCCGCCTCGTTCCACAACATCTCGATCGTGCCGTGGCTGCTCAAGGGCGTCTACGTGCCCGACATCATCACGATCCTGGCCAGCCTCTACTTCATCCTCGGGGATATCGACCGCTAGCCGTGCCCTGCTTCACCGGCGTTGGCGTGCACACAAGACCCGTTACTAGTCTCCTGCCCGTGCAGACCCCGGGGGCGGTGCGCTCATGATGTTCGCGCTCGAGCTCCCCTACTGGCAGCTGACGATCATCAAGACGGTGATCGTGCTGTCGATCATCCCGGCCGGCGCAGTCATCCTGGGCTACGTCTTCCTGCTCAAGATGATGGCCCACATGCAGAGCCGGATGGGGCCCATGGAGCCCGGCGGCTTCCACGGCTGGTTCCAGCTCATCGGCGACGGGATCAAGTTCATCCAGAAGGAGGACATCATCCCGGCACAGGCCGACCGGCGGGTGTTCGCCCTGGCCCCGCTCGTCGTCCTCATCTCCACCTTCCTGCTGTACGTGGTCGTCCCCGCCGGCCCCCGGCTGGTCGTCCAGGACCTCGACGTCGGCATCTTCTACGCCCTCGCCGTGTCATCGCTGGGCGTCATCGGCGTGCTCATGGCCGGCTGGGCCTCGGCCAACAAGTACGCCCTTCTGGGGTCCTTGCGGGCCGCCGGCCAGCTGATCGCCTACGAGCTGCCGCTGGTGCTCGCGGTGGTCGGCGTGGTCATCCAGGCCAACACCATGAGCCTGCAGGGCATCGTCCATGCCCAGGCCGACGGCGCCATCTTCGGCATCTCCTGGATCGGGAACCCGTTCATCCTCACCCAGATCGTGGGTTTCGGCGTGTTCCTGGCCGCCGCCCAGGCCGAGCTGACCCAGACGCCCTTCGACATGCCAGTCGCCGAGTCGGAGCTGGTCGCCGGCTTCATGACCGAGTACTCGGGGTTCCGCTTCCTCTTCTTCTTCATGGCGGAGTTCGGCACCGCGTTCGCCCTGTCGGCCATCGCCGCCACCCTCTACTTCGGCGGCTGGTACCAGCCCTTCTTCGAGACCGGCATCCTGGCCGACATCCTCGGGCCGGTGGTCCTCGGGATCAAGGTGATGCTCATCGCCTTCCTCATCTTCTGGATCCGTTTCACGTTCCCGCGTTTTCGCGAAGACCAGCTCCAGGCCTTCGCCTGGAAGTTCCTCATCCCCATCTCCCTCGTCAACATCATGGCGACCGCGGTCTTCAAGGTGGTGCTGTGAATCGCCGTCGCAACCAGAAGTTGCTCGGCGAGGCAGCTGCGCTCCCGGCGGCCGGCGGAGCCGGCCACCCCTCGCCCTGTTCTCTCCGGCCGGCAGCCGGAGGGGCCGCCTGCGGCGGCACCGACGTCCGCCGGCATGAAATCCCCGTAGAGGTGAATCTCTAATGCCCGAACTTCCCGGACTCGCCAAGGGTCTCGGCATCACGTTCAAGACCATGATCAACACCTGGACCAAGGGTGCGGTCACGGTCCAGTACCCGCACGAGAAGGAAGACCTGGCTCCTCGGACCCGGGGCGTCATCGCCCTGAAGGAGGAGAACTGCACCGTCTGCATGCTCTGTGCCCGGGAGTGCCCCGACTGGTGCATCTACATCGAGGGCCACAAGGAGAAGCGCCCGCCGCGCCGTGAGGGCGGCAAGCCCCGCACGGTGAACGCGCTCGACCGTTTCGACATCGACTACGCGCTCTGCATGTACTGCGGGATCTGCGTGGAGGTGTGCCCGTTCGACGCCCTGTTCTGGACACCGGAGTACGAGTACTCCGAGTCCAAGCTCGCCGACCTCCTGCACGACAAGGACCGTCTCGGCGAATGGATGGTCACCGTCCCTGATCCCCCTGCCCTCGAGGCCGGGGCGGTCAAGAAGAAGTAGCAGGAGCTAGCGTCCCCGCGATGGTGGCCCAGAACATCGTCTTCGGCATCCTCGCCGTGGTCATGGTGGCCGCCGCGTTCCGGTTGGTCACCACCCAGAACGTCGTGCGGGCCGCCCTGTTCCTGGCCGTTGTCCTGGCCGGAGCGGCCGGGCTCTACATCCTCCTCGCCGCCGAGTTCGTGGCATGGGTCCAGGTCCTCGTCTACATCGGCGCCGTCGTCGTGCTCCTGCTGTTCGGCGTCATGCTCACCCGGGCCCCGATCGGGCGGGAGGGCGACCTCGACAACGACCAGCGCCTCCTCGGCGCACTCGTCGCCCTGTTCCTGCTCGGCGCCCTCGGCGCCGTGCTCCTCGACGCCTTCGGCGACCAGAAGGTGGGCACCATCAACATCCGGCGCACCGCCGAGGTCAGCGACTCCCTCTTCGGTACCTACGTGATCCCGTTCGAAGTGGTTTCCATCCTGCTGCTGGCCGCCCTGGTGGGTGCCGTCGCCCTGGCCCGGAGGGACTAGGAGCCCATGTACCTGAACCAGTTCCTGCTGCTGGCCGCCATCCTGTTCTGCCTGGGCGTCTACGGGGTCCTGGCCCGCAAGAACGCGGTGCTGGTGCTGATGTCCATCGAGCTCATGCTCAACGCGGTGAACATCAACCTGATCGCCTTCGGCGCCTTCCGCGACAACGTCATCGGTCAGGTGTTCTCGCTGTTCGTCATCGCCATCGCCGCCGCCGAAGTCGGCGTGGGTCTGGCCATCGTCCTGCTCATCTTCCGCAACCGGGCCGACATCGACCTCGACGAGCTCGCGCAGATGAAGGGCTAGGACCGCCGCTCCCATGCTGGACAACGCCTGGCTCATCCCGCTCATCCCCGCTGTCTCCTTCTTCGTCATCCTGTTCTTCGGGAAGCGCCTGCCCAAGAAGGGCGCCGAGGTCGGCATCGCCGCCCTCACCGCCTCCTTCGTCCTGTCCCTCCTCACCGCCATCGAGTGGACCGGCGAGCACGTGCCCCGCCATGCGGTGCACCGCCACACCACCTGGTTCGAGATCGGCGGGATCGACTTCGGGGCCGGCATCCACGTCGACGGGCTGACGGTGATGATGCTGGTGGTCGTCACCTTCATCTCACTGATGGTGCACGTGTACTCCACCGGCTACATGGACGGTGACCGGCGCTACACCTACTTCTTCGCCGCCCTCTCGCTGTTCACGGCGGCCATGCTCCTGCTGGTCGTCTCCGACAACACCCTGCAGCTCATGATCGGCTGGGAGCTCGTCGGCCTGTGCTCGTTCATGCTCATCGGGCACTGGTGGGAGGAGGGGGTCAACTCCGGCGCCGCCATCAAGGCCTTCATCACCACCCGTACCGGCGACATCGGACTGATGACCGGCATCATCCTCCTCTTCTTCGCTGCCGGTCGGACGTTCGACATCGAGGCCCTGAACCGGGAGGCGCTCACCGGCGGCATCGGCCACGGCACCCTGCTCATCGGCGCCTCCCTGCTCTTCCTCGGCGTCATGGGCAAGAGCGCCCAGTTCCCCCTGCACGTCTGGCTGCCCGACGCCATGGCCGGCCCCACCCCGGTGTCGGCCCTGATCCACGCCGCCACCATGGTCGTGGCCGGCGTCTACCTGGTCGCCCGCCTGTACGGCGTGTTCTTCGCCGGCTTCTCCATCGAGGTGGGCGGCACCAACCTGGTGGCCATCATCGGGGCGATCACCGTGCTGATCGCCGCCCTCCTCGCGTTCGTGCAGGACGACGTCAAGAAGGTGCTGGCCTACTCGACGGTCAGCCAGCTGGGCTACATGATCATGGCCCTCGGGGTCGGGGCGTGGACGGCGGCGGTGTTCCACCTCTTCACCCACGCATTCTTCAAGGCCCTGCTGTTCCTCGGCTCCGGCTCGCTGATCCACGCCGTGCACTCCAACAACATGAGCGATATGGGGGGCCTGCGGAAGTTCATGCCCACCACCTTCTGGACCTTCATGGTCGGCTCGGTGGCCCTGGCGGGCATCTTCCCACTGGCCGGCTTCTGGTCGAAGGACGAGATCCTGCTCGGCGCAGCGGAGGACGGATACCCCATCATGCTCGTCGTGGGTCTCATCGGGGCCTTCATGACCGCGGCGTACATGACACGGGCGTGCTACCTCATCTTCGCCGGCGAGTACCGGGGCCACGGCCATCCGCACGAGTCACCGCCGTCCATGGCCTGGCCACTTCGCATCCTGGCCGTGCCAGCCGCGTTGGCGGGTCTGCTCAATGCTCCCGGGATCCTCCTTTTCAACGGGTGGGTTGAGTTCGAGGTGGAGGGGGTCGAGCACTTCCTCGAACACCATGACTTCAACCCGATGCTGGCCGCGGGGTCGGTCGGCGTCGCCCTCCTCGGGGTCGCCGCCGCCGCGGCCTACTACTACCGCGGCGCCTTGAACGGTCTCGCCGACCGGGTGCCGCCGCTGCGCACCGCACACCGGGTCATCGTGAACAAGTACTACCTCGACCACCTGTTCCTGGGAATCATCCGGGCGATCCAGTACCCGGTGGCCCGGGCCGCCTACTGGGTCAACCAGCACGTGCTCGACGGCGTGGTCAACGGAGTGGGCAAGGCGGCCCAGCGCACCGCCCAGGTGGCCTACGACGTCATCGACCAGCGGGTCATCGACGGGGCAGTGAACGGCGCCGGCCTGTCGGCGGAGGAGGGCGGGAGCATCCTGCGCCACCTCCAGACAGGGAGGGTGCAGCAGTACGCAGCGCTGTTGTTCGGCGCAGTTGCGGTCTTGGCGATGGGCCTCGTGGTCCTGACGTGAGGGAGTCTCAGAAACGATGTTGACCATGAAGCCGTGCTGACCGCTGCCATCTTCCTGCCCATCGTGGGCGCCGCGCTCCTGGCGCTCATCCCGCGTGAGCGGGAGGAGATGCTCAAGGCCGTCGCCCTGGTGGTGACGCTGGCCACTGCGGTGGTCGGGCTCTCGCTGCTCTTCGGGTTCGACTACGACGACGCCGGACGCCTCCAGTACGAGACCAACCACGGCTGGATCGACGTCATCAACAGCCGCTACCACATAGGCATCGACGGCATCTCCCTGCCGCTGCTGATCCTGTCGATGGTGATCACCGTGCTGTGCGTCATCTACTCCTGGGACCACTTTCCTGAGCCGCACAACCCAAAGGCGTTCCTCATCCTGATGCTCGTGCTCGAGACGGGCATGAACGGCACCTTCGCCGCCCAGGACCTCATCCTGTTCTTCGTCTTCTTCGAGCTGGTCCTGCTGCCGATGTACTTCATGATCGGCGTGTGGGGCGGCCCGAACCGCCAGTACGCGGCGATCAAGTTCTTCCTGTACACGCTCTTCGGGTCGGCGCTGATGATCCTGAGCTTCCTGGCCCTGTACTTCAAGGGCGGTCAGACCTTCGACATCCCGCTGCTCATCGAGCAGGGCGGCGCCATCGCCCACGGCACCCAGCTGCTGATCTTCGGCGGCCTGTTCATGGGCTTCGCCATCAAGGTGCCGATGTTCCCGTTCCACACCTGGCTGCCCGACGCCCACACCGAGGCGCCGACGGTGGGCTCGGTGATCCTTGCCGCCGTCCTGCTGAAGCTCGGCACCTACGGGTTCATCCGCATCGCCATCCCGATCCTTCCCGAGGCGGCCCGGTCATGGGCCCCGTGGATAGGCCTCCTCGCCGTCATCGGGATCATCTACGGAGCGCTCGGCTGCCTGGCCCAGCGCGACATGAAGCGCCTCATCGCCTTCTCGTCGGTGGCCCACATGGGGTTCGTGATGCTCGGCGTCGCCACCCTGACGAGCTTCGGCATCAACGCCGCGGTGTTCGGCATGGTGGCCCACGGCCTCATCACCGGGATGCTCTTCTTCCTCGCCGGCTCGATCCAGGAGCGCTTCGGCACCCGTGAGCTGGCCCGCCTCGGCGGCCTGCTGTTGCAGGCGCCGCGCATGGGCTGGATCCTCGGCTTCTGCGTCTTCGCCTCACTCGGGCTCCCCGGCCTCGCCGGGTTCTGGGGCGAGTTCCCCGCCATCCTCTCGGCCTACGAGCCGGCCCAGGGGCTGAGCCAGCTCACGTTCCGGATCTACATGGCGGTGGCCGCCATCGGCACCGTGTTCGCCGCCGGCTACCTGCTGTGGATGCTCCAGCGGGTGGCGTTCGGCACGGTCAAGCCGGAGTTCGAGAACGCGCACGTCCACGACGTGCACATCCCCGAGTACATCGCCTGGGCGCCCCTGCTCATCGGCATCCTCCTCTTCGGCATCTTCCCGCACCTGCTGTTCAACGTGATCGACCCGGCAGTGGGGGCGGTCACGTCCGGAGTGGACGCCATCGGGGCCGCGGCCGCCGCCGGCGGCGGGAGGTAGGCGGCCGCAATGCCGTTCACCCCCCCCAGCCTCGACTATCACGCGCTCGCGCCGGAGATCATCCTCACCGTCGTGCTCGCCATCGTGCTGGTGGCCGACCTGTTCCTCGACACGTCGCGCAAGTGGCTCCTGTCCAACATCGCCGCCTTCGGCCTGGTGGCGGCCATGGTGCCGATCCTGTCCCTGGCCCTGTCGGGTGACGACGTCCGCTCGATGGTCGGCGGCGCGTACGTCGTCGACAACTTCGCCCTGGTCCTCAAAGCCCTGTTCCTCGGCACGGGCTTCGTCGTCCTGCTCATGTCGATCAACTACGTCGAGGACGGCGACTACTACGAGGGCGAGTTCTACTTCCTCCTGCTCTGCTCGCTGTTGGGCATGGTGGTCATGTCGTCGTCGCGTGACCTCATCACCATCTTCGTCGCCCTCGAGACGCTCTCCATCCCCGCCTACATGCTCGCCGGCTGGCGGAAGCGTGACCTGAAGAGCAACGAGGCGTCGCTCAAGTACTACCTGCTGGGGGTGCTGGCCTCGGCGGTCATGCTCTACGGCATGTCGCTGATCTACGGCTTCACGGGCACCACCGTGCTGGCCGACATCGGCGAGCAGATGAACGGCAGCGCGGCCGAGCAGCCGCTGGTCACGATGGCCATCGTGTTCATCATCGTCGGGTTCGCCTTCAAGGTGTCCGCCGTCCCGTTCCACTCATGGGCTCCCGACACCTACGAGGGCGCGCCGACCCCCGTGACGGCGTTCCTGTCGGTCGCGTCGAAGACCGGCGGCTTCGTCGCCCTGCTCCAGCTGATCTTCGTCGGGTTCTTCGGCCGGGACGACGTGTGGGGCCCGATGTTCGGCATCCTCGCCGCACTGACCATGACGGTCGGCAACCTGATCGCACTTCGTCAGACCAACATCGTCCGCATGCTGGCGTACTCGTCCATCGCCCAGGCCGGCTACATCCTGGTTCCCTTCGCCATCGCCGGCTCGAACGAAGGCGCCGCCGCGCAGAGCGCGTTCACCGCGTCGGTGGTCTACCTGCTCGTCTACGCGGCGATGAACCTCGGCGTCTTCGCCATCGTCATCGCCGTGGCCCGCAAGACCCGCTCGGGTGAGATCACGTCCTACGGCGGGCTGTACGAGTACGCGCCGGGCCTCGCCGTCCTCATGACGATCTTCCTGTTCTCGCTGGCGGGCATCCCTCCCCTTGCCGGGTTGTGGGCCAAGCTCTTCATCTTCCGGGCCGTGCTCGACGCCGGCACCGCGTGGGCGTTGCTGCTCGGCGTGGTGGCCGCCGTCAACTCGGTGATCGCGCTGTTCTATTACGCGGCGGTGGCCCGGGAGATGTGGATGAGCCCGGTGCCCGACGGCGACCGCACCCCCATCCGGGTGCCGGCGCCGCTCATCACGGCCCTGGGCATCACCGCCGCAGTCGTGGTCGTCGTCGGCGTGTACCCCCAGGCCTTCGCCAACTTCGGGGACCTGGCGTCGCTGGTTCCCTAGGACGCTGCTGATCTATCGCGCTGCGCCGGTGGCGACGCCTGCGTCGCCGCAGGTCAGCGCTTCGGGCCGCAGGCTCGACCTACGTTGATCAGCAGCGTCCTAGCGGAGCTGATCGCCGAGCGGGCCCGGCGCGAGGGCCCACTGGGGTTTGCAGATGTAGTCGAGACGGCGCTTTACCACCCGCGGCTCGGCTTCTACGAGGCGGGTGGGGCCGCGGGCCGGGGCGGCGACTTCCTGACCAGCCCCGAGGTCGGCCAATTGTTCGGGGCGGTGCTGGCCCGGGCCCTCGACTCGTGGTGGGTTGAGATGGGCCAGCCGTCCCCGTTCACCGTCGTGGAGGCGGGGGCGGGCCGGGGCGTCCTGGCGAAGGCAGTTCTCGCCGCCGCGCCGGCGTGCCGGCCCGCCCTGCGCTACGTGGCCGTCGAGCGGTCGAGTGCGCTGCGGGCGCAGTTGCCAGAGGGAGTGGAGCCGGCCGTCGTGATGCCGGAGCAGCCCTTCGTCGGCGTGGTCCTGGCCAACGAGCTGCTCGACAACCTCCCCTTCGGCCTGCTCGAGCGCCGGGCCGGCGGCTGGGCCGAGGTCCGAGTCACGGAGGCGCTGCTCGAGACGCTGGTGCCTGTCGACGATGGGGCCGAGAGCCGGCTGGCGCCCGACGCGCCGGTCGGAGGGCGCATCCCCACGCAGCGGGCGGCGTGCGCCTGGGTCGACCATGCCCGTGGGTTGGTGCAGGCCGGACGGGTGGTGGTCCTGGACTATGCGGACACGACGCCGTCGATGGCCCGCCGCCCATGGACGGAGTGGGTGCGCACCTACCGGGGGCACAGCCGAGGGCGGCCGCCTCTGGCCGACCTGGGAGGTCAGGACGTCACGTGCGAGGTGGCCGTCGACCAGCTGCCCGTACCGTCGGCGGACCACAGCCAGACCGAGTTCCTGCGGGCCCACGGCATCGACGAGCTGGCGGCGGAGGCCGGGCAGGCGTGGCAGGAGCGAGCGCACATCGGGGACCTGCAGGCGCTGATGGCCCGCAGCCGGGCCAACGAGGCCGTCGCCCTCACCGATCCCACCGGCCTGGGCGCCTTCAGGGTGCTGGAGTGGGTGGCCTGCGGTCAGGGCCGGTAGCGGACGCCCTCCGACGATGACGCGGGGGAGCTGACCACTACCAGGCCTCCCCACATCAGCATCCCTTCACCGTCCCAGACCGCGATGGGGAACCCACGGCCCAGCAGCGGCACCGGTTCCAGGGCCCGCCAGCGGTCAGTGGCCGGGTCGTAGGCCGCGCCGTCGTCCAGGGGTACCAGCACCGTCCTGGGCTCGATGATCCGGTCGAGGGGTCCGCTGTCGACGGCGCCCGGCAGGCCGATGCCACCCCAGAGCACCAACTCGCGCCCGCTCCACACGGCGGCCGGGGCGGTGCGCGGCGTGAGCGGCGCGTCGGCCATCGGACGCCAGAGATCGCTGCCCGGGTCGTACGCGGCCCCGTCGTCGAGCAACCCACCGCCGCCGACGGTGTTGCCACCCCAGACCAGGAGCTCGCGCCCGGTCCACACCGACGCCGCGTCGTCACGCCCCGCCAGGGGAGAGGCGGCGATCGTGCGCCACCGGTTGGCGTCCGCGTCGTAGGCGGCACCGTCGCGGAGCTCCACCCCGGCGGCGACGTCGACCCCGCCCCAGACCACCATCTCCCGGCCCGTCCACGCCGTCACCGCGCCCGAGCGCCGGCTGAGCGGGCCTTCGGCGATCGTCCGCCAGCGGTCGGCGCCCGGGTCGTACGCGGCCCCGTCCAGGAACGCGGCGTCGAGGTTGCCGCCTCCCCAGACCAGCAACTCGCGACCGGTCCACACCGATGACACGCCGTTGCGAGGAGCCAGAGGGCCGGCCGCCACGGGACGCCAGCGATCACGTGCCGGGTCGTACGCCGCCCCGTCGGCGAGGAACGCGTCAGCATCGACGCCGCCCCACACCACCATCTCGGTACCGGTCCAGGTGGTGGCGGCCGGGGCCCTCGCCGACAGTGGCGACGAGGGCAGCTTGCGCCAGGCGTCGGCCGACGGCGTGTATGCCGCACCGTCGGCCAGGTGGGGGGCGCGGAACGTGGGGCAGGCCGCGCCGGCGCAGTTCTCCCCGCCCCAGATCAACAGCTGCGATCCGGTCCAGACGTGGGCGGCGTGGTATCGCCCGCACAGGCCCGATGGCGACATCTCGGTCCAGTGCGGACCGCCCTGGGAACCGATCCCGACGTCGGGCGCCGTCTCCGTCGGGCACGGTGGCTTGGCCGGCTCACCCCGGCCGGTGGTCCGGACCAGCTGGATGAAGCCGGCGATGGCGACGAGAAGCAGGAGGCCACCCACGGCTTGGAACCGGCTCTTGCGGGGAGCGGCCGCCTTGGACGCGTGGTCGGGGCACTTGAAGCCGACCTCGGTGCGGATGGCGCACGCCGGGCAGATCGGCGTGTCACAGGTGACGCAGGTGATGCGGGTCGGCTGGCCGTGGCGCTGGCAGGTCAGGCCCGCAGGCGCCGCCGGATCGCTGCCGCCTTCCACGCTGGGGAAGGATATAGACCGGCGGCTGGGTAGGCTCCAAAACCATGGCTGAGGCGACACCAGCAACGCCCCCGACGATCGAGGCCTACCAGCTCGAGGAGCGGACCTTCCCGCCGTCGGAGGCGTTCAAGAAGGACGCTCTGGTCGTCGACCCGTGGATGTACGACGACGCCGAGCGGGACTGGCAGGGTTTCTGGGCCCGCCAGGCCCTCGACCTGCTCGACTGGTCGGAGGAGTGGCACACGATCCTCGAGTGGGACCTGCCCTTCGCCAAGTGGTTCGTGGGCGGCAAGCTGAACGTGTCGTACAACTGCGTCGACCGCCACGTGGAGGCGGGCCGGGGCGACAAGGTGGCCTTCCACTGGGAGGGCGAGCCGGGTGACACCCGGACCGTCACCTATGCCGACCTCCAAACCGAGGTCGGCCGGTTCGCAGCAGTACTTCGCTCCCTGGGCGTGACCAAGGGTGACCGGGTGGCCATCTACATGCCGATGATCCCCGAGCTGCCGGTGGCCATGCTGGCCTGCGCCCGACTGGGCGTCGCCCATTCGGTGGTGTTCGGAGGCTTCTCCTCGGAGTCCCTGCGCGACCGGATCAACGACGCCGAGGCCAAGGTCCTGATCACTGCGGACGGCGGCTGGCGGCGCGGCCAGGTCATCCCCCTCAAGGACAACGCCGACGCCGCGGTTGGCGAATCTCCCTCGATCGACCATGTCGTCGTCGTCCGCCGTACCGAGAAGTCGGTCGCGTGGGACGACGCCCGCGACAAGTGGTACCACGACCTGATGGCCGGCGTGTCCGACGACGATGCCGCCGTCGCCCCCGAACCGGTCGACGCCGAGGACCTCCTCTACCTCCTCTACACGTCGGGCACCACGGCCAAGCCGAAGGGGATCATGCACACCACCGGGGGCTACCTCACCCAGGTGGCCTTCACCCACAAGTACGTCTTCGACCTGCATGCCGACACCGACGTCTACTGGTGCGCCGCCGACATCGGCTGGGTCACCGGCCACAGCTACATCGTCTACGGGCCGCTGGCCAACGGGGCCACGTCGGTGATGTACGAGGGGAGCCCCGACTTCCCGCAGAAGGACCGGTGGTGGTCGATCGTCGAGCGCTACAAGGTGAGCATCCTCTACACCGCGCCGACGGCCATTCGGACCTTCATGAAGTGGGGCACCGAGTACCCGGCGGCCCACGACATGTCATCACTGCGCGTGCTGGGCTCGGTGGGCGAGCCCATCAACCCCGAGGCGTGGATCTGGTATCACCAGAACATCGGTGGCGGCCGGTGCCCGCTGGTCGACACCTGGTGGCAGACCGAGACCGGCGCCATCATGATCTCGCCCCTCCCCGGGGCCACGACGTTGCGGCCGGGGTCGGCCACGTTCCCGCTGCCCGGCATCGGGGCGGAGGTGGTGGACGACCAGGGCAACCCGCTCCCCACCGGCGGCGGCTACCTCACCCTGACCCGACCGTGGCCGTCGATGCTGCGGGGGATCTACGGAGACCCCGAGCGCTACCGGCAGACCTACTGGTCGCGATTCGAGGGCCGGTACTTCGCCGGCGACGGCGCCCGGATCGACGACGACGGCTACTTCTGGCTCATGGGCCGGGTCGACGACGTCATGAACATCTCCGGGCACCGGGTGTCGACCACGGAGGTCGAGTCGGCCCTGGTCGACCACCCCTCGGTGGCCGAGGCGGCGGTGGTCGGCGCCAAGGACGAGACCACCGGGCAGGCCATCATCGCCTTCGTCACGCTCAAGGGCGGGATGGACGCGTCCATCGAGCACGGCGAGGCGCTGCGCAAGCACGTGACCAAGAAGATCGGGGCGGTGGCCCGACCCAAGACGGTCATCTTCACCGATGACCTGCCCAAGACCCGGAGCGGCAAGATCATGCGTCGCCTGCTCCGCGACGTGGCCGAGGGCCGCGACCTGGGGGACACCACCACCCTGGCCGATGCCACCGTGGTCGACGAGATCAAACGGCGGGCGGCCGCCGGCGGACGGGAAGAGGAGTAGCCGCCTGCCCGACATCCCCAAGCACTGGCACTGGCGAGACGGCGCCGTGGAAGGCCCGTCTGTCCTCGTCGACATCGACGGTGTCCTGTCGGATGCCACCGGTCGCCAGCACTTCCTCGAGGACCAGTCCAAGCGCAACTGGCGTGCCTTCTTCGACGCCTGCGGTGACGATCCGGTCATCGAGGAGGTGGCCCGCCTCATCGAGCTCCTCGACCGCGATCTCGCCGTCATCCTTCTCACCGGCCGGCCGGTGAGAGTCCAGCCCCAGACCCTTGCCTGGATGGAGCGCTACGGCGTGCGCTGGGACCTGCTCATCATGCGCAACGCCGGCGACTACACCGCGGCCCGCGAGTTCAAGCGCCAGACCGTCGGAGAGCTGCGGGACCACGGCTTCGACCTCCGCCTGGCCTTCGAGGACGACCGCCGCAACGCCGAGATGTTCCACGAGGAAGGCGTGCCCTGCGTCTACATCCACTCGGGGTACTACGAGTAACGCCTAATTTCATGTAGTTCCGTGCTGCAAGGCTCTTTGAGCACCGACAGCTCTAAGGTGCAAGCATCTCCGAGATGGACGAGACCGATACGTCGAAGGCCATCTGGACGTTCGAGGGTTTCGACCCGTCGTCGTACGACGAGGTCCTGTCGCGTTCGATGAAGCCGCTCTCCTCCAACGCCGTCATCGAGCAATTCCTGTCCGGTGTGCCGCTCGACGCCGGAAGCCGGATCGTCGACGCTGCGTGCTACGACGCATCGAGATCGCTGCCACTTTCTGATCGTGTCGGCTGCCGACTTGTCGGGGTGGACATCTCTCCTCATGGCGCGGACGCTCGCCGGTCGTCGGTGTCCGATTTCACGAACGCTGGAAGGCTTCTGTTCGTGCAGGGCCGCATAGAGGCTCTCCCACTCGCCGACGCCGTCGCGGACCTGACCTGGTGCACCGATGCGATCAGCTGTGCAGACTGCTCCTCGGTAACGCGTGAACTCGCCCGAGTGACCAGGCGGGGAGGGTGGGTCATCCTCCAAGCGACCAGTGCGACCGGACAGTTGTGCCCGGAGGAGCGCGCCTGGCTCTTCCGAATGCTCGGTCTCGCCGAGGAAAGCATGGACCGGAACTCCATTGAATTGGCGTGCGCAGACGCAGGCCTCGAGATTCAGGAGCGTGTGCGACTCGGGAATCAGTCGCTGCAGAGCCGCCTCGAGTGTCCGGGCAGCGGCCCGTCGGAGCTGCTGACGGTTGCCCGGCTGACCGAGTACTTCGAGCGCTACATCGCCCGCTGGGGCGAGCTGTGGTATCAGCGGGTGCTTGCCTGGGAGTCGTGGGCGCTCTACCACGCACTCGGAAAGCCTGGAGGACCACATCTGGCTGTTTCACCGTCCTTGACGGGGGGTTCGTTTATCGCGGTGTTACCGACTTAGCGCGCCTTCGCGCTATCTCACGC